>NZ_CP045701.2:5155512-5511024 GCF_009601685.2 Pseudomonas brassicacearum
CGCGCCGTTGCCGGCGGTAGGGGCTTCGATGAAGACCTTGTCCGGGCACAGCTGCTGCATCTTGTAGAAAATGCCCCGGTCGGTGGCGACGATCAGTGTCTTGTTCGGCAGGGTCTGGGCCGCGGCGATCAACTGGCTGGTGGAGCCAACGGCATCCGCCAGTTCGATCACCGACGTCGGTGACTCCGGGTGCACCAGGATCGCGGCGTCCGGGTAGAGCGCCTTCATGTCCTCCAACTGCTTGGACTTGAACTCTTCGTGGACGATACAGGCACCGTCCCAGAGCAGCATGTCGGCGCCGGTCTTGCGCTGGATGTAAGTACCCAGGTGCTTGTCCGGGCCCCAGATGATCGTCTCGCCGTTGTCCATCAGGCTCTCGACGATTTCCAACGCACAACTGGATGTCACCACCCAGTCGGCCCTGGCCTTCACTGCCGCCGAGGTGTTGGCATACACCACCACGGTGCGTTCAGGATGCTGGTCGCAGAACGCCGAGAACTCGTCCACCGGGCAACCCAGGTCCAGGGAGCAGGTGGCTTCCAGGGTGGGCATCAGCACACGTTTTTCGGGGTTGAGGATCTTGGCGGTCTCCCCCATGAACTTGACACCCGCCACCACCACGGTCTTGGCCGGGTGGGCATTGCCGAAGCGGGCCATTTCCAGGGAGTCGGACACGCAACCACCGGTCTCTTCGGCCAGGGCCTGGATGATCGGGTCGCAGTAGAAGTGCGCGACCAGCACCGCGTCCTGAGCCTTGAGCTCGGCGGCGATGGCGGCGCGGTACCAGGCCTCTTGCTCGGCAGTCAGCGGCTTGGGCTGCTTGGCGTCGAGGTGGGCCTGGACCAGAAGGCGTTCGGAAATTTGCGTCATGTTCGCAAGACCTGCAGGCGCGTTTTGCGCGAAAGTCGAGTATACACCCGGCTCCGGACCACTCGGGTACCGCCGGGAAAGTGGGTATCAATCAGGCACGGGACAGCGTGAAGCCGGCAAGGCTACAGAATATCCCGTCGATGCAAAAGATCATTCTGCCCTGTGCCCGCCCCTGGAACCGGACGCGCGCCCCAGCAAGAGCAAGCTGACCGAAATGTAATCACCTGCCCAGCCGGCTTATGTCATCTTCTTTTCAAAGCGACACCGAGGGATTGCCCCCGTATTCGCTGCGAATCGACTGACGGACTTCCATCGTATGCACACAAAAACTTCCCGGCGAACCTTCGTAAAGGGCCTGACTGCCGGCGCCATCCTCGGCGGCCTGGGCTTGTGGCGCGCGCCTGTCTGGGCCGTCACCGGCCCGGGCCAGCCCAACGTCCTGAGCGGCACCGAGTTCGACTTGTTCATCGGCGAAAGCCCGGTCAACTTCACCGGCAACCCACGTACCGCCCAGACCATCAACGGCGGTATTCCCGGCCCCCTGCTGCGCTGGCGCGAAGGCGATACCGTGACCCTGCGGGTGCGCAACCGCTTGAAGGACACCACCTCCATCCACTGGCACGGCATCCTGCTGCCAGCCAACATGGACGGCGTTCCGGGGTTGAGTTTCAAGGGCATAGAACCCGACGGCATGTACGTGTATCAGTTCAAGGTCCGGCAGAACGGCACCTATTGGTACCACAGCCACTCTGGCTTCCAGGAGCAATCCGGGGTCTACGGCCCGCTGGTGATCGACGCCCGGGAACCGGAGCCCTTCCAATACGAACGGGACTACGTGGTGATGCTCACCGATTGGACCGATGAAGACCCCGGCGACATCATCCGCAAGCTCAAGAAACAGTCCGATTACTACAACTACCACAAGCGCACCGTCGGCGACTTCATCGACGATGTGAGCAAGAACGGCTGGGCCGCCACCGTGGCGGATCGCAAGATGTGGGCCGAAATGAAGATGAACCCCACGGACCTGGCCGACGTCAGCGGGGCTACCTACACCTACCTGATGAACGGCCAGGCGCCGGACATGAACTGGACCGGCCTGTTCAAGCCTGGCGAACGTCTTCGCCTGCGCTTTATCAACGGCTCGGCCATGAGTTATTTCGACGTGCGTATTCCCGGCTTGAAGATGACGGTGGTGGCGTCCGACGGCCAATACGTCAAACCGGTGAGCGTCGATGAGTTCCGGATCGCCGTGGCCGAAACCTATGACGTCATCGTCGAACCGACCCAGGAGGCCTACACCCTGTTCGCCCAGTCCATGGACCGCACCGGCTACGCACGCGGCACCCTCGCGGCCAGGGCCGGGCTGTCGGCACCGGTGCCGCCCCTGGACCCTCGGCCATTGGTGACCATGGACGACACGGGCATGGGTGGCATGGACCACGGCTCGATGCAGGGTATGTCGGGTATGGACGACGGCCAGATGCAAGGTATGGATCACAGCCAGATGCAAGGCATGGACGGCATGCTGTCGCATCCCGACACCGAGAAAGACAACCCCCTGGTGGACATGCAGGCCATGAGCGTCAAGCCCAAGCTCGACGACCCGGGCATGGGGCTGCGCGACAACGGCCGCAAAGTGCTGACCTACTCAGACCTGCGCAGCACCTTCCCCGACCCCGACGGCCGCGAGCCGGGCCGTACGATCGAACTGCACCTGACCGGGCACATGGAGAAATTCGTCTGGTCGTTCAACGGCGTGAAATTTTCCGACGCCGCGCCGCTGCTACTCAAGTACGGCGAGCGACTGCGCATCGTGCTGATCAACGACACGATGATGACCCACCCCATCCACCTGCACGGCATGTGGAGCGACCTGGAGGATGAGAACGGCCAGTTCATGGTGCGCAAGCACACCATCGACGTGCCACCGGGCGCCAAGCGCAGCTACCGCGTCACCGCCGATGCCCTCGGGCGCTGGGCGTACCACTGTCATCTGCTGTTTCACATGGAAATGGGGATGTTCCGTGAAGTTCGGGTGCAGGAATGAGGAGCCGACCATGACCACTGTTTTTCAATACCCCATGGCACTCATTGCCAGCCTGACCCTCGGCGCCACCACCTCGGCCTGGGCAGCGGGCAACGATATGCAAGGCATGGATCACAGCCAGATGCCCGGGATGGACCATAGCCAGATGCAAGGCATGGACTCGATGCAGGGCATGGAACCCATGCAGTCAGCACCGACCAGCAGCCGCACGCCGATCCCGGAACTGACCGCTGCCGACCGCGCCGCGGTCTACGAGGATCATGGCGGACACGCGGTGCATGACAGTGCCATCAATTCGTTTTTCCTCATCGACCAGCTGGAGTGGCAGGACGCCGATGACGGCAGCGCCCTGAGCTGGGACGCTTCCGGCTGGATCGGCGGCGACATCGATCGTTTGTGGCTGCGCTCCGAGGGCGAACGCCTCAACGGCAAGACCGAAGAAGCCGAGCTCCAGGCCCTGTGGGGCCACGCCATCAGTCCTTGGTGGGACGTCGTGGCCGGCGTACGCCAGGACTTCAAGCCGGGCGATCCGCAAACCTGGGCTGCCTTCGGCGTGCAAGGCATGGCGCTGTACAACTTCGAAGCCCAGGCCACTGCCTTTATCGGTGAAGGTGGCCAGAGCGCGGCGCGCCTGGAAGGCGATTACGACATCCTGCTGACCAATCGATTGATCCTGCAGCCCACCGCCGAGGTCAATTTCTATGGCAAGAACGATCCCGCCCGTGGCGTCGGCTCAGGGTTGTCGGACACCGAACTCGGCGTACGGCTGCGTTATGAAATACGCCGCGAATTCGCACCCTACATTGGCGTCACCTGGAATCGGGTCTATGGCAACACCGCCGATTACGCCCGGGAAGAAGGCGAGGACCGCAGCGAAGCACGCCTGGTACTGGGCTTGCGCATGTGGTTCTGACCCGCTTACCGGCATCACTAAAAACTAAAACTAAAAACAAGCTGTAGGAGTCCTTGCATGTCACTCATCAAAACCGCTGTCGTTGCTGTCGCCCTGTCCACCGGCCTGTTGCTCAGTGGCCTGGCCCAGGCCCACCCGAAACTGCTGTCCTCTACCCCTGCCGAAGGCGCCGAAGGTGCGGCACCGGCAAAGATCGAGCTGCATTTTTCCGAAAACCTGATGACCAAGTTTTCCGGCGCCAAACTGATGATGACCGCGATGCCCGGCATGGCGGCGCATTCGCCCATGCCCATGCCGGCCAAGGTCTCCGGCAGCGATGACCCGAAAACCATGGTCATCACGCCGAATGCCCCCCTCACCGCCGGCACCTATCAGGTCCAGTGGCGCGCGGTGTCGTCCGACACCCACCCGATCACCGGTAACGTCACGTTCAAGGTGAAGTGAGTTGATGAGCGACTCGATCAACATCGTCCTGCGTTTTGCCCTGTATCTGGATCTGATGTTGCTGTTCGGCCTGGCCGCGTTCGGGCTCTATAGCCTGCGAGGCCAGGAGCGGGTGTCAGGCGCACAGTTGCCTTTCACGCCGCTGCTGCTGATCTCGGCGGTGCTGGGCGGGTTGCTCTCCCTCGCCGCCATGGCGTGCATGGCCTGGGCCATGAGCGGCGCTGTGGAGTGGGTCGAGTTGTGGCCGCATATCGAAATGATGGTAGTGGAGACCGACGTCGGCTTGAGTTGGACACTGCGGATGGCTGCGCTGCTGCTGGCCGGTATCGCCGTGACGCTCAATAAACGCTGGCCGGCCGCCAGCCTGGGCCTGGTCATGCTGGGCGGGGCCGTGGCGCTGGCGACATTGGCCTGGGCAGGGCACGGCGCCATGGACGAAGGCGCACGCCGCAACTGGCACTTCATCACCGACTTCCTGCACTTGTGGGCGGCGGGTGGCTGGGTCGGGGCCTTGGCCGCGTTTGCCCTGCTGCTTCGCCAGGCCGAACCGCAGTTGGCGGTACTGGCCCGGACATTGATCGGGTTTGAAACCGCCGGGGCGGTGATCGTGGTGCTCATCAGCGTGACGGGGGTGGTCAATTATCTGTTCATCGTCGGCCCAAGCGTCGAAGGGCTATTGGACAGCACCTACGGGCAGTTACTGGCGCTCAAACTCATCTTGTTCGCCGCCATGCTCGTGTTCGCCGCGCTTAACCGCTTTCACCTGAGCCCACTGCTGGAGCAGGCTCGACAGACCGGCGAGCACAGGGTCGCGGTGAATGCCCTGCGACGCAGCATGGTCCTGGAGTTCGCTGTGGCGGTGGCCATCCTTGGGTTGGTGGCGTGGTTGGGGACGCTAAGCCCGGGGATGGAATAGCGCCTAGCGAGAGAGCTTGCTCCCGCTGCGCTGCATGTAGGAGCTGCCGAAGGCTGCGATCTTTTGATCTTGATCTTGATGTTGATCTTTCGCTCAAGACTTAATTGGCTGGGGAAAGATCGCAGCCTCGTTGCACTCGACAGCTCCTACGCTTCTACGCGCGCCAGCGGGAGCACCAGGCTCGGTATTTAATTTTTCAATAGCCTCCACCAGTTTTCAATTTGCTCCCATCACGACTCCCCGGCCTAAATGGCGCTTTGTTTAGCCAAGGCCCCGTTATGGAAAACATTCGAACCTCAAGCACCCACGCCATCTGGCTGATGGTCAGCATCGTCTTGGTCGCGCTGAACCTGCGGCCCTCGATGGCGGCGGTCGGGCCGCTGTTGTCGGCTATTCGCGGCGAGGTGCCCTTGAGTTTCAGTACCGCCTCGCTACTGACCATGTTGCCCGTCATGGCGATGGGCCTGGCGATGTTCCTGGGCATGCGCATCGCCCTGCGCATCGGTGAACACCGCACCATCGTAATGTCGCTGTTGATCATTGGCATTGCCACGGCATCGCGCTTGTATCTGGACAGCGCCGCCGGGTTGATCGCCAGCGCGGTCGTGGCAGGGCTTGGGATTGCTTTGATCCAGGCTGTGATGCCGGCGCTGATCAAGTCGCGCTTCGCCGACAACGTATCCTTGTTCATGGGCTTGTACGTCACCTCCATCATGGGCGGGGCGGCGATTGCCGCATCGTTTTCACCCTTTGTCCTGACGCAGACCGGCAGTTGGCGCGTTGGCCTGGCCATCTGGGCATTGTTGGCGCTGGTCGCCCTGGGCTGCTGGTACGCCCAGCGCTCGAACATCAGGCCTTTGCCCGAAGCAACGTCCCGGCATCACGAAGCGTTTTCCAGCAACGCCCGGGCCTGGCTCCTGGCGATTTTCTTTGGCCTGGGCACCGCCTCCTACACCTGCGTGCTGGCCTGGCTGGCGCCGTATTACGTGGAAAAGGGCTGGAGCGAACAGCACGCTGGCCTGCTTCTGGGGTTCCTCACGGCAATGGAAGTGCTATCCGGCCTGGTCACCCCGGCGATTGCCAACCGCAGCCGGGATAAACGCCTGGTCCTGACCGTCCTGCTGGCCCTGATCATCGGCGGCTTCTGCGGCCTGATCCTCAGCCCGGAACGCTTCAGCCTGCTCTGGCCCTGCCTGCTGGGACTGGGTATCGGCGGCCTGTTCCCCATGAGCCTGATCGTGTCCCTCGACCACTTGGACAACCCACGCCGGGCCGGCGGCCTTACTGCGTTCGTGCAGGGTGTCGGCTATCTCATCGCCGGCCTCTCGCCCTTGATTGCCGGGATGATCCGCGACCAATTGGGGAGTTTTGAGTGGGCCTGGTGGTCGCTCACGGCGGTCATGGCGTTGATGATGGTGATGGTATTGCGGTTTGACCCAAAGGGTTATGGGCGACATATCCGCTAAGGCTACTGCTTTGTCCCGGTGAAAAAACGACTCCTGAACTCTCCCAAGGCTCGGGCTTTCTCCTCGCTATCGTTCGACAAGCGCAGTTGCAAGGGATCTTCGTCAACAACGGAAATCGCCGCCGTGTAGGACAGCAGATAACTGGAAAGGCCACTCTTCCAGGCGAGGATGCCGATCGCCTTGGTCAGCTCGTTCAGGTTCAGCGGCAGCGCATCTTCAATGATGAACAAACCGATACCGTAGTTGGGGTCGAACAACACCAGTTTGTCCGCGCCTCGGATGATGTAGCCAATATGATTGGTCAGCCATTTGGCGTTTTTCAGGTAGGACGCATAACCCAGCACTGGAAACCATCGCGACAAGCTCAGGAGAACTTTGCAACCTCGCACTTCAAACTTGGATGTATGCAGCTCACCGCAGACGTCGCGGGTTTTCTCGTATCGGCCCAGGACGGCCTGCAGCGTTTCGGCCGTGTTGAGGCTGGAATTGATCTTCAGCAATGCCGCCTTGGCCCTTACAAAAGCGACATGTTCAACCCAATGCCCAAAATCGGGTTGCTCTTCCACGTCATAGGAGCCCACGGCAACACCGACCATGGCGGTTACCCCGGCACACCATCCGCCCTTGATATCAGCGTCGATATCCTTGCCCTGATCGAATGGAGCAAACTGGGTAATTCGCAGCTTCATGTCGAATCCTCCTTGATCGAACCTCTCGCGTTTTTATAACGAGATGCACGCTGCGCTTGCACAGGGAGCGGGCTTCAACAGTCTAGGAGCTGAGGCCATTTTTTCCAGGTTAATGACGTAATCCCCAAGGACTGCCACGACACCAGCCAGCCTCGGGATTTGTCCGGCCACTTTCTCGCAGGCAAAAAAAAATCCGGAAATCCTCACTTTCGTGGGCCTTCCAGACTTTTAAAACTGCAAAAAATGGTGGGTCGTGTGGGATTCGAACCTACGACCAATTGGTTAAAAGCCAACTGCTCTACCAACTGAGCTAACGACCCGCTGTGTGGTGGCGCGTATAATACTGATTTCTAAGGACTATTCAACACCTAATTTGAAATAAATCAAAAATAACGGGTTGGATCGCTCACACCCGCCGTCGCAAAGCCTTCTGCGCGCAGGCGGCAGCTGTCGCACTTGCCACAAGCACGGCCCTGATCGTCGGCCTGATAGCAGGAAACGGTGAGGCCGTAGTCCACGCCAAGCTTCACACCGGCCTTGACGATGTCGGCCTTGCTGAGATTCTGCAACGGCGCCTGGATGCGGAACCCCTGCCCTTCTACGCCGGCCTTGGTCGCCAGGTTGGCCATGCGCTCGAAGGCTTCGACGAACTCCGGGCGGCAATCCGGGTAGCCGGAATAATCCACGGCATTGACGCCAATGAAAATGTCACGGGCGCCCAGTACTTCGGCCCAGCCCAATGCCAAGGACAGGAATACGGTGTTACGCGCCGGCACATACGTCACCGGAATGCCTTCGCTCGGCGCCTCGGGCACGTCGATGGAACTGTCGGTCAAGGCCGAGCCGCCGATGCCGTTGAGGTTCAGGCCGATCACTTTGTGTTCCACCACGCCCAGGTCCCGGGCAACTCGCTCGGCGGCGTGCAACTCTGCGCGGTGGCGCTGGCCATAATCGAAACTCATGGTGTAGCAGCGGTAACCCTCGGCACGGGCCATGGCCACGACGGTGGCCGAATCCAGGCCACCGGACAACAGGATGACCGCACGTTTTTCGGCAATGTTCGAATGTTCAGTCATATCAGCGCCCCGGCTCGTCGTTCCAAAGATATTTATGCAACTGCAGTTGCAGGCGCACCGGCAGGTTATCCGCCACCACCCAGTCCGCCAGGTCCCGGGCGCTCAAATCGTGATGGCTTGGTGACAACAACACTTCGCCAGCCCGCTGGTCGAGCCCGTACTGAATCAGCTTGGACACGGCCCAATCGTAATCTTCCCGCGAACAGATCACGAACTTGACCTGGTCGTTGGGGGTCAGCAGCTCGATATTCTCGTAACGGTTGCGGTGCGCTTCCTTGGAGCCTGGAGTCTTCAGGTCCACGACGCGACTGACGCGCGGGTCGACGGCCGAGATATCCAGGGCGCCGCTGGTTTCCAGCGAAACCTCGTAACCGGCATCACACAACTGCTTGAGCAAAGGGATGGCGTTAGGTTGCGCCAATGGCTCACCGCCCGTGACGCAGACATAACGCGGACGATAACTGGCCACTTGCTCCAGGATATCGTCGAGGGTTCGCAGGGTGCCGCCGCTGAATGCGTAGGCACTGTCGCAGTATTGGCAACGCAACGGGCAACCGGTGAGGCGCACAAATACTGTGGGCAGCCCAGCCGTCCGTGTTTCACCCTGCAACGAGTAAAAAACTTCGGTGATTCTCAATGTGTCTTGCATAGTCGCCACGGGCGTAACAGCTAAACAGGCTGTCCGCCTCCGTCAGGCACTTCAAGGAACCCCGCCAACGCGCAGATCCCAAAAAGCGTGTTTCATAAAAAGGGCGTGAATTCTAACGAAAAAACCCGCGACAGGCGCGGGTTTCTTCAAGACAGGGTCAAGCCGACTTACATGCGTTGCAGATCACGCTGGGCCAACTGGGCGGCGGATGTACCCGGATATTGGGCCACCACCTGCTGCAGAATGCCTTTTACCTTGTCGGTGTGACCAAGGCGACGCTCTACGTCAGCCAGCTTGTACAGCGAATCCGGCACCTTGGCGTGCTTGGGATACAGTTGCGAAACCTTGGCAAACGCCTGGCCGGCACCTTGCAGGTCGCCCTTGGCCAGGTTCACTTCACCCAGCCAGTACTGGGCATTGCCCGCGTACTGGCTGTTTGGGTATTTGCGCAGGAAAGCGGCAAAAGCCTGGCTGGCCTTGTCGAAATCCTTGGCCTTGATCAGGTCGAAGGCAGCATCGTAGTAGAGCTTTTCCTTCGCCGGATCAGCCGGCTCGCCACCGGCGGCAGGTGCTGCGGGAGCGGCTGCTCCCGCGCCTGCGGCTGCACCGGGGGCGTTCAAGTCGCCACCGGCAGGAGAATTCTCAGGAGTCGCGGCAGGTGCAACGCCGGTTCCTATGCGCCGATCAAGATCCTGGTATCGCTCCAGGTTTTCCTGCTTCATGCGCGACACTTCATTTTGCAGAACTTCGATCGCGCCTTGTTGGCGTGACAGTTGATCCTGCATTTGCTGGAGCTGGTTGAACAGCACGCCCTGTGCCGAGACAGGGGCCGAAACCCCTCCCCCGGCATAGGCGCCGTTCGTACCGTAACCTGCAGGCGGATAACTGCTCCCGCTATTGTTATAGCCGGTATCGTTATCGACCACAGGAACCGCAGCCCACGCCGCAAGCGGCGCGAGACTGAGAGCCAGGACAGTTACAGCACGACGGCACGTTCGCATGACGAATTACTTACGCAGTTCGACGCGACGGTTTTGAGCCCAGGACTGCTCGTCGTTGCCGGTAGCAACTGGACGCTCTTCGCCGTAGGAAACCAGTTCCAGCTGAGCTGGGGAAACACCTTGCAGTACCAGGTAGCGTTGAACGGCTTTCGCACGACGCTCGCCCAGAGCCATGTTGTACTCACGAGTACCACGTTCGTCGGTGTTGCCTTCCAGAACGACGCGAGCGCCGTTGGCTTTCAGGTCCTTGGCGTGAACGTCCAGAGCGCGCATGGCTTCTGGCTTCAGGTCCGAGCTGTCGTATTCGAAGTAGAAGGTGGTGATTGCGCGCAGAGCAGCTTCTTCGCTCAGGGAGCCATCAACTGCACCAGTGTTAGCGCCGTAACCAGCGTTTGGATCAACAGCACCTTCACCGGCATTGTCGCCGCCTTTGGACGAGCAACCTACAGCTACAGCCATGGCCAGAGCCAGCGCAGCAAATTTACCAAACTTCAGCATTTCCATCGTGAAACTCCTAATGAACCCCAGTGTGTTAAGTAAAACGTGTAGCGCCGCGTCAGTTCAGGTAAGGGGACCAGGACGGTTCTCTGACTTCGCCTTGAGCGGTAGGAAGCGGGAGCCTCACGCGTCCGTTAATGGACACGAGCATCAAGACTCCCCGGCCCTGCTGGCGGGTGGCGTAGATTACCATGGTGCCGTTGGGCGCAACAGTGGGCGACTCATCCAGAGTGCTATCAGTGAGGATTTTTACGCTACCGCGCTGCAAATCCTGGGCCGCCACCTTGAAATTGGTAAAACCATCCTGGCGATGGATCATCACCAGGGTCTTTTCGTCCGCCGACAGCTTAGGGTTGGCGTTGTAGTTACCGACGAATGTCACGCGTTCGGCACCGCCACCACCGGCACTGGTCTTGTAGATCTGTGGCTTGCCGCCACGGTCGGAGGTGAAGTAGATGGTCGAGCCATCCTTGCCCCAGAACGGTTCGGTGTTGATGCCCGGGCCGTTGGTGACGCGGGAGATCGAACGCGAAGCCAGGTTCATCACGTAGATGTCCGGGTTACCGTCCTTGGACAGCACGAACGCCAGGCGCGAACCGTCCGGCGACCAGGCTGGCGCGCCGTTCAGGCCTTCGAAGTTGGTGATCTGCTCACGACGACCGGTGTCGATGTGCTGCACGAAAATGCGCGGACGCTTCTGCTCGAACGAGACATAGGCAATGCGCTTGCCATCGGGAGCGAAGCGCGGCGACAGGATCGGCTCGCGCGATTGCAGCAAGGTCACCGCACGCGCGCCGTCATAGTCGGAGCGTTGCAGGGTGTAGCGGGTGTTGTTTTGGGAGAAGCGTTCGGCCGTCACGTAGAGCATGCGGGTAGAGAACGCGCCCTTGATGCCGGTGAGTTTTTCGAACGACTGGTCGGAGATGTAATGCGCCATGTCACGCAGTTGATCGACGCTGCCCGACACACTGCCGGTCAGCACTTGCTGCTCGGTGGCGACGTTGAACAGGGTGTACTGCACCTGCAGGCGACCGCCGGCCGGCACGATGCTGCCGACCATGAGGTACTGGGCGCCCAAGGCTTTCCAGTCACGGTAGATGACTTCGCTGGCCTGGGTCGGCAGGCTGATCATGTTCTGTTTCGGAATCGGCGCGTAGTAACCCGAGTTGCGCAGGTCGTTGCCGATGATTTCCGCCATGTCGTCCGGCAGGACGCTGCCGCCCTGCCAGCCGAACGGTACGACGGCGATCGGCGTCGCCCGGTCGCTGCCGCTGGTGACCAGGATGTTCTTTTCCTCTGCTACCGCTATCCCTGCCAGGCAGCAGATAACGACCAGCATTGATCGAAGAAGGTTTCTCACAAGGCTAGATCCTCAGGTGTGAATGTCATCTTGAATGAACGATAGGGAGCAAAGTCGCTCGGTTTCATTCCTTGCATTTCCGTCAATCGCCCAATGTTCTTGACCGCTGCGACCGCCGAAGCGTCGAACGGGCCGTCACCACTGGACTTGGCGACGTTGACCGAGGTAACCGTACCGTCGGGCAACATGCCGATTTGCAATACTACCGTCATGCCTTTACGCGCCGAAGGTGGACGAGCCCAGCCTTCTGCCGCTCGGGCGCGAATCAAATCATCGTAGCTGCCGGCGACTTCGTCGCCCTGCTCATCGGCCAAGGCCTGCTGGCGCTCCGGCGTGTCGGAAAGCAGATCTGCCAAGGCCTGGGCCTTTTTGTCTTCGGCGGATTTACGCGCTGCGTCCTGGGCCTTTTTCTTGGCGGCGTCGGCGGCGGCTTTCTTCTTCGCGTCTTCGGCGACTTTCTTTTTCGCCTGTTCAGCTTCAGCTTTCTTCTTGGCGTCTTCGGCCGCTTTTTTCTTCGCGTCCTCGACGATCTTTTTCTTCGCTTCTTCAGCGGCCGCTTTCTTGGCTTCTTCTTGCGCGGCTTTCTTGGCTTCTTCTTCGGCTTTCTTCTTGGCTATATCAGCCAATTGTTTCTCTTCTGCCTTTTTGGCCTCGGCGGCTTTCTTCGCTTCGTCGGCTTTCCTGGCTTCGTCAACCTTTTTCGCCTCGTCAGCTTTCTTCGCCTCATCGGCCTTCTTGGCTTCCTCGGCCTTTTGAGCCGCTTCCTCTTTCTTTTGTTCCGCGGCCTTTATCGCTTCCTGCTCGACCTTCTTCTGCTCCATCTGCTCGACTTCGGTCTGGCGCGCAGCAGATTTCTTCGCCTCACCGGCGAGTTTCTGGTTGGTCTGGGTGGTCGCCTGGCTTTTCGACTTGAGCTGGTACAACGTCGCCTGCACGATCGGCTTGGCCGGCGGCAGCTCTGGAGTCATGGCAAAACTGACGAACAGCATGCCGAACACCAGCACATGCAGGCCGATTGCCAGGACGCTGGGCCAGAAGTAGCTTTCCGAGGCGGACGGCTCTCGCTGTTGCTGCATCAGGGGGCCTCGGTGATCAAGCCAACATTACCGACCCCGGCTTTCTGCAGGCCGCCCATGGCGCCCATCACGGCACCGTAGTCGACGGTCTTGTCGCCGCGAATGAAGACCTGGGTGCGCTTGCCGGCATCGTTGCCGACACGAATGATCTTGGTCACCGCGTCGGTCATCTGCGGCAAGGTCATGGCCCGGTCCTGCTGCTTCTCGGTGTCGACTTCGCTGCCAAGGTTCCAGTAGTAGGTCTTGTCGGCCTTGATCGAAATGGTCAGTACCTGGGTGTTGTTGTCTTGCGGCAAGGCTTCGCTGGAAACCTTGGGCAGATCGACCTTCACGCCCTGATTGAGCATGGGTGCGGTCACCATGAAAATGACCAGCAGTACCAGCATCACGTCGATGTAGGGCACCACGTTCATCTCGGCAACCGGCTTGCGCTTTTTTCGGGCTCGAGCGATTAAAGCCATTGGGAAATACCTGCTTATTCTTCGCTGGTGTGCACTTTACGGTGCAGGATCGCCTGGAATTCATCGGCGAAGGTGTAGTAACGGCCGGTCAGCATTTCGCTGCGGGCGGCGAAGCGGTTGTAGGCGATAACGGCCGGAATGGCCGCGAACAGGCCGATGGCGGTGGCGACCAGTGCCTCGGCGATGCCCGGGGCCACGGTGGCCAGGGTCGCTTGCTGGGCAGAAGCCAGGCCACGGAAGGAGTTCATGATCCCCCACACTGTACCAAACAGACCAATGTACGGGCTGACCGAACCGACGGTGGCCAGGAACGACAGGCCCTGTTCGAGTTTTTCTTCCTCGCGGGAGATGGCGACGCGCATGGCACGGGCCACACCTTCCATCACCGCTTCCGGGTCAACGCCCGGCTGCTGGCGCAGGCGGGAAAACTCCTTGAAGCCGGCACGGAAGATCTGCTCCACGCCCGAATCCGGGTCCGGATTACTGCCAGCCTGGCGGTAGAGTTTGGACAGGTCGATGCCGGACCAGAAGCGCTCTTCGAAGCTCTCCAGGGCTCGACGACCGGCGCGCAGCATGTTGCTGCGCTGAAAAATCATGATCCATGAGGTCACCGATGCGGCTACCAGGATCAGCATTACCAGTTGCACCACGACGCTGGCATTGCTGACCAGGCTCCACATGGAGGTATGGTCGACGACGTTAGCTTCCACGCTTTATCTCCTGCTCTGAGTGTGTACCGGCGCCGCTCACGCCGGCAAAGGCCGCGCGTAGAGCTTCGGGAATGGCCCGGGGTTTCAAACTATGGGTGCGCACACAGGCCACCAAAAACTGCCCTTCACAGAGCAGCACGTTATCCGTAGCCCGCCTGACCTGCTGCTTGAAGCGCAGGCTGACACGGTTCAATTCGATGACATCGGCACTTACCACCAACTCGTCGTCCAGTCGCGCCGGCGCGTGGTAGCGCGCTTCGCTGGAATGCACGACGAATAACAGGTCCTCCCCTGCCAGCGCGGATTGGGCGAAACCCAGTTCCCGCAGCCGTTCGGTTCGAGCCCGTTCCATAAACTTGAGGTAATTGACGTAGTAGACGATGCCGCCAGCATCGGTGTCCTCGTAATAAACGCGACAGCGATGTGCGAACGACTCCAGCCCGTTTTGCGCGCGCATACTCTAGTGCTTACTCCTCAGGTTGCCAATCGGCCTGGCAACTGTTTTTTCATTCTCGAACGCATTGACGTTCCAGGCGTCGTCTGGGACAGCACGAACCGGAAAAAAGTCGGCGAACAGAGCTCGTTAATCGTCCACGGCATCGAGGAATTCGTCTACCACCGGCATCTCACCCATTCGTGTCGGGATGTTTAAGCCAAAATGCAGATAAGCGTGGCGGGTCACCACGCGCCCGCGAGGGGTACGCATGATGTAGCCCTGCTGGATCAGGTATGGCTCCAGCACATCTTCAATGGTGTGGCGCTCTTCGCTGATGGCCGCGGCGAGGCTGTCCACGCCCACCGGGCCACCGTCGAACTTCTCGATCATGGTCAGCAGCAGGCGCCGGTCCTGGTGGTCGAAACCACGCTCGTCAATGTCCAGCAGGTTCAACGCCAGGTCGGCAATCGGCTTGGTGATGTGACCCTTGGCCCGGACTTCGGCAAAGTCCCGGACCCGGCGCAGCAGTCGGTTGGCGATCCGCGGCGTACCCCGGGCACGACGGGCGATCTCATAGGCACCGTCCGGGTCCAGCGGCAACCCGAGGATGCCCGCCGAACGGCTGACAATCGTCGCCAGGTCGGCGTTGTTGTAGAACTCCAGGCGCTGGACGATACCGAAACGATCCCGCAGCGGGTTGGTCAGCATCCCGGCACGGGTGGTGGCGCCCACCAGGGTGAAGGGCGGCAGGTCGAGCTTGATGGAGCGTGCGGCCGGCCCTTCACCGATCATGATGTCGAGCTGGAAATCTTCCATGGCCGGGTACAGCACTTCCTCGACGATCGGCGACAGCCGATGGATTTCGTCGATGAAGAGCACGTCATGGGGCTCAAGGTTGGTCAGCAGCGCCGCCAGGTCACCCGGTCGTTCGAGGACCGGCCCCGACGTGCTCTTGATCGAGACGCCCATTTCCTGGGCAATGATGTTGGCCAGGGTGGTCTTGCCCAGGCCCGGCGGGCCGAAGATCAAGGTGTGGTCCAGCGACTCGCTGCGCCCACGGGCGGCCTGGATGAACAACTCCATCTGCTCGCGCACCGTCGGTTGACCGATGTAGTCGGCCAGGCTGACAGGACGAATCGCGCGGTCCTGGATTTCCTCGCGGTCACGGGGCGCGCCCGTGGCGGCGATCAGGCGGTCAGCTTCAATCACTTAAATCATTCCCTTCAGGGCGCGACGAATCATATCTTCGGTACTCAAGCCTTTTTCCTTGATCGCAGAAATCGCCTTGCTGGCTTCCTGCGGCTTGTAGCCCAGGGAGATCAGGGCGGTGACTGCATCGTTTTCGGCGCTGACCGCAGGCGCAGGCGCATCCGGCTGGTTCGGCACCAGGGCGAACATCGCCGGCACCGCTTCCCAGGCCTTGAAGCGATCCTTGAGTTCGACCAGCAGGCGCTCGGCGGTTTTCTTGCCCACACCTGGCACCTTGGTCAGGGCCGAGGTGTCCTGGGACTGCACGCAACGCACCAGTTCGTCGACCTCCAGGCTAGACATCAAGGCCAGGGCCAGTTTCGGGCCGACGCCATTGAGACGGATCAGCTCGCGGAAGAAGTCCCGCTCGCGCTTACCGACGAAGCCATAGAGTAACTGCGCATCCTCGCGCACGACCAAATGGGTGTGAAGGGTCAGCGGCTCGCCGACCGACGGCAAGCGATACAGCGTGGTCATGGGCACTTCCAGCTCATAGCCCAGGCCGTTTACATCCAGAATCAGGTGCGGCGGCTGTTTTTCAGCCAGGGTGCCGCGCAAGCGTCCAATCACGTTTCAGATCCTTGGGTGTTGGCCAGCCTGCTGGCTGGCGAGTAACAGCCCGGGCATAGGGCCGACGACACAGGCGCAAGATGCTCGGGCTCACGAAAGATTGCGCTGATGCTATCAGAGACGCAGGCGCCCGCCACGACTGCGTGCGGTTCCCAGGCCGTGAGGCAACAGGCTGGAACGGGTATGGGCATGGCAAATGGCGATGGCCAGGGCATCGGAAGCATCGATCTGCGGCTTGCTGACCAGTTTCAACAGGTGCATTACCATCATTTGCACCTGCTCCTTGTTCGCCGCCCCGGTTCCGACGACCGCCTGCTTGACCTGGGTCGCGCTGTACTCGGCGATCTCCAGGTTTTCCTCGGCGCCAGCCACAATGGCTGCGCCCCGGGCCTGCCCCAGCTTCAAGGCCGAGTCGGCGTTGCGCGCCATGAAGACCTTTTCGATGCCCATGGTGACCGGCCCATAGGTCTGGATGACCTCGCGCACGCCGCGATAAACGATCTGCAAGCGTTCATGCAGCTCACCCGCCCCGGTGCGGATACAACCAGATGCGACGTACACGCAGCCGCGCCCGGTATCGCGAACCACACCGTAGCCGGTGATGCGCGAACCAGGGTCGATACCAAGGATTAAAGTCATAGCGCCTGCGAAAAGGTAATGCGGGTTACAAGAGGATACAGCTCATCAAAGGCTTGCAGTGAATCCGTGGCGAGAGAGCCAGCTCCCGCCGGGCTACGCAGGAGCTGTGTAGGAGCTGTCGAGTGCAACGAGGCTGCGATCTTTCCCCAGACACTTGAATCTCAAGCGAAAGACCAAGACCAAGATCAAGATCAAGACCAAGATCAAAAGATCGCAGGCTTCGCCAGCTCCTACAGGTTCCAGCGGGAGCAAGCTCCCTCGCCACAATGGTTCCACACAAACTTAAGTGAGCAGCATTACGCTCCGTCAGCCGAGCTGTTCAGCCACCGACTCCGGAATGTCAGCGTTAGAGTAGACGTTCTGCACATCGTCCAGGTCTTCCAGCATGTCGATCAGCTTGAGCACCTTCTCGGCGCCTTCCAAGTCCAGTTCGGCACTGGTGGTCGGCTGCATGACGATTTCCGCGTCGGCGGGCTTGAAACCGGCCGCCTCCAGGGCGTTGCGCACGGCATAGAAGCTGGCGAACGATGTGAACACATCGAACGAACCGTCTTCATGGCTGACCACGTCATCGGCATCGGCCTCCAGGGCCGCCTCCGTCAGGGCATCTTCATCGAGGCCCGGCGCGAAGCTGATTTGCCCCTTGCGCTCGAACAGATAGGCCACCGAGCCGTCGGTGCCCAGGTTGCCACCGCATTTGCTGAACGCGTGACGCACGGCGGCGGCTGTACGGTTGCGGTTGTCGGTCATGCATTCGACCATCACCGCCACGCCGCCCGGGCCATAACCTTCGTAGGTCAGTTCTTCAACGTTGTCAGCTTCGGTCGCACCCGCGCCACGGGCGATGGCCCGGTCGATGATGTCGCGGCTCATATTGGCACCCAGCGCCTTGTCCAGGGCCAGGCGCAAGCGCGGGTTGGAACCCGGGTCGCCGCCACCCTGGCGGGCCGCGACCGTCAGCTCACGGATCCACTTGGTGAAGATCTTGCCTCTCTTGGCATCCTGACGTTCTTTGCGGTGCTTGATGTTCGCCCACTTGGAATGACCTGCCATAACTCGCTCCGGTTTTTCTTTGAAACTATTGCCCGCCCTGCGCTTGCGCAACCGCCGGCAACCAGAAATATCGACCCCAATGAAAAGGCGCATCCGAAGATGCGCCCTCTCAGGTGCCAGCCTTACTCAGCCTTTGGCTGTTCACGCAGACGGATGTGCAACTCGCGCAGCGCCTTGGCATCCACCACACCCGGCGCCTGGGTCATGACATCGGCCGCGCTCTGGGTTTTCGGGAATGCGATCACTTCACGGATCGACTGGGCGCCCGTCATCAGCATCACCAGGCGGTCCAGGCCGAAGGCCAGGCCACCGTGGGGCGGCGCGCCGTATTTCAGGGCGTCGAGCAGGAAGCCGAACTTCTCTTCCTGCTCGGCTTCGTCGATGCCCAGCAGACGGAACACCGCCTGTTGCATTTCCTTGCGATGGATACGGATCGAACCTCCACCCAGCTCGGTGCCGTTCAGGACCATGTCGTAAGCGCGCGACAGAGCGGTGGCCGGGTTGGCCTCCAACTCTTGCGGCGAGCACTTCGGCGCGGTGAACGGGTGATGCAGTGCAGAGAAGCTGCCGTCGTCGTTTTCTTCGAACATCGGGAAGTCAACGACCCACATTGGCGCCCACTCGCAAGTCAGCAGCTTCAGGTCGTGACCCAGCTTGATACGCAGCGCGCCCAGGGCTTCGCTGACAATCTTGGCCTTGTCGGCGCCGAAGAACACGATGTCGCCGTCAACTGCGCCCACGCGATCGAGGATCACATTGAGGTTGGCTTCCGGGATGTTCTTCACGATTGGCGATTGCAGGCCATCAACACCGGCGGCGCGTTCGTTGACCTTGATGTAGGCCAGGCCCTTGGCCCCGTAGATGCCGACGAACTTGGTGTAGTCGTCGATCTGCTTGCGCGGCATGCTGGCACCGCCAGGAACGCGCAGGGCCGCGATACGGCATTTCGGGTCGTTGGCCGGGCCGCTGAACACCTTGAACTCGACGTCCTTGAGCTGATCGGCCACGTCCACCAGTTCCAGCGGGTTACGCAGGTCCGGCTTGTCGGAACCGTAGCGGCGCATGGCCTCCTCGAAGGTCATGTGCGGGAACTCGCCGAATTCCAGACCCAGCACTTCCTTGAACAGGTTGCGGATCATGCCTTCGGTCAGGCCCATGATGTCTTTTTCGTCGAGGAAGCTGGTCTCGATGTCGATCTGAGTGAACTCAGGCTGACGGTCGGCACGCAGGTCTTCGTCGCGGAAGCACTTGGCGATCTGATAGTAGCGATCGAACCCGGCCACCATCAGCAACTGCTTGAACAGCTGTGGCGATTGCGGCAAGGCGAAGAAGCTGCCGGGGTGGGTACGGCTCGGCACCAGGTAGTCGCGGGCGCCTTCCGGCGTGGCGCGGGTCAGGATCGGCGTCTCGACGTCGAGGAAGCCGTTCTCGTCCAGGTAACGACGGATGCTGGTGGTCATGCGCGAACGCAGGCGCAGCTTCTCGGCCATTTCCGGGCGACGCAGGTCGATGAAGCGATAGCGCAGGCGGGTTTCTTCGCCCACGTCGGAGTATTCGTTGAGAGGGAACGGCGGGGTTTCCGACTCGTTGAGCACTTCCAGCTCATAGCCCAGCACTTCGATCATGCCGGACGCCATGTTGGCGTTGCCGGCACCGGCCGGACGCAGGCGCACCTTACCGGTGATCTTGACCACGTATTCGCTGCGCACGCGGTCGGCGGTGGCGAAGGTGTCAGCGCGGTCCGGATCGAATACCACCTGGGCCAGGCCTTCACGATCACGGATATCGAGGAAAATCACCCCGCCATGGTCACGGCGACGATGGACCCATCCGCAAAGAGTAACTTCCTGACCTTCCAGGCTTTCGTTCAGTTGGCCGCAATAATGGCTGCGCATCATGGTAGTGGTTTCACTTCTCGTAATTCGAAATTCGGTTGGAGGACCTGCCCGTGCAAGCACTCGCGCGTGTTCAACTCAATCAGCTTTGTCGCCACCGGCCAAATTCTTCTTGGCGCCGGTCTTGAAGTCGGTTTCATACCAGCCTGTGCCGCCGAGGCGGAAACCTGGCATGGACAGCATCTTTTTCAGTTCTGGCGCCTGGCAGGCAGGGCAGTCGACCAGCGGTGCCGCGCTGATCTTTTGAATGGCTTCCATCTGATGACCACAGGAAGCACATTGATAATCGTACATCGGCATGGGGGTTGTCTCGGCGATCAGGTTACTCGCGCAAAGGCTGGGCTTTGCGGCAAAGAGCGGGATTATATCCATTAAATGCGGCCTGTGCAGCCGTAAGACCGCGTGTAGGAGCTGACGAGTGCAACGAGGCTGCGATCTTGCCCCAGACACTTGAGTCGCAAGCGAAATCAAGATCAAGATCAAAAGATCGCAGCCTTGGGCAGCGCCTACGCCGCACCATGATCCATTTCCGCCTCCTTCAAACTGTGCACCACGCAAACCACACGCACCAGCGCGCTAAAATTGCGCACCCCGCCATGGCGCAGGTGCACTTCCCTGTCGACATGGGACAGCAACGTACTGATGGAGCAGCTGTTGAGCTGGGCCATGTCGCCGAGGATATCCCAATAGACCTGTTCCAGCCGCAGACAGGTGGCGAACCCGTTCAGACGAATGGACCGGGCCAGGGGACGCACCAACTGCATATCGAACCCCCTGACGAACGGATCGACGCTGATGGGCTGGAAACGCCCATGCCCCCCCTCCCCCGGTTCTTTTCCTTGAATCATACCGTTGACACTCCTTTGCCATACGAGCCTCTCAGCTGGAACAATCCATCTGTGGCTCTATGGAAGCTCAACGGCATCGCCAGTTCCAGACGATTTTATGACCATGGACGTAGGACAAGCCAACAGCAGGCAGGCGACGAATTACGCCGTCCTACACGCCGCTCGCTGGGAATACTGCCCACTCCACGTCAGCACCTGCCTAAGGGGTCACTGTCCCTCCAGCAACGCGCGCAGCATCCACGCGGTCTTTTCGTGAACCTGCATGCGCTGGGTCAGCAAGTCGGCGGTGGGCTCATCGCTGACCTTGTCCAATAAAGGAAAGATGCCACGGGCCGTACGCGTTACCGCTTCCTGACCCTCGACCAGCTGCCGGATCATGTCTTCGGCACCCGGCACCCCTTCCTCTTCCTTAATAGAAGACAAGCGCGCGTACACCGAGTAGGCCCCTGGGGCCGGGAAACCCAGGGCGCGAATTCGCTCGGCAATCAGATCCACCGCCAGGGCCAGCTCATTGTATTGCTCCTCGAACATCAGGTGCAGGGTCCGAAACATGGGCCCTGTGACGTTCCAGTGGAAATTGTGGGTCTTGAGATACAGCACATAGGTGTCCGACAGCAGGCGCGAAAGCCCGTCGACGATGGACTTGCGGTCTTCTTCACTGATACCGATATCAATTGCCATGTTGGTTGATCTCCTGACGGTGATGAATTCGACAACGCCCCAAACTCTAGTGGTTTTGGCCGCCTATGGCCTGCGACAGATCGCCAGCCCTCCTGAACCGACAAGCCAGGACAGCGAGCGGTTCCGACGCCCCGTAGGATTCAACGCCGTTTGCCTGGCACCTTCAAGCAGCGGCTGGTCTTTTCTGGCCGACGAACAGCGCGGTACGCGCCCGTAACGAGTTTGAGAAGGCCGGGGCTTTGCTGTTAAATAGGCAGTGTGTCGCTACGCTTATTTTCCCGGGTGTGGCGCATAGGCTGATTCGGGTACGTGTCCAACGCCTCTCATTGTTTCGAAGCGAACCGCCCCCGACCAGCTCTTCCTTAGTGATCTGTCTTAACCGTGAGCCAATCAAAATGTTGAAAATCGTCCACTTGCTAATGGGCGCAGCTGCCCTGCTGCTGTCCTTCATCCCTAGCCTGGGTTCCGAAGCCACACCTTACCTGCAACACCCCGATGCACTGTACCTGGCCTTTTTCGGCCTGCTCAACCTGACCCTTGCACCCGTCATCCCTTACTGGAACAAAGGTCCACGTCACCAACTGCAAAACCTGGTCAGCGTCCTGCTGGTGCTGGCCGTTGCCCTGCAAACCCTGGCCCTGCTGGCGCCTATGCCGCAAATCGGTGGTCAACCGGCCATTGTGTTCAGCCTGGGTGCAGCACTGCTCGCCGTGGCACTGCACCTGGCCGTCAGCTTCTACAAGAAGTCGGCGCCGGCCGCCGCTGCGCAGAACTACGACATGTCCAACCGCGATACCGGCACGGTGAAGTGGTTCAACACCTCCAAAGGGTTCGGCTTCATCTCCCGCGACTCCGGCGATGACATTTTCGTGCATTTCCGGGCCATTCGTGGCGAAGGCCATCGCGTCCTGGTGGAAGGCCAGCGCGTGGAGTTCTCCGTGATGAACCGCGACAAGGGCCTGCAGGCCGAAGATGTGATCGCCGCGCTGCCGCGCCGCTGATCCAAGCGTAAAAAAACCGCGATGCAGCCTGGCTGCTCGCGGTTTTTTATTGCCCGTCAAACGGGAGTCGGGCTCAATCAGTAGTGAGGAGGCGGTGCCTCTTCTTCGAACGACTCGAACTGCCCGGCCATTTCTTCCTGGCGCTTGAGCAACGCCGCCATCTGCAGCTGCAGACGCTCGACGACCCGCTGTTGCTCCACAAGTACATCATTCAATGCCTGGATGGTGTCATCCTGAAACGCCAAGCGGCTTTCCAGATCGGTCACGCGGTCTTCAAGGTTCATGATTCAGCCCTCCAGAAACTTGAAATCATCGGTCAAGGCCACTCGCAACCGTTCACGAATCGCCGCGACCTGCCCTGCATTATAAGGCTGCGCCGGGTGCTTGCCCCAGACCGGCGCAGGCCAGGCGGCATCATCACGCCTACGCACGATGACATGCATGTGCAATTGACTGACGACGTTACCCAGGGTTGCAACGTTCATCTTGTCGGCATCGAACGAATCCTTGAGGGTTTCGGCCAGCGCCGTGGTTTCTTTCCACAGCTGCTGCTGATCAGCGTCATCCAATTGAAACAATTCGCTGATATCTTCCCGCCGCGGTACGAGAATGAACCACGGGTAGTTCGAATCGTTGGACAAGAGCAACCGGCACAACGGGAAATCACCGATGGGCAATGTGTCTTGTTGCAGTCGTGGATCTAAAGCGAACACCGCGGGTACTCCTCGCTCGTTATCGGTTCTGCCCGGTTGGCGGCCCGCAGGCCTGCACCGGACTCAGATACGCAGCATACCTTCGAACGCGGGATCGATCACGGCGTACCGTCCGGACACACGGCCTTCGAATGATTTTTTTCAACGCACGGCATCAACCTGTGCATGCAGGCGCACCAACACAGCGCAAGCGACACGACACGCTCCTGACAGGACCGTGCCAGGGCTCGGGAAAGGCATCGAGGCTGGAAAATTTTCGTACAGCTTGAAAATTTTTTGCACCAAAACAGCACAGTGCGTCTACGCTCAGTGCACAAAGTATCCGTGATTTACTCACTGGGTAGGGTGAACCGGTAACGTTTTTGGTTGTCTCGCCACGTTTGTCGGCGTCAAACACGAGAGCCGCACACGAGTCAACCCTATTTAAAACAAGGCCTTTGGGGCCCGGTTTCATGAGGTTTCACCGCTTCAATCGGTAAGATGTGAAAAAAATGTAAACGAAAATCGGGTTTGAGCATGCTTGTTGCATTCATCCCCGCACTGTCCAAAGGTCTCGCCGGAAGCGGGA
Organism: Pseudomonas brassicacearum; assembly: GCF_009601685.2. Lineage (NCBI taxonomy): Bacteria > Pseudomonadati > Pseudomonadota > Gammaproteobacteria > Pseudomonadales > Pseudomonadaceae > Pseudomonas > Pseudomonas brassicacearum. The sequence goes on from NZ_CP045701.2 coordinate 5,179,344, forward strand.
ACCTGCCGACATACAAATTAAAGTGGCAAGGCTGCCCTCAGGAGCTTCAAGCGCGGTAATGACGGACTCTTTACACCGATGCCGGAAAAGAAAAACAACATTAGAGTTGTGAACACGGTTGCGTCGGATGAGCTGAATACGACATGGATCGAGCCATTGGCGACATGGTCGTAAAGAAGCTGAAAGGTTGAATGGGCAAGTATCGCCAATAATGTCGGCGTGATATAAGTTTGCGCCGACACAAAAAGAAAGAGCCGCCCAGATAAAAAAACAGGTGGGACGGCAGTACTCTTCTAAAAACCAAAGGAGCAAATCACGATGCGCGTGATGAAGTGGAGCATGATCGCACTGGCTGTATCGGCCAGCGTTTCGCAGTTCGCAATGGCCTCTTCCCAGGAAGAATCCAAGGGCTTTTTTGAAGATCAGAGCCTGAATGTCAAAAGTCGTATGCTGTACATGAACCGTGATTTCAAACACGGTGAATCCAACAGCCAGTCCACCCCTAACAAAACTCGTAAAAAAGGTTATCGCGAAGAAACAGGCCTGGGTGTACAGGCTGTTTACGAGTCGGGCTTTACCCAAGGCACCATTGGTTTTGGTCTGGACGCGCTGGCTAATGGCATGGTCAAACTGGACAGCGGCGCCGGTCGTACCGGTAACGGCATGTTCGGCAAGGATAGCGAAGGCCATCCGGAAGACACCCAATCCAGCGCTGGCGGCGCGGTCAAGTTCCGTTTCTCCGACACTGTTCTGAAGTACGGCAACCAGTACGTTGCCAGTCCAGTCTTCTCTACAGACGACAGCCGTCTGCTGCCAGAAGTCGCCACCGGTACTTTGATCACCAGCAAGGAAATCAAAGGTCTCGAATTGAGCGCCGGTCGCTTCACTGCCATGCGTGACCAGGACCAAATGGGCCGCGACAGCCTCGGCTTGAAGACGGCTGACATTGCCGGTGCAACCTACCAGTTCACTGACAACTTTGTAGCCGGTGTAGCTGCTTCCGACATCGAAGACTACTACAAGAAAAAGTACCTGAACCTGAACTACACCATGCCGATCAGCGAGGATCAGTCCCTGAACCTCGACTTCAACGGCTATGACAGCAAAAGCCAAGGTCAGGAGCTGGACGGTGACGTTGACAACCGCATCTGGTCCCTCGCGGCAGCCTATAGCGTCGGCGCTCACAAGTTCACCTTGGCGCACCAACGCTCCTCGGGTGATAGCGGCTATAAGTACGGCGCAGTAGACGGCGGTGGCACTATCTTCCTCGCCAACTCCATCCAATACTCCGACTTCAACGGTGAGGACGAGCGCTCCTGGCAAGCTCGCTACGACCTGAACATGAAGTCCTACGGCGTTCCTGGCCTGAGCTTCATGACTCGCTACGTCAAAGGCGACAACATCACCACTGCTTCCGGTGAAGGTAAAGAGCATGAGTTCGACTTCGAGACCAAGTACGTTCTGCAAAGCGGCCCAGCGAAAGACCTGTCCCTCCGCATTCGTAGCGCAATCGCTCGTTCGAACAATGCCTATGATGGTGGTAACGTCAACGACTTCCGCTTCATCGTCGAATACCCACTGAGCATCTTGTAATTCAGTGCTAATTCGATAGCTGCACCGTAACAAACAAAAACCGCTCACCTGAATCAGGTGAGCGGTTTTTTTGTGTTTATGGCATGTCAGTTTAAAGCAACTTTGTAATTAGCAAGCTAACTAACAATAATCCCATACAGTCAAAACGTTACTGTGCAGCACCTTCGTGGACCATACGAATAACACGTTGTGGGAACGGAATATCAATCCCCGCGTCCTTCAAACGATCGCGCGCCTGTTCATTGAGCATGAACATGACATCCCAATAATCAGCCGTCTTGACCCATATCCGCAGTGACACAGTGATAGAGCTGTCGCCCAAGGTAGAAATCACTGCTTGCGGGGCCGGATCAGCCAGCACGCGCTCATCCTTGGCCAGCGCCAGCAACACTTCCCGGGCCTTTTGCAGGTCGGCCTGGTAATCCACGCCGACATCGAACACCACCTTGCGGGTCGGCTGGCGATTGGTGTTGGTGATGATGCCGTTCGACAGATTGCCGTTTGGCACGATGACAGTCTTGTTGTCACCGGTGCGAATCACCGTGTGGAAGATCTGGATGCTGTCGACCGTACCGGCCACACCTTGGGCTTCGATCCAGTCGCCGATGCGGAACGGACGGAACAGCAGGATCAGCACGCCGCCGGCGAAGTTCGCCAGGCTGCCCTGCAAGGCCAGGCCAATCGCCAGGCCGGCGGCACCGATGGCGGCGACGAACGAAGTGGTTTCCACACCGATCATCGAAGCGACGCTGACGATGAGCAATATCTTCAGAATGACGTTGGCCAGGGTACTGATAAACCCTTGCAATGCCAGGTCGGCGTTACGCAGGGCCAGCAGCGCGCCCAGTTTGCGTGTCACTTTGTTGATCAACCACCAGCCGATGGCCAGGGTGATGACCGCCAGCAGCACGCGGCTGCCGTATTCCATGATCATGGGGATCCAGGCCTGGGAAGCCCTGACCAGGTTGTCCACTTCAGCATTCAAGTCCATCTAACTCTCCTTATTTCTGTTGCACGCGGCATCTCTGACGAAGAAACCTGGGAGCTGCATAGAAGCCCCATATAGAAGCCCTGTAGAGCCCTGTAGGAGCCCCGTAGAAGCCGTGTAGGAGCTGTGTAGGAGCTGTCGAGTGCAACGAGGCTGCGATCTTTCCCCAGACACTTGAGTCTCAAGCGAACGATCAAAAGATCAAAAGATCAAAAGATCGCAGCCTCCGGCAGCTCCTACACAAGCCCCCCGTCACAGAATTTCCATACAACCGAAGTATCAGTCGCGGAAGTTGTTGAATTGCAGCGGCATGCCGAATTCCTTGCCCCGCAGTGCCGCAATGGCTTCCTGCAAGTCGTCACGCTTTTTGCCGGTGACCCGCACCTGCTCGCCCTGGATGGCGGCTTGCACCTTGAGCTTGGCGTCCTTGATATGAGCGACGATCTTCTTCGCCAGTTCCTTGTCGATGCCTTCCTTGAGCACGGCTTCCTGTTTCATCAGCTTGCCCGAGGCATAGGCATCCTTGACCTCAAGGCACTGCACGTCGATCTTGCGCTTGACCAGGGCCAGCTTGAGGATCTCGATCATCGCCTCGAGCTGGAAGTCGGCCTCGGCGGTCAGGTTCACGGTCAGGTCTTTTTCCTTGAACTCGAAACTGCCCTTGCCCTTGAGGTCATAACGACGGTCGAGTTCCTTGACGGCGTTTTCAACCGCGTTGGTGACTTCGTGCTTGTCCAGTTCGGATACCACGTCGAATGACGGCATGTAGTGTTCTCCAAATAAAAAGGCGCGCCAGTATCAACGGCGCGCGCTTGGCTTGTGGTTAAAATCGGGCTCATTATAACGGCTCTTTTCCTGCCGACACTGCGAGCCCTCAGATGCCAGCGCCAATCCGAGTAAAAAACTGATGTCCACCACCTGGCATGTCCTGGGGGCCGGCAGTCTCGGCACGTTGTGGGCCACGCGCCTGGCCCGGGCCGGGTTGCCGGTGCGGCTGGTGCTGCGCAACGAAGCCCGCCTGCAGGCCTACCGTAGCGCCGGCGGCCTGACGCTGGTGGAACAGGGCCTGGCGCAGAGCTACCCGATACCTGGCGAAACGGCGGACAGCCCGGAACCAATCAGGCGCCTGCTATTGGCCTGCAAAGCCTACGACGCCGAAGCCGCCGTGGCCTCGGTGGCCCACCGCCTGGACGCCGAATCGGAACTGATCCTGCTGCAGAACGGCCTCGGCAGCCAGGACGCGGTGGCCAATTGCGCGCCCCAAGCCCGATGCATCAGCGCCTCCAGCACCGAAGGCGCGTTCCGCGACGGTGACTGGCGCGTGGTGTTCGCCGGCCACGGCTACACTTGGCTGGGCGATCCTGCTCACCCAGTGGCGCCGTTCTGGCTCGACGACCTGGCCGCCGCCGGCATTCCCCACGAGTGGAGCGCCGACATCCTCACCCGACTCTGGCGCAAGCTGGCGCTCAACTGCGCAATCAACCCGCTGACCGTGCTGCACCGCTGCAAGAACGGCGGCTTGCAGGAACACCGCTGCGAAGTGGCGACCTTGTGTGCAGAGCTCACCGACCTGCTCGAACGCTGCGGCCAGCCCGCGGCGACCGAAGATTTGCAGCCGGAAGTCGAGCGGGTGATCCAGGCCACGGCCGCCAATTACTCCTCGATGTACCAGGATGTCGCCAATCGGCGCCGCACTGAAATCAGCTACTTGCTCGGTTATGCCTGCAAGATCGCCCAACGCCACGAGCTGACCGTGCCGCACCTGGAACAACTGCGCCAGCGACTGATTGTCCACTTGCACAACCTCGGATTGCCCAGCGACTGAGCAGCGGCTACGCTGGCCCTCGTGTTCCTTTTTAGCGACGAGTCTGATGCCATTGCGCCAGCGCCTTGAAAACCTCCCGGTCGGCCAGAAACTGCTGGCCGCCCTGTTGGTGTTGTTGACCACTGTCCTGCTAGTGGCCAACCTGACCTTTATCAGCGCCGCCTACTACATTTCCCAGGAAAGCATGGCGCCCCAGGCCCTGCAGACCATTGGCCGACTGGTGGCCAACCCGAGCCTGATTTCCGACGCCCTGCAATCGCCACAAAGCGCCCAGCGCTTGCTCGATGAGCTCAACAGCTACGCACCGCTACGGGCGGCGGCGCTGTACGACGGCCAGGGCGAACGCCTGGCACAACTGCAACAGGGCGAAAAGCTCAAGCTGCCGGACCAATACCGCAACATACAAGCCTGGCAGGCGGGCGAGTTTCGCAGCAACCAGATCATTACCCTGCCCCGTCCCGGCACGCTGCCCGGCCATCTGTTACTGGTGGCCAGCAGCGAATTGCCGACCGCGTTCTACACCGGCACCCTGACCGCCAGCCTCGGCATCCTGATTTTCAGCGTGTTGCTATGGCTGGTCATTGCCCAGCAGATCAAGCGCCTGATCACCCGGCCGATTCATCAACTCGAAGAACTGTCACGCCAGGTCACCCGCGAAGAGAACTATGCCCTGCGTGCCGCACGCGGCAACCACGATGAGATCGGTAGCCTGGCCGAGGCGTTCAACACCATGCTCTCGCGGATCGAAGCCCGGGAACAGCAACTCAAGCGCGCGCGGGACGACTCCCAGGCCGCCTACGACCAGGCCCAGGGCCTGGCGGAAGAAACCCGCCATACCAATCGCAAGCTGGAGCTGGAAGTCCAGGTGCGCAGCAAGATCGAGAAAAAACTCACGGGCTTTCAGAATTACCTCAACAGCATCATCGACTCCATGCCCTCGGCGCTGATCGCCCTCGACGAACAGCTCTATGTCACCCAATGGAACCAGGAAGCCAGCGCCCTCTCCGGCACACGGCTGGACGAAGCGCTGAACCAGCCGATCTTCCTCGCCTTCGAACCGCTCAAACCCTACCTGCCGCAGCTCAAGCAGACCGTCGAGCAACACACAGTGGCCAAGATCGAACGCGTCACCTGGACCAAGGACGACGAAGCCCGGCATTACGCCCTCACCTTCTACCCACTGATGGGCGGCGCCGGGCGTGGCGTGGTCATCCGGATCGATGACATCACCCAGCGCCTGTCGCTGGAAGAAATGATGGTGCAATCGGAGAAAATGCTCTCGGTCGGCGGTCTCGCGGCGGGCATGGCCCATGAAATCAACAACCCGCTGGGGGCGATCCTGCACAACGTGCAGAACATCCGCCGACGCCTGTCGCCGGAGTTGCCCAAGAACCTCGAACAGGCCGAGCAACTGGGCATCGACCTGCCGGTGGTCAATCGTTACCTGCAGAGCCGGGAGATTCCGCAGTTGCTCGACGGCATCCAGCAGGCCGGCGCCCGGGCGGCGAAAATCGTCACCCACATGCTCAGCTTCAGTCGTCGCAGCACCCGGCAGATGGCGCCTTGCGACCTGCCGGCGCTGATCGACCAAGCGGTGGAAATCGCCGGCAACGACTTCGACCTGGCAATCGGTTTCGACTTCAAGGGCCAGGCGATCATTCGTCAATTCGACCCGAACCTGGGCCCGGTACCTGGCACGGCCAACGAATTGGAACAGGTGCTGCTCAACCTGCTGAAAAACGCCGCCCAAGCGATCCACCAACGCCAGGACGACAGCGAACCGGGGCGCATTATCCTGCGCACGCGGTTGAATCCTCCGTGGGCGGAAATCCAGGTCGAGGACAACGGCATCGGCATGAGCGAGAACGTGCGCAAACGCACCTTCGAGCCTTTCTTCACCACCAAGGAGATAGGCCAGGGCACGGGCCTTGGCCTGTCGGTCTCGTATTTCATCATCACCAACAACCACAAGGGCCAGATGGAAGTGCAGTCGGCGCCGGGCCAAGGCACCTGCTTCACCTTGCGCCTGCCCCTGGCGAGCACCCCGATGGTGCCGCAGGAAAACAAACAACTGGAGCGCTGAGCATGGGTTTTCGCCTGTCGAAGATTTACACCCGCACCGGCGACAAAGGTGAAACCGGGTTGGGCGATGGTCGCCGCGTGGCGAAGGACCACCCACGGGTCGAAGCCATCGGCGAAGTGGATACGCTAAACAGCCAGCTGGGGTTGTTACTGGCCGGCCTGGCCGCTGAAACGGGTCGATACCCGGCACTGAAGGAGGTCATCGACGTGCTGACACCTTGTCAGCACCGGCTGTTCGATCTCGGCGGCGAACTGGCCATGCCGGCCTATCAGGCGCTGAACATGGCAGAAGTCGAGCGACTGGAAACCGCGATTGATGTGTGGAACGAGGAATTGGGGCCGCTGGAAAATTTCATCCTGCCCGGCGGTTCGAGCTTGATTGCCCTGGCGCATGTCTGCCGCAGCCTGGCCCGCAGTGCCGAGCGGCGTTGCCAGCAATTGAACGCCATGGAGCCATTGGCCGGGCCAGGGCTGGCCTATATCAATCGGTTGTCGGACCTGCTGTTTGTGGCCGCGCGGATCATTGCCCGGCGGCAGGGGGTGGCTGAGGTACTTTGGGTGGCGGCGGCCAAGCCTGGGGACTGAATCGTTCCTGAGGCCGCCATCGCGAGCAAGCTCGCTCCCACACTCGATCTTCGGCGTTCACAGCCTCCCTGTGGGAGCGGGCTTGCTCGCGAAGGGGCCAGCAGCCACACCACAAAATCAAGCCCCTGGCCAGAACGCCCGAATCCCCGCCACACCCTGCGCCCCGGTCTCCCAGGCTTTTTGCCGCTCGCCAGGCCCGACCCCACCCAATAGGTAAACCGGCCTATCGAAGCCCTCGATCAACCGCGCCGCCTCTGCCCACCCCAGCGGCTGTGCGTCGGGATGGGTCTGGGTTGGTTGCACCGGCGAGAGTGTCACGAAGTCCACGTCCATCTGCTGCGCCAGGGACAGTTCCTCGGCGTTATGGCAGGAGGCCGCCAGCCAGCGGTCCTTGCCAAACGGTCGACCGGCCGCTGCATGCTTGCGCAATTGCGCGGCGGTGATGTGCCAGCCGGCAGAAGGAAAATCCCCCAGCCATTCGAACGGTCCCTTGAGCATCAGCTGGGCCTTGCCGGCACACAGCCCCGCCGCGTCCACCGCCAGATCGCGGTATTGCGGGTCGTAGCCGTTGGGAGCACGTAGCTGGACCAACTTGATCCCGCCGGCAATCGCCTGCTGTATGCCGCGCAGTAAGGTCGGCGTCTCAAGGCCATCAGGGGTGATCAGGTACTCACCCGGCAAACGGGCCGCCGCGACGATCGGCTGATTGGCTGCCGGAAACTCATGGTTCGTCAGATCACGGGCCGTCACCCAGGCCAACGGCTGCCCTTCGGCGCCGTGGGGCTCGCCGGTGAACGCCGAGACTTCCCAGACATCCAGCAATACCTGCTTGTCCGGGTAATCGTGACGCACCTTGATCAACGGTCGCGCGGCATCGACGACAATGCCCAGCTCTTCATGAAGTTCGCGGGCCAGGGCGGTTTCGACAGATTCATCGGCCTCGACCTTGCCACCGGGAAATTCCCACAAGCCGCCCTGGTGCTGGGTGTCGGCCCGTCGGGCAATCAGGATTTTACCGGCGGCATCGCGAATGACCGCTGCCGCCACATGGACTCGTTTCACCGCGCAGTGTCCTCCAGGCCAGCTTGTTGCCACGCCTTGAACGCCGGCCATTGATAAAGGGTTTCGACGTAGGCCTCATCGACCTCCGACAGTTTGACCTGGTAAGTGCGCAAGCGCACGGCAACAGGGGCAAAAAATGCATCGGCCAGGCTCACGCGGCCGAACAGGTAGGGACCGGTTTCGGTCGCTGCGGCACGGCATTCTGCCCACAGCGCCAGCATCCGCTCGATTTCCACCTGGACGTCGGCCGGCATGGGCGACAGCGGTGCATCGCGCAGCAGGTCAAAGGGCATGTTGCTGCGGATGGCGAAGAAGCCGCTGTGCATTTGTGCACAGGCCGAGCGCGCCTGGGCCCGAGCGGCCACATCCTTGGGCCAGAGACCGGCATCGGGGAACTGTTCGGCCAGGTATTCGGCAATCGCCAGGGAATCGGCGATCACGCCGAACTCGGTCTTGAGCAACGGGACCTTGGCTGTGGCCGAATACTTGAGCAGCTTCTGGCGGGTGTCGGGTTGATCGAGCCTGACCAGTTCTTCGGTGTACTTCGCGCCGGTCAGCGCCAGGGCCAACGCGCCGCGCAGGGACCAGGAGGATAGATCTTTGTCGCCGATGATCAGGTGCAGGCTCATGTGAATTCCTTTCTTATGGTTCTGAGGTGTCTGCTCGCGATTGGAGCAGCTCGGTCCCGAGCGTGTTAAGTCCGGTACTCAGCGTTGATCTTCACGTACTCGTGGGACAGGTCGGTGGTCCAGATCGTTTCGCTGCAATCCCCACGTCCCAGTTCGATACGGATGGTGATCTCCTCCTGCTGCATCACCGCCGCGCCTTGGGCTTCGGTGTAGGTCGCAGCACGGGCGCCTTGGCTGGCGATGCAGACTTCACCGAGGAACACGTCGATCTTGCTCACGTCCAGCTCAGGCACGCCAGCACGGCCAACGGCGGCGAGGATCCGGCCCCAGTTCGGGTCGGAGGCGAACAGTGCGGTCTTGATCAGCGGCGAGTGGGCCACGGTGTAGCCAACATCCAGGCACTCCTGGTGATTGCCACCGCCGTTGACCTGCACGGTCACGAATTTGGTCGCGCCTTCGCCGTCACGCACGATGGCCTGGGCCACTTCCATGCACACTTCGAAAACAGCCTGCTTCAAGGCGGCGAACAGCGGGCCGCTGGCTTCGGTGATTTCAGGCAGGTTGGCCTTGCCGGTGGCGATCAGCATGCAGCAGTCGTTGGTGGAGGTGTCGCCGTCGATGGTGATGCGGTTGAACGACTTGTTGGCACCGTCAAGCATCAGGTCTTGCAGCACCTGGCGCGAGACTTTGGCGTCGGTGGCGATGTAGCCGAGCATGGTCGCCATGTTCGGGCGGATCATGCCGGCGCCTTTGCTGATACCGGTCACGGTGACGGTCACGCCATCATGCTGGAACTGGCGACTCGCGCCCTTAGGCAGGGTGTCGGTGGTCATGATGCCGGTGGCGGCGGCGGCCCAGTTGTTTTCCGACAGGTCATCGAGGGCGGCTTGCAGCGCGCCTTCGATCTTCTCGACCGGCAGCGGCTCGCCGATCACGCCGGTGGAATACGGCAGTACCTGGCTGGCGTCGACACCGGTCAGTTCCGCCAGCTTGGCGCAGGTGCGTTCGGCAGCGGCCAGGCCTGGCGCGCCGGTGCCGGCATTGGCGTTACCGGTGTTGGTCAGCAGATAACGCACAGGCCCCTGCACGCGCTGCTTGGCCAGGATCACTGGAGCTGCGCAAAAGGCGTTGAGGGTGAACACGCCAGCAACCGTCGAGCCTTCGGCGCAACGCATGACCACGACATCCTTGCGCCCGGGGCGCTTGATGCCCGCCGAAGCAATACCGAGTTCAAAACCGGCAACCGGGTGCAACGTTGGCAACGGACCAAGACCAACAGCCATGAATGCGCTCCTTAATAAATAAATCGATGCCGCTTCATCGAGACGGCGAATCAAAATGGCAAAACGCCGCGACAGGGGCTGGCCTGTCGCGGCGCGGGTCGTTCAGCGTTGAAACGGGTTTATTGGATCTGCCCGTGGCAATGCTTGTATTTCTTGCCCGAACCGCAATAGCACAGTTCGTTACGGCCCAGCTTCTGCTCGTTGCGCACCGGTGCGGTCGCCAGGGCGACATCCACTTCGACGGCCTCTTCGGCGGCCACTTCCAGGCCTGGGGCTTGGGCGTGTTCGAACTGCATGCGTGCAGCCAGGGCTTCGGCTTCCTGGCGCAGACGGGCTTCTTCCTCGGCCGGGTCTTCGCGGCGAACCTGAACGTGGGACAGCACCCGGATCGAGTCGCGCTTGATCGAGTCGAGCAATTCGGAGAACAGCGTGAAGGACTCGCGCTTGTACTCCTGCTTCGGGTTCTTCTGGGCGTAACCACGCAAATGGATACCGTGGCGCAGGTGGTCCATGGTCGACAGGTGGTCTTTCCACAAGTCGTCCAGTACCCGCAGCACAATCTGCTTCTCGAAGGAGCGCAGCGCCTCGGCGCCGGCCTGGTCTTCCTTCTCGTTGTAGGCGGCGATCAGTTCGGCCAGCAGCTTCTCGCGCAGGGTTTCTTCATACAGGTGATCGTCTTCGTCGAGCCATTGCTGGATCGGCAATGCCACACCGAAGTCGCTCTGCAAGGCGGCTTCCAGGCCGGCGACGTCCCACTGCTCCGGCAGCGACTGTGGCGGGATATGGGCGCTGATGGTGGCGTTGAGCACGTCCTGGCGGAAATCGGCGATGGTTTCGCCAATGTTGTCGGCGGCCAACAAACTGTTACGCATGTGATAGATCACTTTACGCTGTTCGTTGTTGACGTCATCGAACTCCAGCAATTGCTTGCGGATATCGAAGTTGCGGCCTTCGACCTTGCGCTGGGCCTTCTCGATGGCGTTGGTCACCATGCGGTGCTCGATCGCCTCGCCTGGCTGCATGCCCAGGGCCTTCATGAAATTCTTCACCCGGTCAGAGGCGAAGATGCGCATCAGGCTGTCTTCCAGGGACAGGTAGAAACGGCTGGAACCGGCGTCGCCCTGGCGACCGGCACGGCCACGCAATTGGTTGTCGATACGGCGCGATTCGTGACGCTCGGAAGCGATCACCTGCAAACCGCCGGACTCGAGTACCTGCTGGTGACGCTTCTGCCAGTCGGCCTTGATCTGCGCGATCTGCTCAGGCGTAGGGTTTTCCAGGCTGGCGACTTCCACTTCCCAGTTGCCGCCCAAGAGGATGTCGGTACCACGACCGGCCATGTTGGTGGCGATGGTCAGCGCACCCGGGCGACCGGCCTGGGCAATGATCTCGGCTTCCTTCTCGTGGAACTTGGCGTTGAGCACCTTGTGCTCGATGCCTTCCTTGTTGAGCAGGGCGGACATGTGCTCGGAGGTTTCGATGGTGGCGGTACCCACCAGAATCGGACGGCCCTGGGCCATGCATTCCTTGATGTCGTTGATGATCGCCGCGTACTTCTCTTCGGCGGTCAGGAACACCAGGTCGTTGTAGTCTTTACGCGCCAGCGGCTTGTTCGGTGGAATCACCATCACTTGCAGGCCGTAGATCTGGTGGAACTCGAACGCTTCGGTGTCCGCGGTACCGGTCATGCCGGACAACTTGTTGTACAGGCGGAAGTAGTTCTGGAAGGTGGTCGAGGCCAGGGTCTGGCTCTCGGCCTGGATGTTCAGGCCTTCCTTGGCTTCGATGGCCTGGTGCAGGCCTTCGGACAGGCGACGCCCCGGCATGGTACGGCCGGTGTGTTCGTCCACCAGTACGACCTGGCCGTCCTGCACGATGTATTCGACGTTGCGATGGAACAGCTTGTGGGCACGCAGGCCGGCATAAACGTGGGTCAGCAGGCCCAGGTTATGGGCCGAGTACAGGCTCTCGCCTTCGGCCAGCAAACCAACACGGGTGAGCATTTCCTCGACGAACTGGTGACCGGCCTCGTTGAGTTCGACCTGGCGGGTCTTTTCGTCAACGGTGTAGTGCCCGGCCTGGGTCACTTCGCCTTCGACTTCCTCGACGTGCAACTTGAGCTGCGGGATCAGCTTGTTGATCTCGATGTACAGCTTGGAGCTGTCCTCGGCCTGACCGGAAATGATCAGCGGAGTACGGGCTTCGTCGATGAGGATGGAGTCGACTTCGTCGATCACGGCAAAATTGAGTTCACGCTGGAATTTTTCTTCCATGCTGAACGCCATGTTGTCGCGCAGGTAGTCGAACCCGAATTCGTTGTTGGTGCCGTAGGTGATGTCGGAGGCGTAGGCGGCGCGCTTCTCTTCCGGGGGCTGGAACGGCGTGACGACGCCGACGCTCAGGCCGAGGAATTCGTAGAGCGGGCGCATCCAGTTGGCGTCGCGGCGGGCCAGGTAGTCGTTGACCGTCACCACGTGCACGCCCTTGCCGGACAGCGCGTTGAGGTACACGCCCAGGGTCGCCACCAGGGTCTTGCCCTCACCGGTCCGCATTTCGGCGATCTTGCCTTCGTGCAAGGTCATGCCGCCGATCAACTGGACGTCGAAGTGGCGCATGCCCATGACCCGCTTGCCGGCTTCACGGGCGACCGCAAAGGCTTCGGGCAGGAGCTGGTCAAGGGTTTCCCCCTTGGCGATGCGGTCCTTGAATTCGGCAGTCTTGGCGCGTAACTGATCGTCCGAAAGGGCCACCATTTGCTCTTCGAAGGCATTGACAGTCTGTACCGTCTTGAGCATGCGCTTGACTTCACGCTCGTTCTTGCTTCCAAAAAGTTTCTTTAACAAAGGCGCAAACATATCGGCAGGATCTTCCACACTAAAGGGATGGAGGGCGGCCCCATGAGTCGCCCGTGCAGCCCTCATGGCCGCATGCGAACGAGCATTCTACCCGGAAACGATGGAGAGGAAAGTGGCGTTATTCCACGATGCTGGCACAGCGCTGTGACGGGGCTTGCTTAAAATAAGGACTTTTGCGCGAACTTCAACCCACTCAGCGCAGAAGTTATTCGTCGATTATGTCGCCAAAAGCCGCTGGGCGAGAGGGTCGAGGCGCATCTGGCGCTTTCTGCTACCATGGCGCCTCTGTCACTTGCGGTATTCATTCATGGCCTTTCGCCCACTTCCAGCCAAGGCGCCCGCCGTTCTGCTGCGCGAAGCCAAGCCGCTGAAAGCCATCTTTGGCCACGCCAGGCGCCTGGGTCACCTGCAACGCCTGCTCGACAGCCAGTTGCAACCGGCCGCGCGCGAGCATTGCCATGTGGCCTCCTGGCGCGAAGGCAGCTTGCTGCTGATCGTCACCGACGGCCACTGGGCCACGCGCCTGCGCTACCAGCAAAAACGCCTGCTGCGCCAACTCCAGGCGTTTGAAGAGTTCGCCAACCTGACGCGGATCCTGTTCAAGGTACAACCGCCCACCGTCCAGGTCGGCGCCAAGGGGCACACGCTGGATTTGTCCACCGACGCCGCCGCGACCATCCAGGCCACCGCCGATGGCATCACCGACCCCAACCTGCGGGCGGCGCTGGAGCGGTTGGCGGCACATGCGCGGCCCAAGGGCTGAGATTTTCGGCGCCGGTTGGATAGCTATCGCGAGCAAGCTCGCTCCCACAGGGGATCTGCGGCGGACACCTATTTCGTGTACGACGCCAACTCCATGTGGGAGCGAGCTTGCTCGCGAAAGGAGCAACTCGGTCCTGACTACCGACGGCGCTTGCTGCCCCCCAGCAACGACCCCATCAACCCACGCACCAATTGCCGGCCCAACTGATTGGCCGCCTGGCGCATGGCCGATTTCAATGCCTGGCCGGCCGCGGTGCCGAGGAACTCGCCGGCTTTTTCGGTAAAGCTCGGTTCTTCAGTCGTCGGCTTGCCCGGCGTCACTTCGGCCTGCGGCTCCAGCCCCTTGCGGCCCATCAGCACCTCATAGGCCGATTCGCGATCAATGGGTTTGTCGTAGCGTCCTTGCAACGGTGAACTGGCGATCAACCCGGCGCGCTCGGCCTCGCTCAGCGGCCCGATGCGCGATTGCGGGGGCGCCACCAGCACGCGCTGGACCACTTCCGGCGTGCCTTTTTCCTGCAAGGTGCCCACCAGAGCCTCACCGATGCCCAGTTCGGTCAGCACCGCCAGGGCATCGAACTGCGGGTTGGGCCGGAAACCGTCGGCCACTGCCCGCAGGGATTTCTGCTCCTTGGCAGTGAAGGCACGCAACCCGTGCTGGATGCGCAAGCCCAACTGTGCCAGCACGTCGTCCGGCAAGTCGCCCGGCGACTGGGTCACGAAATACACCCCCACGCCCTTGGAACGGATCAGCCGTACCACTTGCTCCAGGCGTTCCTGCAACGCCTTGGGCGTCCCGGCAAAGAGCAGGTGCGCCTCGTCGAAGAACAGCGCCAGCAGCGGCTTATCTGCGTCGCCGCGCTCGGGCAACTGCTCGAACAGCTCGGCCAGCAGCCACAGCAGGAACGTCGCGTAGACCTTCGGCGCTTCATGGACCAGACGGCTGGCGTCGAGCAAGTGAATGCGGCCACGGCCATCACTGGCCGGTTGCAGGATGTCTTCGAGCTGCAAGGCCGGCTCGCCGAACAATGCGTCCGCGCCCTGCTGCTCCAAAGTGGACAAGCGTCGCAACAACGCCTGGCTGGAGCCGGTGGTCATCAGGGCCGCGTCGTCCCCCAGCAACTCAGGGTTGTCCTTGAGATGGTTGAGCAGCGCCTTCAGGTCCTTGAGGTCCAGCAGCAACAAGCCCTCGCGATCAGCCACCTTGAACGCGGCGTAGAGCGCCGACTGCTGGCTGTCCGTCAGTTCCAGCAGACTGCCGATCAACAACGGGCCCATTTCACTCAAGGTAGTGCGCAGTGGATGACCGGACTGGCCGTGGATATCCCACAAGGTCACCGGATAAGCCTGGGGATTGTGATTGAGCCAAGGCATGCCGGCGATGCGCTCGGCGATCTTGCCCTGGGGGTTGCCGGCCGCGCCGAGACCGCACAGGTCGCCCTTGATGTCCGCCGCGAACACCGCCACGCCGGCGTCGCTGAACATCTCGGCCAGGCGTTGCAAGGTGACGGTCTTGCCGGTACCGGTGGCACCCGCCACCAGACCATGACGGTTCGCCAGGCGCATGGCCTGGGCGATGGGCTGGCCGCTAAGGTCGGCACCGATAATGAGTTGCGATGAGTCAGGCATGTGGTCACCTGTGATGTTTGCGATATGACGCCATTTTGCACGCTTATATAAAAGCATGCCTGGCGCAGTAAGATCCTGGCGCCGGGAATAATAGCCTGCGAACCAGGACTGGCCCCATCACCGTCCCCACAACCCCAACCGAACATCTATTCTTACCAAAGGTCAACACTGGAGAACACTGACCGGAGGGATGTTCATCGTGCATATAGCGGACATAACCATGTTCTACGCCCCCGCCAGCGGAGGCGTGCGCACTTATCTGGATGCCAAGCACCGGCGCCTGGGTGATCGGCCCGGTATTCGTCACAGTCTGTTGATCCCCGGCGCACATTTGAGCGAGCACGATGGGATCTACAAGGTTCCGGCCCCTGCACTGCCGTTCGGCAAGGGCTATCGCTTCCCCCTTCGCCTGGCCCCCTGGCGCAATGTCCTGCGCGATCTACAGCCCGACCTGATTGAAGTCGGCGATCCCTACCTCACGGCGTGGGCCGCGCTGGATGCCCGTCGCCAGCTCGACGTGCCCGTCATCGGTTTTTATCACTCCGACCTGCCACTGCTGGTGAGCAACCGCATGGGCAACTGGTTCACCCCCAACATCGAAGCCTATGTCAGCAAGTTGTACGGCAATTTCGACCGAGTCCTGGCGCCGAGCCAGGTCATGGCCAACAAACTGATCGGGCTGGGGGTCAAGAACGTCTACGTGCAACCGTTGGGCGTCGACCTGCAAACCTTCAACCCGGCCGCCCGTGACCCGGAGTTGCGCGCCGAGCTGGGCATCGCTGAAGACGCACGCCTGCTGATTTTCGCCGGTCGCGGCTCCAAGGAAAAAAACCTGCCGGTGCTGCTCAAGTGCATGAAACGCCTGGGCGAGCGCTACCACCTGCTGTTGGTGGGCTCGTCGATGCCCGCCGTGGTGCCGGACAACGTCACGGTGGTCGATGAATTCTGCCCGGCACCACAAGTCGCCCGGCTCATGGCCAGCGCCGATGCCCTGCTGCA
Source organism: Pseudomonas brassicacearum (assembly GCF_009601685.2). NCBI lineage: Bacteria > Pseudomonadati > Pseudomonadota > Gammaproteobacteria > Pseudomonadales > Pseudomonadaceae > Pseudomonas > Pseudomonas brassicacearum. The sequence continues at coordinate 5,195,636 of NZ_CP045701.2, forward strand.
CGCTGGCGACCAGGAGACCTTCGGCCTGGTGATCCTCGAAGCCATGGCCAGCGGTATTCCCGTGGTGGCAGTGGCAGCGGGGGCCTTCACCGAAATCGTCAACGAAGACTGCGGCTTGCTGTGCACGCCCAACAACCCACAGGCCATGGCCAATGCCGTGCGCCAACTGTTTTACGAAGGTGCTCAGCGCCGGGGGATTCTGGCACGCCGGCATGTGGAGGGTCATTACGCCTGGGATACCGTGGTCAACAGCCTGCTGGGGCACTACTACGCCGTGCTCGGCGAGCAAATGCCACTGTTGGCCAATGGTTGAGGCGAGGTCCATGTCGATGAATCACTTGCCCAGTGTCCTGTTTCGCAAATACGTTTCTTTCTTGGCGAGTGGCTGTTGTCGTCAGGCAAGGCGCCGCGATGAGTCATAGCCCGCTATGGCGAGGAGCGGCAACGCAGCATGACGACAACAGACACCGTCAAAAAGGAACAGTATTTGTGATACAGGACACTAGCGTACTCCTGGTGCTACACGACGTGGCACCGCAAACCTGGCCCGACTACCAGCCCTTCGTCGAAGCCGTTGACGCCCTTGGCCAGGTGCCGATGACCTGGTTGGTGGTGCCGGACTTTCATCGCAACAATGCCCTGGAGGCTCACCCCGGCTTCCGGCGCCTGCTCGACAGCCGGGTCGAGCGCGGCGACGAACTGGTGTTGCATGGCTACTACCATTGCGACGACGGCCCTGGCGCCCGTCATCCCAAGGACTGGTTCATGCGCCGGGTCTATACCCATGAGGGTGAGTTCTACAACCTGTCCGAGGCCGCCGCCCTCGCCCGCCTGCGCGCCGGTATCGAAACCTTTGAACGCTACCACTGGCCACTGAAGGGTTTCGTCGCCCCAGCGTGGTTGATGAGCGAAGGCACGCGCCAGGCCTTGCGCCAGTTGCCCCTGAGCTACACCAGCGACACCCAACACCTTTATCGCCTGCCCGACTTCACCGCCATCGACGCGCCGGGGCTGGTCTGGAGCGCTCGCAGCGCCTGGCGCCGTGGCCTGTCGAAAGTCATCAGCGACCAACGCGAACAGCGCTGGCGCCGGGCCCCGGTGATCCGCCTGGGCCTGCACCCGGTGGACATGCGCCATACCTTTTCCCGGGACTATTGGCTGCGCACCCTCGAACGCCTGCTCAACGAAGGTCGCGTGCCGATGACCAAAGTCGGCTGGCTGGCGACCCAGGGGCTGCGGGTCAGCAGCGCCGCATGAAACGGCTGATTTGGCTGGGCGCCGCCCTGCTCACGGCGTTACTGGTGCCGCTGCTGGTCGGTGGTGGGGAAATGTGGTCGCGAGTGCAGCGCTTTCCCTTGTCGCTGCTGCTGGCCATGCTCGGCATGATCGTGCTGTGCTGGGGCCTGAACTCCATGCGCTTGCGCCTGCTGCTGGGTGAACACCGTGGACGCATCGGCGGGCTGAAGAGCATCGGCGTGGTGATGGCCACCGAGTTCGCCCTGTGCGCGACGCCCGGTGGCAGTGGCGGCCCGCTGACGCTGATGGCCCTGCTGGCGCGCAACGGCGTGCGCCCGGCCCATGGCAGTGCAGTGTTTGCCATGGATCAGTTGAGCGACTTGCTGTTCTTCCTCTGCGCCTTGGTGGGCATTCTGTTCTACGCGCTGTTCCAGAACCTCAGCCAGCGCATGGAATGGATGCTGGCGTTAAGCGCGATTTCATTGTCTGGCGGGCTGTTCGGCTGCGTGCTGGTGGCCCGGTATCACCGCAAGCTGATCCTGCTGGGCGCTCGACTGCTGCACCACCTGCGCGTAAAAGCCGTCACCCGTCGACGTTGGGCGCGCAAGATCCTGAACTTCCTGGCAGCGTTCACCGACACCTTGAAGCTGCCAAAGCAGACGCTGTTCCAGGTCTTCGGCCTGACCTGTCTGCATTGGGCGCTACGCTACAGCGTGTTGTATCTGGTATTGAAGGGGCTGGGAGCGGATCTGCAGTGGGCCTGGACTTTCCTGGTCCAGATGCTGTCGCTGAGTGCGGGGCAATTCAGCCTGCTGCCGGGCGGCGCCGGGGCGACCGAGCTGACTTCGGCGGCGTTGTTGGCCCCCATGGTGGGCAAATCCACCGCGGCGGCGGCGATTCTGATCTGGCGGGCGGTGACCTATTACTTTTACCTGGTGGCCGGCGGGCCGGTGTTCTTCCTGATGGTCGGACGGCCGTTGCTCAAGAAACTGATCAGGCTCAGGCAGGCCTGACACATCACGGTTTCTGTTCGGGCTCGTCCTGGGGATGCAGTTGCTCCCACAATTGCGCGGCATCGGGAAACTCAGTGCCGTCCTCCGGGCTCAACGCGTCTGGGTCGTAGCGGCTGAGGCAGCCCTCACCCAGGGTGGGGGGCGCCTTGGAGGTGGCTTTGTCCAACGGATCGGTCATGGCGCAATGCTGCTCCCGCAAGAAGGTTGCCCGAATCTAGAGGCCAGAGATTGTTCCCGCTCGGCTGCGCCTGTAGCTGTGTAGGAGCTGTCGAGTGCAACGAGGCTGCGATCTTTCCCCGACCACTTGAGTCTCAAGCGAACGATCAAAATCAAAAGATCGCAGCCTTCGGCAGCTCCTACCAAAGCCCAAAGCCCAGTGTCCAAAACCCAGTCAGAACACCACGGTCTTGTTGCCGTGCACCAGCACTCGGTCTTCCAGGTGATAACGCAGGCCCCGGGCCAACACCATCTTCTCTACGTCACGGCCGAAACGCACCATGTCTTCGATGCTGTCGCTGTGGCTGACGCGCACCACGTCCTGCTCGATGATCGGGCCGGCATCCAGCTCTTCGGTCACGTAGTGACAAGTGGCGCCAATCAGCTTCACACCGCGCATCGACGCCTGGTGGTACGGCTTGGCACCGACGAACGACGGCAGGAAACTGTGGTGGATGTTGATGACCTTGTGGGCGTATTCGCGGCACAAGGCCGGCGGCAGGATCTGCATGTAGCGGGCCAGCACCACCACCTCGGCATCGTGCTGCTTGACCAGCCGCGAGACTTCGGCGAACGCCGGCTGCTTGTCCTGCGGGTTGACCGGCACGTGGTAGTACGGGATACCGTGCCATTCCACCATGCTGCGCAAGTCGTCATGGTTGGAAATCACACAGGCGATGTCGCAATCGAGCTCATCGCTGTGCCAGCGGTGCAACAGGTCGGCCAGGCAGTGAGACTCACGACTGGCCATCAGCACCACGCGTTTTTTCTGCGCGGTGTCGGTGATACGCCAGTCCATCGAGAACTCTTCGGCAATGGGGGCGAACGCTTCACGGAAGGCTTCGATACCGAAGGGCAGCGAGTCGGCACGAATCTCGTGACGCATGAAAAACCAACCACTTTGATTGTCCGAGTGATGGCTTGCTTCGGTGATCCAGCCGTTATGGGACGCCAGAAAGTTACTGACTTTAGCAACGATGCCGACGCGGTCCGGGCAAGCAATCACCAGACGAAAAGTGCGCATTAGGGAAACTCCAGAACTTCGCAAAGGCGGCCATTCTAGCCATTGCGCGGCAAAACTGCAGTATCGATGACGCGCCACATCCTCGACGACGGCCCCAGGCCATGACCGGTGCGGCCCGGGAGCGCAGGCTATATGTGTGAACCGATGTGAAGAGACTGTCAGGCTATTTAACTGCAACACCCATTTTTGTGCTGCAGCACTAATTAATTAAATAAAACACCGGTTAAATGTTTACTTGATGAAACTGTCTGATTACTATTGCCGCACTGTGTCCTTGTCACCCGCGTCCTACATAAGGTAGTCCACATGTCCTTGATCAATGAATACCGCGCCACAGAAGAAGCCATCAAAGAACTGCAAGCTCGCCTGAAAAACCTGTCCCAAGACGACAAACTGCAAACCGAGCTTGAATTCGAAGGCAAACTGCGCACGCTGATGGGCGAATACTCCAAGTCGCTGCGCGACATCATTGCCCTGCTGGATCCAGATGCCAAATCGAGCAAAGCACCACGTGGCGCCGTGAAAACTACCGGTACCAAACGCGCTCGCAAAGTTAAGCAATACAAGAACCCGCACAACGGCGAAGTCATCGAAACCAAAGGTGGCAACCACAAGACTCTGAAAGAGTGGAAAGCCAAGTGGGGCGGTGACGTGGTTGAAGGCTGGGCAACCCTGCTGGGCTAAGCCTCAGCGGTTCGCACCATTCTTTGCGAACACAAAAACGCCAGCGATTGCTGGCGTTTTTTTGCCTGTGATTTTTTACTTCATCGCGGCTCAAGGCTTAAACGTTTGCGCAATTGCTGGCTGTAACCCTGCCACTCCCTGAGTACTTCTTGCTGCACTGGCGTAGACAGGGCCATCCACTCCCCCATCGCCTTATCAAAACTTTCCAAGGTATTAGGCGCGCCCCATTCCGGGGTTGACAGCCGTTGTTGACAGAAAAGTCTCCAACGTTCCTGCTCTTCGGGGCTCAACGTATCCGGAAAGTTGCGTGCGCGATATCGGAACAATAGTTCCGGCAAACGCTCATCATCAAAAGGCCAGCGTTCTTGGGTCAATTGCACCGGGTCCGCCATACGGACTTGTTCACATAAACGCCGATCGCGATCCCCCAAAAAACCTGCGTACAACTGTTGCTCGGGATCCTCGCTGGCGGTGAAATCCTCCCGACCATAAATAGCCTGAAGTTTATCCTGCCAAACTTTCTGTGCGTCTGTTAGCCGCAATGCCCGCTGCTGATAGCCCTCCATATCCAATTCCAGTCGCTGCTGGTCTTCGGCGCGCAGCACCGCCAACGGCGCGATTACCGGGCATTTGTTGATATGAATAAGCTTGAGGGGCACCGGCAACTCACCTTCGAGCAATTCTTCACGGCGGGTATACAAACGCTGGCGCAGGCTTTCGGCATCGTCGTCCAGCAGGCCTTGGGGGTCCAGGTGCAGGTCGCAGACGATCAGGGCGTTGCGGTTTTTCGGGTGCCAGGCCAGCGGCAAGACCACGCCGACGTAATGACGCGCCGCCGAGAAGCGACCGGAAATATGCACCATGGGCTGCAACAGGCGGATCTGGTCCATCACCTTCTGTTTGCTGCGCAACTGGAACAGCCAGTCGTAGAGCCGGGGCTGCTGCTGACGGATGAGGCGGGCCAGGGCGATGGTCGCGCGCACGTCCGACAATGCATCGTGGGCCTGGCCATGGTCGATGCCATTGGCGGCGGTCAAGCGCTCGAGCTTGAGGGTCACGCGACCGTCCTCTTGCGGCCAGACAATGCCTTGCGGGCGCAGCGCATAGGCCGCGCGCACCAGATCGATCAGGTCCCAGCGACTGTTACCGCCCTGCCATTCCCGCGCGTACGGGTCGAAGAAATTTCGATAGAGGCTGTAGCGGGTCATTTCATCGTCGAAGCGCAGGGTGTTGTAGCCGGCGCCACAGGTGCCGGGCGCGGCGAGTTGGCCGTGGACACGGGTCATGAAATCGGCTTCGCTCAAGCCTTTTTCGGCCAGGCATGTCGGGGTGATACCGGTAATCGCACAGGCCGCCGGATGAGGCAGGATGTCATCGCTGGGCCGGCAATACAGGTTCACCGGTTCGTCGATTTCATTGAGCTCGAAATCGGTACGGATACCCGCCACCTGCAAGGGCCGATCGCAACGCGGGTTGATGCCGGTGGTTTCGTAGTCGTACCAGAAAATGGAAGTCACGGGCTGTTCCTGAACTGAAGACTGGCGAAGTCTAGGCGCTCGGACCCGCCTGCGACCAGCAGTCTGTAACTTTTGAAGACCAATGCGCAGTTCCACCACCCACCCCATGTGGGAGCGAGCTTGTTCGCGATAGCGGTGGTTCAGCTTGCATCAATGTTGAATGGACTGCCGTCATCGCGAGCAAGCTTGCTCCCACAGTTGATCTGCGGTGCCCACGAATCTGTTGCAAACCATGAAATGACACACACAGTTGTATCGTTTGCCCGCACGAAGACTGCTAGCATCTGGGCCGAGATTGAACATTCGGTCTGGCCCATCACAGGTTGCCCATGCTCGAGACACCAGCACTGCAAAGGAACGCGACGCTGCCCGCGCCCCTGGATACGCGCTATCAGGTTGAAACGCCCGAAGGCATCGACCTGCCGTTGCGCCCGGCCGGATTGATGCCGCGTGCAATCGCTTTCGCCATCGACCTGGGCATACGTGGGCTGGTGCTGGGTCTTTTCTTCCTGGCCCTGGCGTTTTTCGGCGAACTGGGGATCGGCCTGGGGTCCATCCTGCTGTTTGTCGTCAGTTGGTGGTACATGGTGCTGTTCGAGGTGCTCAACCAGGGTCGCTCTCCCGGCAAGCAGATCATGGGGCTGCGCGTGGTGCAGGACGATGGCCGGCCCATCGGCTGGTCGGCGTCGTTGATCCGCAACCTGCTGCGTTTCGTCGACATGCTGCCTTTCGGCTACACCTTCGGGGCCATCAGTTGCCTGCAGCATCCAGCGTTCAAGCGGCTGGGCGATCTCGCGGCCGGCACGCTGGTGGTGTATCGCGAACAGCCGGTCAAACGCCCTACATTGCCAATGGCAGCACCGATACGAACACCTTTGACCCTCAGCCTGCATGAGCAACGCGCCGTGCTGGGCTTCGCCGAACGCCAGGCAGAACTTTCCCCAGCGCGGGTCAACGAACTGGCTGCCATCCTGGCCGCGCCACTGAACGTCCAGGTGCCAAACGCCGCGGCCGAACTCAATGGCATCGCCCGCGGCCTGCTGGGGCCAACATGAAGCAGAGCCTGTTCGAAAGCCGTCACCAAGGGGAATGGGAGCACCTGACCCGGCAACTCGACCAACTGGAGCGCAGCCGCAGCGTGCCCCAGAGCAGCGACTTTCCTGCTACCTACCGACGGCTTTGCCATCACCTGGCACTGGCCCAGGCCCGGGGCTACAGCAGCTTGCTGGTCGACATGCTGCAACAACTGGCGCTGCGCGGTCACCAGCAACTCTACCGGGACCGCAGCCGCCCCTCGACCAGTCTCTCGGCCTTTATCCTGGTCGGCTTTCCCCGACTGGTGCGTGAACAATGGCGATTCGTGCTGGCCGCCAGCCTGATGTTCCTGGGCAGCCTGGTGGGCATCGGGCTGCTGGTCTATCTGTTCCCGGAACTGGTCTACAGCGTGCTCGGCGCCGATGAACTCAGCCAGATCCGCAGCATGTATGACCCGGCCTCCGGGCACCTGGGACGCTCGGTCGAACGGGCCGCCAGCGAAGACTGGGTCATGTTCGGCTACTACATCATGCACAACATCGGCATTGCCTTTCAGACCTTTGCCAGTGGCTTGATGTTTGGCCTGGGGAGCGCGTTCTTCCTGTTTTTCAATGGCCTGACCATTGGCGCGGTGGCCGGGCACCTGACCCAGATCGGCTCCGGGGAAACGTTCTGGTCGTTCGTGATCGGCCACGGGGCTTTCGAACTCACCGCCATCGCCCTGGCCGGGGCCGCGGGCCTGCAACTGGGCTGGGCGTTGATCGCGCCGGGACGCCTGACCCGAGGCGAGGCCCTGCGGCTCGCGGCGGGCAAAAGCGTGCTGATGATCGGCGGCGTGATGCTGTTGCTGCTCATTGCCGCGTTCATCGAGGCCTACTGGTCCTCCAGCGCCGTGACGCCCGCTACCAAATACACGGTGGGCGCCTTGTTGTGGCTGTTGGTGATCAGCTATCTGTCGCTTGCCGGACGGGTCCGCCATGCGCCTGAGTGACGCCACCGTCGTCATCCGCCCACGCACCACCTGGGAAGCCATGGACCTCGGTGTGCTGATGAGCCAGCAGCATCGACGCCTGCTGATGACCAGTTGGGCGATCATCACGTTGCCGGTGTACCTGTTGCTGACCCTGCTGCTGTGGGAGTCACCTTCACTGGTGGTGATGCTGTTCTGGTGGCTGAAGCCGGCCTTCGACCGGCTGCCGCTGTACATTCTGTCCAAGGCATTGTTTGGCGAAACCCCCACCTTGCGGCAGGCGTTGCGCCAATGGCCTGCGCTGCTCAAGCCGCAGTTGCTGGCCAGCCTGACCTGGCGCCGGCTGAGCCTGAGCCGCAGCTTCCTGATGCCGGTGGTGCAACTCGAGGGGCTCGCCGGTGAGGCGCGGGCGCAGCGCTTGCGGGTATTGCAACAACGCAACCGCGGCGCGGCACAGTGGTTGACCATCATCGGCGTGCACCTGGAAACCGCCTTGTGGTTCGGCCTGATGGCCCTGTTCTATCTGTTCGTGCCGCAACAAGTCGAACTGCAATGGGATTGGGAGACACTGGTGTCAGCCGCCGAGCACGACTGGTTGTGGTTCGAACACCTGGTCAACTTCCTGTACCCACTGCTGCTGATCTTATGGGAGCCGGTGTATGTCGCCTGCGGCTTCAGCCTCTACCTGAACCGGCGCACAATCCTTGAGGCATGGGACATCGAACTGGTGTTCCGGCGCCTGCGCCAGCGCCTCATTGGCGTGGCCCCGGCATTGATGTTGCTGGCGCTCATGCTGCTGCCGCTGGCGCCCCCGGCGTTTGCCGCCGAGGACAACAGCGGCCCCGACAGCCCGCGGCTGCTCAACCAGCCGCTCACCAGCGAAGCCTCCCGGGAGAGCATCAAGGCAATCCTCGACGCCCCGCCATTCAAGAACCCCGAGACCGTCACCCGCTATCGTTTTGGCGAAGAAACTGCCGAATCCCCCAAGACCGAGACCGAAGCCAAACCGAGCTGGCTCAAGGCATTGTTCAAATGGCTCGGCAGCCAACGCTTCGACATCGCCGCAGCATTGATCCAGGTGGTGTTGTGGGCAGGCCTGGTGGCGGTGATCGTCTGGCTGGCCTGGCGCTATCGGGAAAGGCTCAAGACCCTGGTCAATCGCCGGCCGACGCAGCGCCTGCCGGTGGAACGAGCCGTACCTGCGCGCATGTTCGGCCTGGATATTCGCGAAGAGAGCTTGCCCGCCGACGTCGCCGCCAGCGTCGAACAGCTGTGGGCCACGCAACCCCGTGAAGCCCTGGGCCTGCTGTACCGGGCGTTGCTCAGTCGGTTGCATCATGACTTCAAGATCCCCTTGAAACCGGCCGACACCGAAGGCCAGGTGCTGGAGCGCGTCGAACAGCTCAAGCAGGACAACCTGCTGGGCTTCAGCCAAAGCCTGACCCTGCATTGGCAGAACATTGCCTATGGGCATCGCGTCCCGCCGCCCCACCTGCAACAGGAACTGTGTGACGGCTGGCGCGAGCTGTTCGGTCCGGGAGCCTCTCGATGAGCCGGCACGCCGGGTGGCTGATCGGCGCCGTGCTGGCCGCTCTGGTGTGCGCATTCGGCCTCTACCTCTACACCAAGGCCGAGCCCTATGAAGAGGTCGTCGAGCACGGCCCCTCCCCTGAAGTCCAGGCCAATCCTTACCTGGCCGCCGAGCATTTCCTGCGCCAGCAACGCATCAACGTCGAACACGCCAACAGCCTGGATGTGCTGCCCACCCTGGAGCCTCGCCAGCACAGCCTGCTATTGCTGGGCGAGCGAACGCACATGACGCCACGGGAAGTCGAGCAATTGATGAACTGGACCCGGGCCGGCGGGCGCTTGCTCTTCGTTGCCGAAGCCTTGTGGGACAACAGCACCGGCAGCAGCGGCGACCTGCTGCTCGACCGCGTGCGCCTGCGCCAATTTTTGAGCAAGGACCTCAAGGAGCCGGCCCCTGAATTGATCAAGGACCGCTATCCGGAACTGACCAAGCTCTACCTGGAAGACGAAGAGGCGCCGGCGTATGTCGGCTTCGACACCGACTTCCACCTCGAAGACCCGCATAACCTGGCCCAGGCCTGGGCCAACAGCGCATTGTCGACCCACATGATGCAACTGAACCTGGGCCTGGGCTCGGTCACCGTGATCACCGACGCCGAGCTGTGGAAGAACGAACACATCGACCAGTACGACAACGCCTGGCTGCTCTGGTACTTGAGCGCCGACACGGACGTCACGCTGCTGTTCAACACCGACCACGACAACCTGCTGACCCTGTTGCTGCGATATTTCCCCCAGGCACTGGTGGCACTGCTAGCCTTGATTGCGCTGTGGTTCTGGCGCTCAGCGGTGCGTCATGGCCCACTGCAACAACCCGCCTCCAAGGCGCGGCGTCAGTTGGAAGAACATGTGCAGGCCAGCGCCGGTTTCCACCTGCGCCACAACGGCCAGGAGTACCTGTTGCATGCCTTGCAACAAGACGTGCTGCGCCGGGCCCGTCATCTTCACCCAGGCTTCGAACAACTGGCCGTCGCCGAACAATGGCAGGTACTCGCCCGCCTGACCCGACAACCGACGCGAGCCATCAGCCAGGCCTTGAGCCCCCGGCCGAAACAGCGCCTCTCCCGCGCTGACTTCTGCCGCCAGGTCGCCCATTTGCAAACCCTCAGGAATGCCTTATGACTGAACAGAACGAACCTGTCGACGGCCAGGCCCACGCCGCCCAACAGCGCCAGCGCGCCAGTCAGTTGGCCCAGGCCATCCGCACCGAACTGCGTAAAGCGGTGGTCGGCCAGAACGTGGTGATCGACGATGTGCTCACCGCACTGATCGCCGGCGGGCATGTGCTGCTCGAAGGCGTTCCCGGGCTGGGCAAGACCTTGCTGGTGCGGGCCCTGGCTCGCTGTTTCAACGGCGAGTTCGCGCGCATCCAGTTCACCCCCGACCTGATGCCCAGCGACGTCACCGGGCACGCGGTGTACGACTTGCAGACCGAGCAGTTCAAGCTGCGCAAGGGCCCGGTGTTCACCAACCTGTTGCTGGCCGACGAGATCAACCGCGCGCCGGCCAAGACCCAGGCTGCGCTGCTCGAAGCCATGCAGGAACGCCAGGTCACCCTCGAAGGCCGCGCCCTGCCCATCAGCCAGCCGTTCATGGTCCTCGCCACCCAGAACCCCATTGAACAGGAAGGCACCTACCCACTGCCGGAAGCCGAGCTCGACCGCTTCATGCTCAAGGTGCGCATGGACTACCCGGACGCCGACCAGGAGCTGGACATGGTGCGCCAGGTCAGCCGCTCGACCCGCGCCGACATGCTCGACGTGCAGCCGCTGCGCATAGTGTTGCAGGCCAAGGACGTGCAAGCGCTGCAACGCATTGCCAGTGACCTGCCGATGGACGACCAGGTCCTCGACTACGCCGTGCGCCTGGCCCGTACTACCCGCAGTTGGCCGGGCTTGACCCTCGGCGCCGGCCCGCGCGCCTCGATTGCGCTGGTACGTTGCGCCCGGGCCCGGGCGTTGTTGCGCGGGGGCGAGTTCGTGGTGCCGGATGACATCAAGGGCTGCGCCCTGGCCGTGCTGCGCCATCGCGTACGCCTGGCGCCGGAACTGGACATCGAAGGGCTGTCGGTGGACCAGGTGCTGGGGCAACTGCTCGATCAAGTGCCGGCGCCGCGGTTGTGAGTAACACCATGCTGCGCATACCTGTTGTGGCAAAGGAATCCATGTGGAAGCAAGGCTTGCTGTGGGAGCAAAGCTTGCTCGCGAAACAGGCACCTCGATTTCTGCGAGACCGCGTCGCTTCCATCGCGGACAAGCCTTGCTCCCACATGAGTCCCCTCTGCACTAAAGCTCGCCCTGCATTTCTCCCAAAGGGTATGTGTCAATGAAACCCTCGCGCCTGCTATTGACCTGGCTCGCGCTTCTGCTGGCCCTCAGTATCGTGCTCGGCGCGCTACGGGCGCTGGGCATGGCGGTTCCATCAACGCTGCTGTCGATCAACTGGGGGTTGCTGTTGGCCTTGCTGGCCCTGGCGCTGCTCGACGCGGTGCGCGTCAGGCGCCTGCCCTCGCCCCGGGTGCAACGGCAGATGCCCGGCAGCCTGGCCCTGGGCCGCTGGGGCGAAGTTCGCCTGGAGATCAGCCATGACTTTGCCCAGCCGCTGCACGTGCAGCTTTTCGATCATGTACCCGACGCTCTGGACTTCGAGAACCTGCCGCTGTCGGTCGAGCTGCAACCCGGCCAGGTCAGCCAGGTCGGCTACCGCCTGCGCCCGCTCAAGCGCGGCCACTTCACCTTCGAACGGTGCGAAACCAACCTGCCAAGCCCGCTGGACCTGTGGACCGACAGACGCCTGCTGGACGCCGTCGACCACACCCGCGTCTACCCGGATTTCGCCAGGCTCTACGACGGTCAACTGCTGGCGGTGGACAATTGGCTCAGCCAGCTCGGCATCCGCCAGCGACAACGGCGCGGCCAGGGCCAGGAGTTCCATCAACTGCGCGAATTCCGCGAGGGCGACAGCCTGCGCCAGATCGACTGGAAGGCCACGGCCCGCCATCGCACACCCATCGCCCGGGAATACGAAGACGAACGCGACCAGCAGATCATCTTCATGCTCGACTGCGGCCGGCGCATGCGCAGCCAGGACGGCGAACTGTCGCACTTCGACCATGCCCTCAATGCCTGCCTGCTGCTCAGCTACACCGCGCTGCGCCAGGGCGATGCCGTCGGCCTGAGTACCTTCGCCAGCGAACAGCCGCGCTACCTCGCCCCGGTCAAGGGCACCGGCCAACTCAACGTGTTGCTCAACACCGTGTACGACCTCGACAGCAGCCAACACCCCGCCGACTACCAGGCCGCCGTCACGCAACTGCTGGCCCGGCAAAAACGCCGGGCGCTGGTGGTATTGGTGACCAACCTGCGAGATGAGGACGATGAAGAACTGCTGACCGCCGTCAAACGCCTGGGCCAGCGGCATCGGGTATTGGTGGCGAGCCTGCGGGAAGAGGCGCTGGACCGGCTGCGCCAGGCGCCGGTGCAGACCTTGCCCGAGGCGCTGGCGTATTGCGGGACGGTGGACTATCTGAACGCACGGGCCACGCTCCATGAGCGCTTGAGTGCCCATGGGATGGCGGTGCTGCAAGCCCGGCCCGGGGAGTTGGGGGCCGAGCTGGTGACGTTGTATCTGGGGTGGAAGAAGGCGGGGGATTTGTAGGTGATCAGCCTACAGAGCGGTCGCTCGACCATTGACTCGGTTCTGCTCCAACGGCATTCATTGACGCCTCACTCTGCACCCTCGATTCGACTCCCCTCAGGCGCTAACGACATTACGTTCATGGGTGAGTGTTTGAGTATCAACGGAGACGCCAATTTCAACCCATAGGCACCGCCCCTCGAACCGGTATAACTGAAATCCCACTTTAACTCTCCATTGTCGGGAAGCGCTCGATATTCACCCAAGGGCGGCACTACAGTCAGCCCCAGCTCAGTGGCAGAAGAATAGCCGGTCAACCCGAGGCAAAACTGGCGGCCGAGCAAGGGGGCCGAGTCGGTCTTGAACCAGACGGTGTGGCCTCCAGACGTCCGAGGGAAAGCCGCTTCTGTGCCCCAGACCGCCGGCTCGGACGCACCGAACTGGAACATTGCGCCGTCCCAGAAACCCGCCGCCAATACCTTGAGGGGGAACGTATGAATGGGTTCGTCGCACCCGGTCAACTTTGCAATCACGGCCACATTACCTGGCGTGTCGGCGGTGTAGGTGTAGCTTGCCCAACCCTGGTCATCCGTTATGACCGATACTTTCTCCCCTCGCTCAATCGAGAAAGTGACGGTCACCCCAGTAGCGGCCATGCGGTTGGAGGACAAGACGACCTTGAGCGCCAGAAGAACGCTTTCACCCAAGACCGGATCAAACGTGGCCTCGCGCACGTCATTGATCAGCAGAGTGTCACGGACTGAATCCTTATCGTTGTACATGAGAGGCTCCTCCACGTCAGTTGGGTTAGATATCAGCGTCGCTATGAGTTCGCGTTTGAAGCCTGCCCACTAGGGTCCAAACACTTGGATGACGAATTCATGGGATGGATAATCCTCAGGTTCGTAATAGCCGCTTGGGACCTTGGCGATGACATGCGCCTGCCCAGATGTTTTGCCCTCGAACCAAAACTCCGCCTTGCCATTGCTTCCCGTGGATCGCGTTTCCGAGCCGCCATCCTGATGACTAAACGTCACGTCAACATTGCTCAATGGCGCCTTGGTGTAATGTGACTGGACTTCGATTTCCAGACGCACAGACTCTCCCACCCACGGCTCAGCATCGGGTCCCGTCCCCCTGATTTCAAATCGATGGTGTCCCAGGTTCACAGTTACAGGCGGGTAGGCCAGGCCTATTTGTGGAAAGTTCAGCGATAGCTCGGCTTCCTCTGCCGTTCCCGTTTCGGGGGTGGTCAGCCTCCACTCGACCCCACTGGACGGCAGTTCATTTGGCTCGTTCGCCGGAGGGTCCAGCCCGATTCCGGGCGCATCGGATATCCATTGCGCTGCAACGTCAAGCAAGATCAAAGGGCTACTGGCCTTGGGTACAAAACGCAACGTGTGCGTACCGCCGATGCTGGGATAAATCTTGTCGGCTGCGAGGATCTTTCTCCCGTCAAACGTCAGCTCCCCCTCTTCTTCCAGGGTTGTTGAAAGCAACAAACCTTGGAATTCAAAAGGCCCCATTTCCTCGTGGCAAATATGCAAAGGAAATCCCGTACTGGAAGTGGCGACTGGGGAAATCTCCCATGACAGCCCTCCTGCAATCATTTCGCGCTTCATCCCAAAGTCAGGGACTGCATCAATAGGCGGCTCGCCATCCCCCCCCACCTCGAGCCATATTTCTTCATCCAGAAACTTGTCGTTCTGTAGATCAACCTGCAGTACCGAAGGCCCACCGCCGAGAAAAAACGGCAGTCTGGCGGACTGAGGTTCTTTACCATCCAACGTGACACTGACCAGTGATCGCCACGGACTTTCAGGGAAGACCTCGACGTCAAATGTGCGCCGGACGAATTGGCCTTCGTAACGGCTTTCCACGCTGGCGACAATCTGAAAAGTCCGTGGCTCGGACAAATCAAATAGGTGAGCAGACCATCCCCCGTCTCCTGTTTCCGTCCAATTCGGTTCCCCGCCGTCGACTCGCCATTCGACTTCGATACCCCGATTTATCTCGACACCTTCAATTTTTGACGAGACCTGAAGCTCTAAGCGCAGAGGTACACCATCGTCCAGAAAAGGAAATTTCGGCGCTTGCCGGTCAGCAACGATGTCTAGGGAGTTATGCGCCAACTCCATCCTCTGCCGAGGAGAGTCCTCCAACAGCTTCGAGCAGCGGACAATGAGATTGAAGTTGGCGTCCTTTTTATCTTGGTAATCCATGCTCCAGGTCAGGCCCGCAACATCAATGGCGGTCATGTCATCCAGCTCGGGGCTGAACGTCACGCCCAGCCCCACGGGGGTATCGCCATCGATAGTCTCCCACGTCAACATCAGGTCGGTTCCCGCCAGGGCATGGTCGGCCGCAAAGGTGACGCTTGCTCGATGGCTGCCGCCACGGCAGGGATAGGCCGGCTGCGTTCCCCACAAAAAGGGAACGGTGGTGTTTTCCAGCGAAAACGTCGCTGTCGCCCAAGGGTCTTCCGCCAGGGCACGTACCTCGAATATGTGCTTGGCATCATCCTTTCTATAATGACTGTCTACAGAAGCCGTGACCTGATACTCACCCGCGACTGTTGGTGTAAAGGTATAACTGGACTCGCCATTTTCATCGGAACGCTGCGTGAACAGCACGAGCGAAGCCGATGCGTTTGTGGAAGTCACGGCCCAGGTCACTTCCCGATTGGGCAGAGCGGTTTCGGTGTAGTGGGATCGAACCTTGACACGCATCGTCACACTCTGCTCAAGCGCGACTACCGGGTAATAAGCGACGTCTTGCAGCACCGCCAGTTCGAGACGGAAATGGCCCGACCTCGCGGTTAAGTCATAGGGTGCGGATGTGTATTGGCTGCGAACCTGAACGGGGTGCAAGTACTCCTGTTCGTCGTCGGCGGGGACACGGCAACTAATGGCCCATGCATCCTCGATCGGGTGCTCGTGCTCCCAGGGCGGTGAAGCGGCAAGGAGGCTGGTGCCTTCCTCCTCCAACCACAATCCCGCCTGAGTCTGCCGCCAAACGCTGTCATCGGCCGGCTCCAACATGAGCCGATGCGATTTGTCGCCCAACGCACCAAAGCACAGGCGCAATGGTTCCTCGAGGGACTGAGGCTCATCATCGATAGTCAGGCTTTTCAGCCGCAGGTCCTCAAGCACCAACTCCACTCGCACAAAGGTAACCCGCACACCGTGTTCGTCAGCGCCGTTATCCTTCTTGCTGATGAAAGTCACCTTGAGGTCATCGTCTGAAAGGTCAATGAGATCAAGGCGACGCGTGTACCGCACCAGAGAGATGGCCCTTGGTTTATTTGGGTCAACTGGCCGTTCAGACTCGGCCTTGAGCGATGGGACAAGAGGCCACTGTTCGTGTTTATCCGCCGCGTCAATTTGCAACGTGGCGCCCTGAGTGCCGTATGCCTCGTAATAAAACTCCAGTTCATAAAACGCTTTTTCATCATGAGGACGCGGGTACTCAGCCAACTCGATAATTTGGCTCGCAGCCCCTTCGTCATAAGCATGCATGTTAGGTGTTAAGGCGCCGTTCCAACTGTCTTCCGACCTGATGACACCTCCAACAGGGGTCCAGTTCTCCAAACCGGTTTGAAAGTCACCGTTGTGAATAAAGTTTTCTTCGTAGCGAAAATTTCTGCTGTTCATGGCTGCGTCATCCTTCAGCGAATCGCGAGCGGTGCCTTGTCGGGCGTCGCAGTCATCTCAGATTCGGGAACAAGCTCTGCCTCCACCTCAGCGGCGAATGAGGTGCCGCCATCCTTGGCGTGATAGGTCAGCCTCAGGATGATGTCCGTCAGGGAGTCCAGCAGTTTTCGTTGCGAAGCTGACGAGTATCGAGGAAACGTCAACTGGTAGGAGGCATGAGCCCCGGTGCCTTCGAAACGCTGGTAGCGATCATCGTCAGGAAACCCAACCGCGCCACTGTCGTCCAGCCCAACGGAGAAAGCAGCTTGTTGGTATGGCCGCAGATTCAGCATCAGCGAGCCTACTTGAGGCGAAGCCCCATTAACGCCATGCAGGTATTTGACCGCTTCGATATCAGGTTCCAGAATCGTGGCACTGCTCGTTTGCACCAGCACCGCCCGAACATTTTCATAAGGGCCCAATAAGCCGGGGAAAGTCAGCGATAGTTGCTTGACCTGGCGGCAGTAGTGACCTGGGTAATCTTCGTTGAACATCCGTTCATCCAACGAAAAGCTCAACTGCCCCTCAGAGGTAATCTGGTCTTTCCAGTTGTCGCCCAACCGCGAACGCAAGGAGATCGTCTTGACCAGCTCAAGCCGGTGCTCATCACGTTTGATACGGGCCGCGGCCATCCTGAGCAAATCCAGCTTCAAGGAGTAGCCCGTGGTGAGCCCATGGTAAGTGTCCATCCACACATCAGGACGAATGAACCGTGACTTGAAATCACCCATTTCATATTGCCAACAGGTTTCGGCACACAGGCACAGCCCGGCGACTACGTCATACACTTGGTAGATAAGCGTCTTCAACTGGCCGACCATCCAATTGCTCAACTCCCGCCCCGTCGTGCGATTTTTGTAGAATGCATACACTTCCATGGCCTGGGTGTTGGCCGCTTCAGTCTGTAGCAGGCTGGCCCGGGCGGCCTCGATCGCGTGCTCTTGCGCCAGGATCTGCTCTCGCAGAACCCTTGCCTCGGCATTCGACTGAGCGAGCATGAATGCCCATTCTTCCCCACGCCGACGATACTGCTCGTTTACACTGGTCTCGTCGGCTTCGCGCATCATGAAATCGGCTGCCACCTGTATGATTTCGGCGGCAGCCTGGTGGGCGGCCCCAAAATGCGCACCGCCATTGGCGACCCCATAAATGTTGGGAACCATATCAAGGGCCGCGCCCACCGCTCTCAATGCACCTGCGCCCGTCCCGAGGGCCCTGGCGGCCCGACTGGTCTGCAGCACTCGATACTCAGCCGGGGACACCCCCTCCTCGATCAACCCTTGATAATATTGCACCCGGCCCTTGAGCATGTCCTCACTCTGCCTCAAGGAAGCCGCCGTCGCCTCCAGCTGGGCAATCGTCGCCTCATGGACGGTCCTGGCATAATCGGCCATTTCAATCAGATGGCTTTGTTGCAGTTCTTCCAGCTCACCCCGGTCACGTTGCTCCAACCATGACCGCAACTGGTCTTCCTGTTGCATCAGAAACTCTGTGCCCTGCAAGGCAAGGTCGTGCACCGTCCGCCACTTGTATGGCACCACTTGCACTTGCCCACCTGGATTGCGACTCTCACCCGATTCGGAATTGCCCTGGGCGCGCAAGAGGTCCATGGGGTCCATGGGAGGGCTGAATAACGGAATCGCCAATGGCTGGCCCTCGATCGAGCGGTTCTGGCGCAGGTTGTCCAGCCGCGTCCCGAGCAACGCGCGCAACGCATCGGGTCGCTGGTTGAGTCCTGGCCGAAACGGATCCGCGCCCAGCAGTTCGAAACGAGGCGTGGCCGTCATGCCGGCAGGCACGTCAGCCAAATCAATGGAGAAGTTCGCTTCAAACGCTTTGAGTGCATTGCGTCCGCTGACTTTTTCCAGAAGTTCTTTGAGGGTCGTCGGTTCCCATGTGGAGATGGTCTGGATACTGGGCTCCTGGCCCATCAGCGACAACGCCCGGCTGTAATTGAGCCTGGCAGCGATCATGCTGTCGTAGTCCAGGCGTCGATATTGGCTGTCACCCCAGGCGATCAGGTTCTCCACGTAACGCAAGAACAAGGCGATGCGCATGTGGATGGGCGCGGAATAACCAATGGCGTCCGGGTCGGTTGGCGCCTCGGTTTCGTACGACGGATCAAGGTCATTCCACAACGGGCGGCAGCGCCAATAGGCAGGGGCGGCAATTTCCCCGGAGTCGTCTTCGGCCGACGATTCCGGAACTTCCCGCGCCAACGGGTGGAAGATGTATTCGTACCAGCCCTGGGCTTCGCGATAGCGCCCTTCTGCAGTCAGGCGCGTCCCTACCAGGTCGGGGGTGTGAAAGAACATCTCCCAGAAATACAAGCCGTTGCAACCGTCGAACGGCCCGTTTTTCTCCTGCGTGCCATCCGGCATGGGTGACTCCTCGATGTGCTGGGTTTCCCAAGCCAGCAAAGCATCCACAGAAACCGCCGCGCGGCTGCTCAACACCGGGCCGAAGGTCGAGTTCACCCGCACATACTCAAGCGTTTGGCCAACCCTGTCGAAGTGCAGGAATTGCGACCCCCTGGGGTCACTTTTATCGATGGACACTGTTGGGTAGAGCACCGATTGCTCATTGAGTAGTACGTTGAATTTGTTACGTCCATACCCCTCCCCCTCGTACTGACCAAACTTGAAAACAAGCGGTGAATCGATGGGAAAGCTTTGTACATCGTCTCGGGTCGCAACGGGGCGACGATACGTCAACCAGGGGGTCGCGTATTGACCGCTCAGCACGCCGGTCGAAACCCAGTTCTTCGGGTCGTCACTGTTCCTGAGCTCGTAGCTGAGAATGAACGTTACCGAGCCATAGGCAATCTTCGGCACCACCTGATTTTGCTCGTTCAGTGCAGCGCCGCCGACCCCGCTCATGGTGAAACCCGCACCGGCCTGCACTTCGCCCATCGTTCTTTCCAGAAGCAACTTCAGCGCAGCAGGATTCAGTTCGGCCACTGCCTCTGCAACGTAGCCCCCCCGTTCCGTGGGCTTGAAGTCGTCTGTCCGGAACGCATGAATAGTTACCTTACCGTCCTCACCATCGACCAGAGCCTCTTTCAGCTCCAGCGTGTGGGCTTGCGTAGGCTCCTCGTTCGTGGTCATGGTGATGCGCAGCCGTCGCTCCCCCGCATCGACAATTTCTACGCGGTGCGGCCCGGCATCCCAACTGACCGAAACCCGTCCGATCGTCCGACCTGTCTCCTCCACCGCATTGCAACGTCCACGAACCCTGAGTACGTCAAAGAGTTGGCTGCCAACATATTCACGGGTATGGATGGCATCCAGGAAAAGTTCATCCGTGATGGAACCCGCTACATCCACTTCAGAACCAATCGTGACTTTCGAATAATCGGCCGGCACCACTTTCTGTTGCAGACGGTTGGGGGCCAGGAAGCGAGCGAACGTCATTTTCAACAAGGTGGCCGTATCATCGGCGACCTTGCGAAACATCGCATCGCGGGTTTCGTGGATCTCAATTTCGTGGAACGTAGCCGCCCCATCCAACGATTGCCGGTTCGTATAACAAACCGCCAGCAAGTCGTCGCGCGGGTCGCCATCCCCCAGCGACACCGCTGTCAGGCGACCGTTGGAAACGTCGTGCTCGCAGGACCGCTGGTGCAGCGACACAGGGGCCGACCACTGGCCGTTCAGGAAACTGTAGGCCACCTTGATTTCCAGTGACCACGGGATCTGCACCCTGCCGTCGCTATCGACCTGACGCTCCCGCCATTCACACCAGACCAACGCCAGGCGTCCGCGCCAATACACCGGACGGATGTCCACCACCTTGTCCGCGGTCGCAACGTCGATCTTCTGCCATTCACCCCAGGCTGCCGGGTTGATTCTCTGGCTGCTGTTATCGATCTCGACCCTGACAGGACGCCAGTAGTAGGCGTACGGTGGCGTGCGCTCATGCCCAATCAAGCAATAACGCGCCTTCTGGCTATTGGCGCCGTCGATATAGCCGGCGATCACATCCAGGTCGCAGATGTGCTGGAAGGCCTGGGTGTATTCCATCAACGCCCGCTGCACCGAGTCTGTGGTCAGGCGCATTTGATTCAAGCTGTTTTCCAACGATCTAAACAGGGCGGTCTTTTTCAGGCGCAGTGACGGGACAATATAATTTTCCGCCTGATCCTTAAGGATCACGTTAGCCGACCAGGTGCTGTAGTGGCTCAAGATCTGATACCAATACTGGACATCCTCCGGCTCGAAATGGATGTCCTCGTAACCTGGCTCCATCCCGCTGTAGACCGACTGAATATGTTGCTGCAGGCACCGCACGTTCGCCGATATCCACGTCGCCTCCAACTGCGCGCTGTCCTGGGTATCGAGCATCAGGTACTCGCTCAGGTCCTCGGGACTCGCCAGCACGACAGCCCCTTCCCAGATTTTCTGGCCCAGCACGGCCTCCAGCATCGCTGCGGTGTAGCGCTCTGTCAGCTCGTTGATCTGAAGTAATTCCATCGAATACGCTCCTTGTGATGGCCGGCCGGGGCTTCCCGGTTAGCTGTCGTCAAAGGCAGTCCGTCAGGGGCGTCTGCTCAAAGTGCCGTTGAGTACCAGTGCTTCGGTCAAGCGATCGCAGACCAGGCTCAACTGGAAACGGCCATTGCGCACGTCGCCAGTGCGGATTTCCACGAACAAGGGTTGGTCTTGCTCAAAGGTGATGCGTGTAGCCAACGGCGGGTTGAACGTCACGGCCAGGGCCTGGGTGGTGTAGTTGGAACTCCACCCCACGGCCCCTTCGCTGCCTGCCAGTGTTTCTGGAACGTCAGCGCTGATCTCGAGGCGGTAACGGGCATTTCTGAACAGGTTCAGCTCGCCAAGGCCGGGCAAGATAGGTACAGGTTCCTCATCGTCCTCCAAGAGCAGTAAATCGACCTTCCATACAAAAGCCCTGATCACGGACAACTTGAATTCGTGGGATTGTTCGTCATCGAAGGCCAACCGAGCGGTCAAGCTGAAGTTTCCCTCCGTCTGCGGATTGAACAGATAGCCGGACCGCCCCTGGGCATCGGTCGCAATGGAAACCGTTTCCAAGACCGCACCTTTCGGCGACTCGGCCACCAAGGTCCATTGCACTGGATAATTGGCCAACGGTCGCGGCGAACCCTCGACCGGTTCCGTTACATCGACCCATAGCAGCCTTGGCTTGCCACCCTGCACCGAATGCTGCTTGTCCACGGAATGTCGTTGGATAACCGCGGTACTGGCCACCCAAACCGGCAGCTCGACCTGAGGGCCGTTTTCCAACTGAGCGAAAACAGTCAGCTGGCCCGCTGGAGGGGAGTCGAGAGTGAATTGCGAGATGCCCTGCCCATCGCTCGGCTCTTCAGTCTTGCTCTCTGGATCCAAGCTGGTCCACCAGGACACCTCTTGCCCCTCGACCGGTTCACCACCGAGCCCCACCACAAGGCAACGTAAACTCAACGGTTGCCCCACCAGCGCCACGCTGAAGGCGTATGGGTTGTCAAGAATGCGCGGCTTGTCGACAAATTCGGGTTGGTAGGTGAAATCGAATCCCTCGCCGTTCTCTTTTGTCACCTTGATAGTTGCGCTGCCGGCTTGCTGGCTGGAAATCCACACACGGCTCCAACCGTCTTTGTCCGTGTACGATTCGTTGGGCCGGATCTGGCCAAGCGTCGTAAACCACTCGACTTTGCGCAACGCCCCAGGATTTCCATAGCGATCGTACATCCGGACCCTCAGTTCTTGTTCTCCGCGTAACCCCGCCAGTATTGGAGGGACGGAGCCGGAAATTGGCCACTGGCTTCGTGGATTGACCACCAACGTGTCTTCATCACAATCGATCACCACCGACGGCCCGTAGATCGGTTCATGCAATGGAATATTGAACGAAACATGAGCCGTCCCCATTCGCCCACCCGATTGCAATTGCGCGCGTGCCCGCCCCTGGTCATCGGTGCGGGTTTGAGGGGTGAGGATGGCGCCCAGATCAGTAGCCCAGTAGACGTCGACGCCTTTGAGGGGCTCGCCATAGAAATCGAGCAGGGTGCACTCGAACTCCGCCACCTCTTCAGGCACGTTGGCGATCAATCGTGAGTTATCCACCAGACACCGGGTAGTGACGCTCTGGCCGACCTCAGCGGAATCCGGCACGCCGGTAGCGGAGTTGAACTGGGTCAGGCTTTCCAGTGCATTGCGCGCAGCGGCAGCAAAGGCCGCGTCGCTATCAAGCGGATCGAGCGAGCCCATGGAAAACGCAGCGGTAGCGTCCATGCCCTTCTTGGCCAGCTCCAATGTGCGCAGCAGCACATCCAACTGCGCCAGATTGCTCAACATCGGCTTGACGGGCGCGTCGTCCTCGCCCAGTTGCGCCTGGATGTGCTGCACGCATTCCAACACATGCTTGATCCCGCAGCCCAGGTACGTTGCCAACTTGTCAGCGGCCGCATCGCGGACCAGACGCATCCCGTCCTCGCTCATGTCGTCGGGCAGCTCGTTGACCTGACGCAGGTAGTCCAGCATTTTCTCTTCGGGTTCGCGAACACGACTGACGATGCGGCTGTAGAGCGCCAGGTAATACACCGTCTGAAGCGTGATTTCGTAGCGGCCCTCCAGACTGAACCATTGATATTGCTCGCCCGTCAGTAGGGTATCGAGCATCTGCGGGCTCAGGCCCAGCCGGACAGCGATTTCGCCGCGTCGCTCGAGCTCCGCCAGCATCTTCAAGAAAGGTTCAGGTTCCTGCTGACGCCGTGCCAAGGGTGATTGGAGCTCGGACAGCTCCATCGCCTTCTGCAAGAAGTCATAGGCATGCCCTTGCGACCAACGCATGATCTGGGCGGCCAACAATGAGTCGAGCTTCAGGAAGACTGAAACGCCCTCCTCCACGACCGTCCGCTGCTCGTCCCGGCAACGCAGCAGAAGGGTCATGATGAGGTCCTGCAGCGGCTCTCGCGACTCTGGCTCCGTGATGGCCTCCTCTACTATTTTCCGGACCGTCTCATGAGTACGTGCGAGGTATTGCGCCTCGGTCTCGTCATGCCAACCGAGCACCAAGCCTTCGCCATCGACCAGATTCTCGTTTTGAAGCAGTGGCAACCATTCAATGCGTGGGGGTGCGCCTTCTTCCAGCAAAGAGGCTTCAAGCACCCGAACCGCCAACACCTGGCTGCGCAATTGCCGCAAAAACTGCTCCTGGCCTTCGGTCCAGACGGCAGGCACATGCACCGGATTGACATAGCGCACCAGCCACAGCACCGACAGATCGTAGTCCTGGGCCCAGAGGGCGCAATCCACCAATCCCTGGATGGCGCTCAACGCATCCGCGCCATCCTCCATGCCATGGATCGTTACAACCGGCTCACCCGCCAGCAGGGCAACCAGGCCTTCGCCATCGCTCATGGTCTGCAGCAAGGCGGTCGCCTCGATAGGCGTCATGCCGACGAGCCGGGCCAGATGCGTCAAGCGCCAGAAACTGGAGAGGATCCTCAGGCTGCGCTGCAATTGCGTTCTCAACCCATACGCCCCGGCAATCACCATGGCCAGGAACCGATAGGTCTCGAAATTGATGTCCAGGGCATTGCAGATCTGGTGAACGGTTCGCCCATCGGCCTCGCTTCGCGGCGCAATCGAGAACTCACCATCATCGATCAGCAACGGCTCGTCGTACATCGCATGCCGGTTGTAGACCCGGTCGAATTGTGACAACTGCCCATCTTGGCCGTGTACCGACAACACATCGATGAAAGCCGCGAACTCCTCGGCCTGGCAGTCATAACGGGTACTCAATGCCTTGAACAGCCCCAGGCAACGCAGCGTATTGGAACGGATCCAGAATTCGCCATTGCCAGTACCCCGGTATTCGGCACGCATCGAGGCGACGAGCAAGCGGTCGACTTGATGGCTAGGCAAGCCCAGCATGCGATCCAGCCGGCACTTGCGGTTGATCCGGTCCATGCGATGGCCCATCACTCGTTCCTGATTATCCGTCTCGCCAACGTGATGCAACATGAACGTGCCTTGGGGGATGCCATCTGGGCGCAATTCAATCTCAGGCAACTCCCCGCCATGGATATAAACGGCGCCCGCATCAACACCCGTCTGCGGTGTTCCTGGCTCGCCCAAGGCCGGTGCGTTGACAGAAAGTTCAGGTGTGAAAGCGCCACGCCCCAGCAAAGCGTCGACCCCTCGCTGATCGAGCCGTGTTGACTCGCTGAAAATTCTCAGTTGGCGCAAGCTGAGCAACCCCACCGCCAGGTGGCCAAAATTGTCCCGGTAAAAGTCATAATCCTGCGGTGCCGGATCGATCAACCGGGTTCGCGGGTCTACTCTCATGAACGTGCGGGTCGGATCGGGACGGAGCCTGAAATACGGGGACTCCAGCAACAACGACAAATGCAATGGCCCGATTCCGATGCCCAACTGTTGGGCGACATCGGCCCGTTGCCCCTTGGCCCCCGGATTCTTGAAATAGGGGTAATCCAAATCGACATGGCGGATGACATCGCCCAGCGATCCGTCCTCGATCGCAGTGCGCACCACGTGGGTGATGCTTTCCCAGTCGTGATCGTAAGGCAGGCTGTTGTGATAACGACAAGCGCGCAAGAAGGCCTTGACGTCGATGATGTTTTCCTTGGCCTTGATCTGGGCTTCGAGTACCGAATTGGCAATTTCCAGACGCGACAGGCGTCGGTCGACCGCCATCTCGTTGAGCAACAGCTCGTCCACGTCAGGTCGACGCATTTCCAGAGGCAAAGGTATGACCTCGGGGCCGTTGCCCTCGATGTAATCGCGCACCCATTCGCGCAAAGCCACCAGGTAAGCCGTAGTCGAGGCGCGGTTTTCGATGGCGCCTGCCGGAGCACTGCCCTTGATATCCGGATTGAACAGGTTCATGTAAGTGGGCAAGCCCACCAGCGCCTTCTCGTTGCGCCGGTTGGCCGCCCCCAGAGCGGCTTGCTCACGAAAAAACCGGGCCACGTAAACCGCCAGGGCATTGCCGCGGGCCAACAGCGCCTGAGCCTCATCGCGGCTCAAGCCAAGCGCCCGTAATTGGGCGTGTTTCAACTTGATTAAATCGAAGACACTGGTGTTTTTTGCGAGGTATTGGTTCAAGCCTGAGAGCACAGCCAGGCGTTCCTGGCCCAGTACAGCCCTGGTCAACTGATGAACCGGGAGGTTGTCAGATGCATTCATTTACTTGAGCTCCTGCTACACCGTTGCCCTGCGAACGGCTGGCGCTACTGTCGTTTGATGGATTTAGCGCTGAAAATGAGGCGACATCTACTGTCAGGACTGACAGTTTGCGGGGCCGCCTGTCTGGCTTTTGTCACCCGTTCGGAAAGTAGCCATCGTCAAAAAAGGATCGGATCAGCCTATATCCCGCACAGTGAACTTGAACTGACGCCAATAGGAGCGCGCGCCATCATCCTTGTACGCAAGTGCAGCCATAATAAAGAGCCCCAACGGTAGCGGCCTCGTAACAATGACCCACTGCCCTAGCTCATCAACAACGGTAGTGCCCCACACAATGCTCTCATCCCCACTGGTGGCCAGCTTGATCATGACGCCTGGCATCGCCGTCCCCCTGATCACCGCTTCAGGCGGGACAGACTCATCTTCAGAGGCCGGGCTGGTCACGACGGGCAGGTCAATGACATCGGTCACAGTGAAATTGACGGTCGCCGGCTTCGTCGAGTCTTGCCCATCGAGCTTTTGCACGCAGGAAATTGCGTGCGACCGTACGTCCAATTGCACGTCGCTGCGCATCGACCAGTGCCCTTGGGCATCAACCTGGGTTTCGCCATATTTGCGGTAGAGGTCCTCCTCGGATCTGGAGAAAATGTGAAGCGACGCCCCCGGCGTGCCGGTGCCGGCAAACAGTGGCCGCCGCTCTACCGTCGTCTCCTTCTCCGGCGTATGGATGACCGCTGGGGCAAATCCTTCTTGCACTTGGATCACCTTGATATCGCGATTGGGCGTGAGCCAAAGCGATGACGCCCCATCACGGTATTGCTGGGTTGAATACTTGAAGTCATCCTTGATCGGCAACTCGACTATTGACTGCACGGCCCATCTTCCGTCACGCCCGACCCAACAGTTCGGGATCAACGACGGGTCGTATTTTTCTTCCTCGCAGATATAGATCCTAGCGCCCGGTACACCGCTGCCCGAGAACATCGGATAACGCCCGACCTCCTGCCCCAACCGCGGATAATCGACGGTTGGGGGCCTGAACCCCGCAGGCATTTTTTCCACGATGAAACGCCCACTCTCGACCCATTGTGAATGAACGCTATTCATGGTTTGACGCACCGCCACTCGTGTCGGGCCTTCCGGCAGATCCTTGTTGCCCATGACCTGCCACCGTCCGAACTGATCGGCCACGGTGGACGGCGCCAGCAGTTCATCGGTGTTGAACCAGGACGCCACCCTGATGGTCGCGTTCGGCGTGGCGATGCCGGCATACCAAGGCCTGAGCCCGACCCGGTCATTTGGTAGCGGTTCGGTGAAGTGGGGCAGGTCTTTCAATAGCAAAGTGGGCTTTAACCAAGGTGAATACGTTGAATCCAGCCCTGCGCCTGCGGAAGCGAAGGCGCCGATCGTATCGTCATCATTCACCAGTTCGTTTTTAACACTGGCCGTCCAGGTGCCGGCTGGCGTGACTGTGGTTCTCCCTAGCACCTGCTGATCACTACGCCTGTCAATGCGGATCTGGTCTTCGGGGAAGCCAAAGCCGCTGATGTGCAACACATCGCCCAGCGCCTCGCCTGGCAATGGGGTATCGACAATGGGCGGCGCCGGGACCACTGTAATGGGGTGGAGCTGCTTCGCACTGAGTACCCCAAAATGTCGGAGGGCAACCTCAAGCTTGGGGTTGCCCGCAGGCAGCTCGAGTGTCGTTTGCCATTCGCCCCCTTCAACGGGTATCCCATCGACAATCGGATCGTTTACGTCGTTAAGATAAAATTCAACGGTACCGCCCGTCGTGCCAGTCCCTGAGAATGTCGACGTGCGCGTCGTCTTGACTAACGGCTCCTGTATGACCGGAGCCCTTATCTCCACGGTCAACGTCACCCGTGCAGTTTCCTCGGAAATATTCGTGCTGTCCTGCGCCAGCGCTTGTTTGGCGTAAACGACGAGTATCCCTTGCGACTGTTGACTTAATTGCACCGAAAACTTCCTGCTCTGCGCGTCTACTGGTCCCTCGCCCAACACGGTGTTGTCCCCCTTATGGATGACAACCCATCCGCTGGGCCAACCAGTGCCTTCGATGCGCGGATCCATGTCGACTGAGCCGGAGGTGGTGATTGTGGGTTTCGGCGTCCTGACCAGGAAGCTGCGAACGGTTTCTGCAGGCTGATCGTTAAACGAAGCTGTCGCCGTGACGGTGTATAAGCCAGGCGCCCAGTCTTCATTGACCTGATGGCGGAAGGTGCCGTCTGGCGCCGTCAGGGGGATAGAAGCGGGCCCGTCGGTAAACTTCAGCTCGACAGTGGATCCCCGCCAAGCTGTGCCCTCAAACAGTGGGCGTTGAGTGGTGTATTCAGGAGCCGCCTTAGGCTCGCTCAATCCGGGGATTGGGGAAGGTATCGTTATCTGATGATCATCCGTGTGCGCTGAGTTTTTTGAGTTGACTACTTGCTGAGCACTCAACTTTGTATAGCGGCCAGGAGCAAGATCTTTAGTTGCCGTAGTTTGCCATTGCAAATTATTCCCGACATCGGCATCCGACACACCGTCAATGGGAGACTTATCACTGTATATCCGGACGTAGGTGTTATAGCCGTCCCACCGAAGCCCCCGCCCCAAGAAAGTTGGCTTTTGCCCCGCCAGTCTGATTTCTAACGCAGTCGGGCGGGGGACAGGAACTTCAACCGACAAGTTAGAGGAATAGCCTGAGTAAATCCACCCACCTCCATCCGGAACGCGTTGCCGTGCCGAAAACACGTAGGAACCCGGAACTAGATTTGCTGGGATAATTTTCTCCCAGGTACCACCCTGTTCAACAACCGTATCAAGATACGGCGTAGCGTTATTTCTAAAATGGATATCCAATCGAGCATCGGCCAGCCCGGTACCATACAACCGAATGACTCCGTTATTGGTATCAAAATTAATTGTAGGTACATTGGGTGGAATGATGAATTGACGGAGTGCGCTGTTACCAGATTTCTTACCTCCCTTTTCCTGCTCTACCACCAGACTTACCCGGCCAAAAGGCAACTGCTTGCCCACTGTGGCAGACCAAGAGCCGTTGCCGTCCACCGATCCTGAGCCTTTCGGGTCCCTTGCACTGTCATCAGAGCGGTAAATTTTGATCGTAGCGCCGCTCAACCCATTATTGCCGGAGAGCGTAAAGGGAATCGACTGTGTACTGTTTACTTCCGGAGCCGTTATAGCGGGAATACCGAGCACCTCGTATTCCAGATTAGAAGTATAGCTGTCAGCAAAACCATTCAGCCGTAACCAAACCGTTAACCGATGCTTACCGCTGGCCAATGGCGGATCGAGTTCTAACTTCCATTGGGCATCATCACGCACGTCATAATATTTCGTAACCTCTTCATTGGGGCTGCCGCTTTTGACCATCTTGACCCTGGTCCCTGGGGCTGCGCGGCCAGAGAACTCGGCGTCACTCAGCACCACCGAACCAGCAGAGGGGGTTGTCACTTCGGCCACGTGTATATATCCGGTACTTACGGACTTGCCGGACCACTTTTCGCCAATTTTCTGCCGGCCATACAAGTCAATACCCCTAATGTCTGAAGGCAAATTAATCTCGGTAGACCAAGTATTCGACTCCACCGTAGCCGGGGCGCCTATAGGATTGTTATTATTAGTCTGGTGAAGCTGGATGATACCTACCCTATCGACGCCACCTTTCCCAGATACAGTAAATCGTCTTCCCGGAACATTTTGTATGGAATTAATAACGGGCGCCTGAGGAACGAAAGGAAAGTCTTTATATCCATACATATGGACATCTTCCACGCCCCTCCTGTCATAGATAAAATAAAAGCCCACAGTGACACTATGATCAGGCTTGTAGCTATTAACAGTGATTACTTTAGCCAGACCGCGCCATTGTTCGTCCTGAACAGCATCATCACCCGTCAGCGCTGTCCATTCAGGGTCGACCAACGTGATAACTTTTGCGAAGGCATTTCCTGAGGTACGGCCATTATCTGCGGCCCTATATCGAGAGGATCGGAGAGTAAAGGTGGAACCATCTGCTGACCAAGTATGGTCCAATTCGTAATCTGCCCAGTAACCATCTTTTGTCGCTCTTATTATCGTGCGCCCGTTCATTCTCGCCCGTTCATCACCTCCATCAATGTCATCCTCTTCGCCATTTCCTTGCATTACATCGGCTGACGGGTGTTTATCAGATTCGTTATCAACGCTCATAACTATCTCCTGTAGCGCAAGACTCGCTCCGAGTAACTGCACCCTATAAAAAAGAGTTCGAGCCCAGTAAATCCCCCCCCAAGTACCAGGATAACTGTCAACCCTGACAGTCCCGACCAACGGTAGGACCCAATGTAGGAAACGTGGATGACTACATCGCTTTGCGCAACTGATTACTGATCCGCTAGAGCCCGCCAGCTTGTGCGTCTTGGCCTTGCCCCGTGACGTGACTCCCTGCTGACAACTCAGCTCGATAACTCAGCATTCCCACAAGAAAAGAATGTTCCACCCCACAGCCAACAACTCAACCTCCAGCCCTGCCCTGCCCAACAACTATCTTTTTCAGCCCTAATAACCAGCTTTATTGTCAAAGCGGGCCAGCCTCACTTATTGCAAAGTGGCCCAGGAGACCAAGCCAGCGACGTAGTTACAGCCCTACATATTCGAATCAAAAAAGCGTAACCCTTTCGCTTAGTCATTAGAAGTTACATTTCCGAAGATGGAAAAATCACGTAGAAAACTCCACCGTCACTGACCCTTCCATAACGACGTCAGGTGCACCGACCCGATCATATATACATTTAAAATGCACGCTTGGGGATATGGCATTTACCGTCGCCATATACGCCCTCGACAAATCTTTCCATTCACCATCTTGCTCAAAGGAAAATCAGTGCTCAATATCAATATAGGGAGTATCTCTTTTCACACGCACACTGCCCCTGAGGCGCGGATCGGGGGCAAAGGCTACGTCATAGTCATAATGAAATGAGATATCTGCAAAGCTGGAGTTGCCTGCGACTGACGTTTGAGAAGTCAGTGAGTGCCATTGCCCATCTTGCCTGGCAGTGGTAGTTAATGTGCTCCATCCCGAATCACCCTCCGCCTCTACCCTAAAGTACACATCACCACTATTGCGGTTATTGGGATCCACTTGGTAGCGAAGCGTTTCAGCGGTAAATGTTCTACCGTCCGCCGACCACCAGTATCTCACTTCAAGCTTTGCCCATAGCCTATTGTTATCGCCCCCCCACGCGGTTACTTCGACGGTGCTGGAGGCAGGTTCCTGTCTAGACTTATCCTTCATGTCATTTTCAGTTTTCATTTCAAATCCTGCTTGAATGTAAATCCACGATTTGCGTCGCCAACCGCTCTTTCCGACCGTTTGAGTAGTGAATACCTGTCCGGCCTAGGGGACACCTGTCGAACCTGACAGTCACGATCAACGGCAACCAAATTTGTAAGGATCCTCCAACTGACTACAACGCCCTGCGCAACGGATTACAGATCCCCCAGAACCCATCGGGTTTAGCCGCCCGGAGGCAAAAGTGATGTGCACAAGCATTCCCCGAAGGCTTACCGGCGCCTCCCTACGAAACCTTCTGCTCGGTGAGCACGCTGATTCTGGATTTATCAGAAGACCTGGAAGGCGCCCCGCGCAACCTGGCCCTGGTGATTCACCAGATGGGCGAGATGGGGATGTTGTTGCTGGAAAGGTTCATGGATAACGAGGCGAAGATTCAGCGCTGAAGCGCCCCCTGTAGCCGCTGCATAAGCGTGTAGGCGCTGTCGAGTGCAACGAGGCTGCGATCTTTTGATCTTGATCTGCTGATCTTTCGCTTGAGACTCGATTGTCTGGAGAAAGATCGCAGCCTCGTTGCACTCGACAGCTCCACACTCGGCAGTGTCAAGCCGATTCCGGCAACGAATAAAAACTGAAATATTGCTGCAACGCGCTGATCAGTTGCCCGTACTCCGGTGGCGCCCATTGCAGGCGGAAACCGGCGTCGAAATGCTGCGGCGTCACGTCTTCGCGGCACCACAGGCAATTGGCTCTGAGCACAATGTTCTGCTGCGGTCCCTCATCGGAAGGGATTTTCAGGTGCAGGTCAAAGTCCGCGCCGACCATCAACGGTAAATGGCTGATCAGCATCAGGCCATCTGCAGAGACGTTGCCCAAAAAACCGATGGGCTTGCCGTTGACACCATTAAACACTCTCAGGAAACACGGCAACTGCTGCCGTTCGATTCTCCGCTTCTTGTACATGTCTGGTATCGCTTTTTGAACGACCCCGAACCGGGGCAACCTAATACTTCGGAACGAGCATACGTCGGCTCGCTCTCCCCGATCCCGGTGCCAGACGCTTCCAAGCGTCTCGGCCCTGCTGCTGCCGGTCACAGGTGCCGCGTGAAGTTAGAGATTTAGCTCTAGTGACGATTTGTACAAATATAGCTCATGGTCGTACAGCAGCCAGTCCGTGCGCAAACCTTTCATGAACGAAAACACGCCAGCCGCTCGTGGCCAGGGAGCGCCCCGGCCATGACTGGGTGAGCCTGTCAGGACGCCGTCGGGCGGATCGCCGACGCGCTGCGGGTCGGGTAATGGCCCAGGCTCTGCAGCGTCTCGAGCCGGGCGCGGGCGCGGAAGGCGTATTCGCTGTTGGGGTATTGGGTGATGATGAACTGGTAGGTTTGCGCCGCATCGATAAACAGCTTCTGCCGTTCCAGGCACTGGCCGCGCAGCATCGAGACTTCCGGCTGCATATAGCGGCGAGCACGGCTGGCGCGGTCGACCTTGGACAGCTCGAGCATGACCTGTTCGCAATTGCCGCGGTCATAGGCCTTGTAGGCCAGGTTCATGTGGTGGTTCATCGACCAACGGGTGCAGCCCGTGACGCTCAGGGCCAGGGCAACGAAAAGCACGAATCGCATGGGAGGTTCTCCTGTCTTGAGCTCTGTATCGACCTGGGTGGAAAAATCTGTAGGAGCTGCCGAAGGCTCGGGCCGCGTTCGGACGATCTTTTGATCTTTCGCTTGAGATTCAATTGTCTGGGGAAAGATCGCAGCCTCGTTGCACTCGGCAGCTCCTACAGGATGAGTTCCCATTGCAAAGGGGTTCATCTTCTTTTTATTAAGGCGCAAAAATTTTCAGGAATGTTCATTTCGAAAAACAAACGAAAAAGTAGTGCATATGAACAATGACTACACCCAAAGAGCATAGTAGCCTTCGCTGGCGCTTGAACTTGAGGAGTCTTGCATGTCCGTCCGTCGCACCAAAATCGTCGCTACCCTTGGCCCGGCCAGTAATTCGCCGGAAGTTCTCGAACAGCTGATTCTGGCTGGCCTGGACGTTGCCCGTCTGAATTTCTCCCACGGCACCCCCGACGAGCACAAGGCTCGTGCCAAGCTGGTGCGCGACCTCGCCGCCAAGCACGGCCGCTTCGTTGCCCTTTTGGGTGACCTGCAAGGCCCGAAGATCCGTATCGCCAAATTTGCCAACAAGCGCATCGAGCTGAAGATTGGTGACAAGTTCACCTTCTCCACCAGCCATCCGCTGACCGAAGGCAACCAGCAGGTGGTCGGCATCGATTACCCGGACCTGGTCAAGGATTGCGGCGTGGGCGACGAGCTGCTGCTCGACGACGGTCGCGTGGTGATGCGCGTCGAGACCGCCACCGCTACTGAACTGAACTGCGTCGTGACCATCGGCGGCCCGCTGTCGGATCACAAAGGCATCAACCGTCGCGGTGGTGGCCTGACCGCTCCGGCCCTGACAGAAAAAGACAAGGCCGACATCAAGCTGGCGGCGGAAATGGAGGTCGACTACCTGGCCGTGTCCTTCCCGCGTGACGCAGCGGATATGGAATACGCCCGTCAACTGCGCGACGAAGCCGGCGGCACTGCCTGGCTGGTGGCCAAGATCGAACGCGCCGAAGCCGTGGCCGACGACGAAACCCTCGATGGCCTGATCAAGGCGTCCGACGCCGTGATGGTGGCCCGTGGCGACCTGGGTGTGGAAATCGGCGATGCCGAGTTGGTGGGCATCCAGAAGAAGATCATTCTGCACGCACGCCGCCACAACAAAGCGGTGATCGTCGCGACCCAGATGATGGAGTCGATGATCCAGAACCCGATGCCGACCCGCGCCGAAGTGTCCGACGTAGCCAACGCCGTGCTCGACTACACCGACGCCGTGATGCTCTCGGCCGAAAGCGCCGCCGGCCTCTACCCGCTCGAAGCGGTGCAGGCCATGGCTCGCATCTGCATCGGCGCTGAAAAGCATCCGACCAGCAAGACTTCCAGCCATCGCATCGGCAAGACCTTCGAGCGCTGCGACGAAAGCATCGCCCTGGCGACGATGTACACCGCCAACCACTTCCCGGGCGTGAAGGCGATCATCGCCCTGACCGAAAGTGGCTACACGCCGCTGATCATGTCGCGCATCCGCTCCTCGGTGCCGATCTACGCGTTCTCCCCGCACCGCGAAACCCAGGCGCGCGCCGCCATGTTCCGTGGCGTCTACACCGTGCCGTTCGACCCGGCCGCCCTGCAACCGGGCGAAGTCAGCCAGGCGGCGGTGGATGAGCTGGTCAAGCGCGGCGTGGTGCAGACCGGTGACTGGGTCATCCTGACCAAGGGCGACAGCTACCACACCATCGGCGGCACCAACGGGATGAAAATCCTGCACGTTGGCGACCCGATGGTCTGAGTGACCGAGCGCTGAAAAACAAAAGCCCTGCCATGTGAATGGCGGGGCTTTTTGGTTTTCTCCTGAAAAAATGTGGCACTTGGACTGGCCCCATCGCGAGCAAGCTTTGCTCCCACAGTAGGTCTGTGGTGTTCACGAATAATGTGTTCAACACAAACCCCCTGTGGGAGCGGGCTTGCTCGCGAAGGCGGTGGGTCAGCTTGCATCCATTTTGAATGGGCCGACGCCTTCGCGAGCAAGCCCGCTCCCACAGGTGAGATGTGTACGCCGACCGAACTGTGGGAGCAAAGCTTGCTCGCGATGGGGCCAGTCCAGGCGCTGCAAAACCCAATGCCTGTTGATAAACCCCGACAACGCGGCTACCTGCCTGCCCTCTTCTTCAATAACCTCGCGCAACTGTTCCTGGTCTGGAAACGCTCACCCACGGGGCAGGAAGACGTCGGCCAGCAGTTGATTGCGCGGCAAGCCGGCCAGGTACAAGCGCTTGGCAAAGGCCTCGACCCAGTCGGGATGGCCGCAGAGTAAGGCCTGGGTTTGCCGGGAAACAAGCCGCAGTTGCGCCAAGGCGGACGGCGCCTCGGCCGCGGTCATCAGTTCCACGCTGAGGTTGTGATGCTTGGCCGCCAGCGCCGCCAGGGGTTTGGCCAGGTAATGGCCGGCTGCATCAGGGGCCACGTGAATAAGGCGAATCGCGCCTTGGTGATGCTGGCGCAAAGCTTCGCGCAGCAAGCCAAACAACGGCGCCAGGCCAGTGCCGGCCGCAAGCAACCACAGCGGCCTGTCGTGCCAGTCGGGGTCGTAATGCAGGGCACCGCCGCGCAGTTCGCCCAGGCGGATCGAGTCACCGGCCTTCATCTGCCGGGCCGCATCAATGAACTGGCCGGGCTCGCGGCAATCGAGGTGGAACTCCAGGAAACGGTCTTCCTCGGGCAGGCTCGCCAAGGAATATGGCCGGGCCACGTCGCCGGCCCACAGCACCAGGTGCTGCCCGGCCTGATAACGCAGCGGCCGCTCGGGGGTGACGCGCAGGCGCAGCACCTGGCCACCGAGCCAATCCACCGCCGCCACGTGGGCGGCCTGGCCGTCGCGTTGCGGGTCGAAGGTGTGGATCTGCACATCCTCGACCACCTGGCATTGGCAGGCCAGCCGCCAGCCCTGGTCGCGTTGTACCGGGCTCAGGGCGTCGGGACGGCTGTCGCGCACATCGCCCTCCACGCACTGCACCAGGCACGCATGGCAACTGCCAGCGCGACAACTGTAGGGTACCGCCACGCCGGCGCTGTTCAAGGCGTCCAGCAGGTTACTGCCTGCCGCCACCGTCCATTGCCGACCGGCGACTGTCAGTTCAGGCATCGACGTTCTCCCAGGCGGCGCACCGATTGCGGCCGTCTCGCTTGGCACGGTACAGGGCCTGGTCGGCACGCTGCAACGCGTTGTCCAGGTCATCGCCCATTTCCAGCATCGTCAGGCCCGCCGACAAGCTGAGGGCGCCGACCTGCAGACCGATCAGCTCGACCTCAGTGAACGCCAGCCGCAGCCGCTCGCAGCAGGCCGTCAGGCGCTGGGGGTCGCAGGCGGGCAGCAGCATGACGAATTCCTCGCCGCCATAACGGGCCAATACATCACCCTCGCGCAGGCACGCCGTGGCGACCGCGGCAAATGCCTGCAGCACCTGGTCGCCAGCAGCGTGGCCGTGCAGGTCGTTGATGCGTTTGAAATGGTCGAGATCAATCAGGGCCAGGCCATGGGCGATGCCGGGCCTGAGGGTGTTGAGTTCGCGCGAAGCCAGGCGCAGGAAGTGCCGGCGATTGAACAGCCCGGTCAGCTCATCGGTGGCCACCAGGTCTTCGAGCTGGCGCATCATCCCGCGCAAGGTGTCCTGGTGCGCCTGCAGGGCAAACCGCCGCTGGCGCATGCGTTGGCGTGATATCTGGACGTAGCGGGCGTAAAACACCAGCCACACCAGCACGAGAAACAGCACGGCCACCTGCAACCCGGCCAAGGTAGGGTCGGGAAGCCTGAAGAAGTAACCGTCCCACAGGGTAATAGCGGTGAAGCTGATGAACACCAGCGTCGCACAGCGCACGAAGGCCCGGCGTGACAGGTGAAACAGCCCGAACAGCAGGATCAATACATAAAACACCAGGAACACGCCCCGGGCCTGGTCCAGGTGCGCCATCATCCAGGTCTGCCAACCCAGGCCGATCAACACCTGCACTTCGGTGAGGCTGGGGTCGGCGAAGCGCAGGTTGCGGTCGGTGATAAACAGCGCGAACAGCCCGGCCTGGCACAGCACCACCAACACGCTGCCGATGATGGCACCGCGCAACGAATCGAGGTAATGACCACTGAAAAATGCCAGCCACAACAAAACCAGTGCCAGCGCGTACGTCGCGGCCGCTAAAGCGAAGCGTTTCAGCAAAAGACGTTGAATGGCGTTATGGGTCAATCGTTGACTCACCATGGGAAAGGAAACTGACAGGAGGCGTCCTACGCTACAGGCCAGACGCCACTTTAGTGGCGTGTAGGACAAATGACCATTCAATTCTGGAGCAGAAAAATGGCGTCAAAGCAATGGCCTAGATTGACGCAGTGGTTTGGTGCCTGACACGTCACCTGTGCACCGCTCTGTTGGGCTGTGGGAGCAAAGCTTCTGTGGGAGCAAGGCTTGCCCGCGATGAAGATAACGCGGTCTCCCAGGGAATCGAGGCGCCTTAATCGCGGGCAAGCCTTGCTCCCACAAAGCCTTGCTCCCACAGGGGGCCGGCCTGCGATATACTGCCGCGCCTTTTTAGCGTCGCGCCAGCATGCCCGGCGTGCCTTATAGAGGTGCCGCCCGTCGACCGATGCACCCAAGCGGCCGGCACCTTATTGAATGTTCCCGTCTTTAGAGAGGAGCGCGACTCATGACCGTGATCAAGCAAGATGACCTGATTCAGAGCGTTGCCGACGCTTTGCAGTTCATTTCCTACTACCACCCCGTGGATTTCATCCAGGCGATGCACGAGGCCTACCTGCGCGAAGAATCGCCGGCGGCCCGTGACTCCATGGCGCAGATCCTGATCAACTCGCGCATGTGCGCCACCGGCCATCGGCCGATCTGCCAGGACACCGGCATCGTGACCGTGTTCGTGCGCGTGGGCATGGACGTGCGTTGGGATGGCGCGACCATGAGCCTGGACGACATGATCAACGAGGGCGTGCGTCGCGCCTACAACCTGCCGGAAAACGTCCTGCGTGCCTCCATCCTCGCCGACCCGGCAGGCGCACGTAAAAACACCAAGGACAACACTCCGGCGGTCATCCACTACTCCATCGTCCCGGGCAACACCGTGGAAGTGGATGTGGCGGCCAAGGGCGGCGGCTCCGAGAACAAGTCGAAGATGGCCATGCTCAACCCGTCCGACTCCATCGTCGACTGGGTGCTGAAAACCGTTCCGACCATGGGCGCCGGCTGGTGCCCACCGGGCATGCTGGGTATCGGCATCGGCGGCACCGCCGAGAAAGCCGCGGTGATGGCCAAGGAAGTGTTGATGGAATCCATCGACATCCACGAGCTCAAGGCCCGCGGCCCGCAGAACCGCATCGAAGAAATGCGCCTGGAGCTGTTCGAGAAGGTCAACCAACTGGGCATCGGCGCCCAGGGCCTGGGTGGCCTGACCACCGTGCTCGACGTGAAGATCATGGACTACCCGACCCATGCCGCCTCCCTGCCGGTGTGCATGATCCCCAACTGCGCCGCCACTCGTCACGCCCACTTCGTGCTGGACGGCAGCGGCCCGGCGTCGCTGGAAGCGCCACCGTTGGACGCCTACCCGGAAATCGTCTGGGAAGCCGGCCCGTCGGCCCGTCGCGTCAACCTGGACACCCTGACCCCGGAAGACGTGCAGAGCTGGAAACCGGGCGAAACCGTGCTGCTCAACGGCAAGATGCTCACCGGTCGCGATGCCGCGCACAAGCGCATGGTCGAGATGCTGAACAAGGGTGAAACCTTGCCGGTGGACCTCAAGGGCCGCTTCATCTACTACGTCGGCCCGGTCGACCCGGTAGGCGACGAAGTCGTCGGCCCGGCCGGCCCGACCACCGCCACGCGGATGGACAAGTTCACTCGCCAGATCCTCGAGCAGACCGGCCTGTTGGGCATGATCGGCAAATCCGAGCGCGGCCCGACCGCCATCGAAGCGATCAAGGACAACAAGGCGGTCTACCTCATGGCCGTCGGCGGCGCCGCTTACCTGGTGGCCCAGGCGATCAAGAAATCCAAGGTCCTGGCGTTCGCCGAACTGGGGATGGAAGCGATCTATGAGTTCGAGGTCAAGGACATGCCGGTGACTGTCGCCGTGGACAGCAAAGGCGAGTCGGTGCACATCACCGGTCCGGCGATCTGGCAGAAGAAAATCAGCGAAAGCCTGGCGGTGGAAGTGCAGTAACACGCACGCAAGCGTTCTGGAAAAGGCCGGTGGGCATCAAGCCCACCGGCTTTTTTTTGCGCAGATGACGCCATTTATCGGCACACCTGATGACCTGTCAGATCTGACAGGTTACACCCTTGATGTCTCTTGGCATGCTCAGCCTGGCTGGGGATTGCCCCTGGCGCTGATCAAGGGATGAACCGTCCATGGCAGAGCAATCGCCCCTCCAGATCGTCACGCCAACCATCGCCGGCGGCGCCTCCATTGCCACCTTCGGCAACAGCTTCGGCACGGTAGGCACACGGGGCGCGGCCTCCTTTGAGTTACCGCTGCCCGTGTCGGGCGCCCGTCACCTGACGCCTGCCCTGGCCTTGCAATACAACAGCCAGAGCACCAATGACATCTTCGGCATCGGCATGCATTTGCCGATCCCCAGCATCACTCGTAAAACCAGCAAAGGCGTACCGCGTTACGACAGAGACGACGTGATGGTGGGCCCCGACGGGGTGGACCGCTGGCCTGACCTCGAGGGGCAAACCAGCCGAAAAATGGGCGGGCGCACTTTCGCGGTGGTGCGCTATTACCCCAGGATCGAGAGCGCCTTTGATATCTACGAACTCTGGACGTCCATCGATAGCCATCCGTTCTGGCGCGTACAGGGCAGCAATGGCCACGTGTATTGCTACGGCAAAAGCGAAGCGTCGCGCATTGCGGATCCGCAGGTCCCGTCGCGCATCGGCGAATGGCTGCTATTGGAAGAAGTCAGCCCGCTGGGCGAGCACATCTACTATCAATACACGGTCGATCCCGCAGAGTCCGAAGGCCCCCACGACTACCGCGCCCAACGTTACCTGCGCCGGGTCTGCTACGGCAATGCCACGGCCAGCGACACCTTGTATTGCTTCGAGGAAGAAGACCCGGCGAACCTGGCCTGGCACTTTCATCTGCTCCTGGATTACGGACAGCGCTCCCTCGATCTTGAGGAACAACCCGCCTGGACGCCCCTCGACGAGAACGCCTGGTTACTGCGCAGCGACCCGTTCCACCTCTACCGACACGGCTTCGAGATCGGCACGCGGCGCCTGTGCCATCAGGTATTGATGTTCCACCGTTTCCCCGCCGACGCCGAACCGGCGCTGGTGCGACGACTGGTGCTGGAGTACACCCCCACGACGCTGGGCTACAGCCTGTTGACGGCTGCCCACTACCAGGACTGGGGTGCCGAGGGTCGGGTCGAATACGCCCCTCCGGTGGAGCTTCAATACACCGATTTTGAGCCCAACCTCGAACCCGAGGCTTTTTTCGCCCTGGAGACCATGCCCGCCCTGGAGGACGGCCGGCACTACCAGTGCGTAGATCTGTACGGCGAAGGCGTTCCGGGTTTTTTATGTCGCTATACCAATGGCTGGTATTACCGCGAGCCCGAACGCAGCGCGGCCGATGACAACGACGAAATCGGTTACGGCCCTTGGACACTGCTGCCAAGCATCCCGATTGCCGCCGACAACCAAGCGGTGGCGCAGGTACTGACCGACCTGACCGGCAGCGGTCGCCTCAATTGGATCATCGCCCAGCCCGGCACCAACGGCTTTTATACGCTGAACCCAGATCGCAGTTGGTCGACTTTCATTGACTTCAAGCGCTTCCCCACGGAGTTCCTGCACCCCGCCGCGCAACTGGCCGACCTGGCCGGCGATGGCCTGCACTCGCTGGCCATGATCGGCCCCAAAAGCGTTCGGCTGTACGCCAACCTTCGCGAGGAAGGGTTCGCCCTGGGCGTGGACGTACCCCATGAGCCGGACAGCGACTTGCCGTTGTTCAGCGATGTGCGCAGTGAACTGGTGCTCTTCGGCAATATGCTGGGCAGCGACAGCACCGAGCTGTGCCGTATCCGCTTCAATGAAATCAAATGCTGGCCGAACCTGGGCCACGGACGTTTCGGCGAAGGCTTGGTCATGAGCGCTCTTCCCTTCACGTATGCCGAGTTCAATGCCGAACAGGTACGGATCGCGGATCTGGACGGGTCCGGCGCACCGGCGTTGATCTACCTCAAGAGCGACTGTTTCGAGATTTACTTCAATCGCGGCGGCAACGGTCTGGAGCAGACACCCGTCCAGGTGCCATGGCCCGAAGGCATACGCTACGACCGTCTCTGCCAGGTCACCCTGGCTGATCTGCAAGGGCTGGGTTGCAACAGCCTGATCCTGAGCGTGCCCCACCACCTGCCCGATATGAAACCCCGGCATTGGCGCTACGACTTCGTCGCCACACGCCCCTACGTTCTCAGCGCCACGAACAACAACATGGGTTGCCGCAGCACCTTGGCCTACCGCAGCAGCGCACAATTCTGGCTGGATGAAAAAAAACAACGCCAGGCAACGGGCGCATCGCTGGCCTGCTATCTGCCCATGGCCTTGCCGCTGGTGGCGCGTCAACAACAATTGGACGAGATTACCGGCAACTGCCTGACCCAGCGTTTCACCTATTTCGAAGGGTACTACGACAGCTATCACCGCGAGTTCAGAGGCTTCGGTCGGTTGTATCAGCTCGACAGTGAAAGGCCCTTGGACGAGGTGGACGATGGACTCACCGCGCCGGTGCTGGTCAAGACCTGGTTTCACACCGGCAGCAGCGTCGACCAACCCCTCACGGACTGTTTCGAAGACGATACCGATGCGCCGCCGCTCGGCCCCACGCTGCTGGCCCGGTTCCATCGACGGGACAAGGCCGACGACATCATCACACCGGACCCTGATACCGCACGGGAAATGGCCTACGCCCTGGGCGGCCATGTACTGCGCACCGAGACCCATCCCGTCGACTCGAACACTCCGAACAGGCCGTACACGGTCGCCCGCCAACGTTATCTGCTGCGCCATCCCCATGATCATCACAAGAGCCTGCTGGTCCTGGCGCTGGAAACAGTGAGTCATCAATACGACGGCTTCATCAGCGATCCACAGGCCCAGCACGCCATCACGCTTGGCTGGAACCACCACGGCCAGCCGGTGCACAGCTTCGTGGTTCATTACGCCCGGCGCCTGAGCGCTGATGATGATCCCCCCTTCGAAGACGAAGACGAGAACACGTGGTGGCGTGATGCCCATGACGATCAGCAGCAAGTGTTCCAACTCGTCGAAAGCCGGGCCGAGCCAGTGGACTTGCATGACGAAGCAGGACAACGCATACAGCTCGGCCTGCCCTGGCGCGCTCGGACCAACGGCCTGACACTCCCCAAAGGCGAGCTCCCCCTGGGGTTGACCCCACAACAAATCAGTTATGAACGTTTCCTGGAGCACCAAGACTCGGATCCCTGGACGAACGCCCGGGTGCTGATCGCCCTGGAAGAACAAAGCTACCTGCGTGACGACTCGGACAATATCCTGTTCCAAGCCTTGCGCGGTCCGTTGGAAGTGGCCGAGTTCGACAAGCAGGCGCTGGACGCCTACGACGCCGTGCCAGCCCCCTTCGACATCCGCCAGCAATTGGAGACGATTGGCTTCGAACCCATGAAGCTGTTCCTGCCCGAAGACCCGGGCAAGGACGACGCCCAGGACCTGTGGTCCAAGAAAGTCGGTTTCGCCACCTACCTGCCGCTCGATGGTTTTTTCCATATAAGCGCCTTGCAGGAAACCCAGAGCCATGGCGTTACCACGACCGAATACGACACCTATCACTTGATGCCCACCGCCGTCACGCTACCGGACGGGTGTGCGACCCGCATCGAATATGACTATCACTGGCTGCTGCCGCGAAAAATCGTCGACGCCAACGACAACGTCCAGGAAGCGCTTTATGGCTCGGCCGCGGTGCCCTTGGGCATCACCTTTCACGGCACCGAGAATGGCGCTCCGGCAGGCTTCGATGCCATCGACACTTATGAGCCTCCCGACGATCTGTCTCCAGCCCATGCCATTGCCAACCCCGAGGCCACCCTGGGCAACATGGCCAGCGCCGTGCGGATAGAAGACATGAGTTGGATGGGCACGCTTGACCTGGCGCTGGTGCTGGCGACGCAGCGCGACGAGTGGATCAGCGCCCGTTATGTGCTGCCCAGCGGCCACATCCGTGCGTCGGCGCGGGTTCGCCTGGCCCGACTCAAAACCCGTACCGCCGGCGAGGAACTGCTCTGGACTTTGATCCAGGCGATGGCCCGGGAGCCGGCTCACAGCGTCGTGCTGAGCGCCGATCGTTATCCGAATGATCCATTGCGCCAGATCCGCATTGCCTTCAGCGCGGTCGATGGCTTTGGCCGCCCCTTGCAAACCAAGCAACGGGTCGAGGCAGGAAAAGCCTACGCCGTGGCCGAAGACGGCTCGCTGTTACTGGACGACCAGGGGCGTCCCACCCAGCACGAGGCCAACTCACGCTGGCGCGTCAGCGAACGGGTCGAGTACAACAACAAAGGCTTGGTGACGCGGGTCTATCGTCCTTATTTCGCCGATGCCTGGCGCTACATCAACGACGCCTCGTTGCGCGAACACGGTTATCACGACAGGCAGTTCTACGATCCGCCCGGGCGGTTGGTCAAGGTCATCAATGCCAAGGGACACGAAGCCTGGCATGTCTACCATCCGTGGTACCAGTGCGATCACGATTACAACGATACCGATCCGGGGAATTGACGCGTGGACAAAAAAACTGGCTTTGTACAAAGGGAGCCGAACCACTGACAATCCGTTTTTTTGCTGACGCAAGCCAAAGCCTCTAGACAGTGATCAATGGTACTCGACGCTGGGGAACATCACGGCCGACAGTGACATGCTATCGTGCCCGTCCCTGTCCAGCCCTTGAAACCATCACATGCCCGCAATGCCACGTCCTTTGCGCCTGTCGTTGTACATCCTGCTGATTCTTGCCGGCGCCGCCCTCGCCGCCGCCCTGGCCGTGCGCCATGCCGAACGCGTGGCCCTGGAGGAGGACGCCCGCCGCGCAAGCCAGCAACTGGCACTGTATGCCAACTCGTTGCACACCCTGATCGAACGCTATCGCGCCCTGCCCGCCGTGCTGGCGCTGGACCCGCAGCTACGCGACGCCCTCAAGGGCCCGGTCAACCCGGCGCAACAGGATGCCTTGAACCGCAAGCTGGAAAAGATCAACGGCGCCGCGCAATCCTCGACATTGGAGTTGCTCGACCACACCGGCCTGGCGGTCGCCGCGAGCAACTGGCAGTTGCCCAGCAGCTATGTCGGGCACAACTATGGTTTCCGCCCTTATTTCCTCCAGACCCGTACCCTTGGTACCGGGCGGTTCTATGCGGTGGGCGTGACCAGCGGCATCCCGGGCTATTTTTTGTCCAGCGCGGTGACCGACGACAACGGTGAATTCCTCGGCGCGATGGTGGTAAAGCTGGAGTTTCCGGAGTTGGAGCGCGAATGGCGCCAGGGCAGCGACACGCTATTGGTCAGCGATGCGCGGGGCATCATCTTCATCGCCAACCGCCCGGGCTGGCGTTATCGCCACTTGCAGCCGCTGAGCGACAGCGACCGCGCCGAACTCAAGGCCACCCGTCAATACGACAAACAACCGTTGCAACCGCTGGCCCATGAGCCCCTGCGACACTTTGACGACAATAGCCATCTGGCCCGGGTCGAGACGCCCGATGGCTCGACGGACTACCTGTGGAAATCCTTGCCACTGACCGCCGAAGGCTGGACGCTGCACTTGCTGCGCCGTCCGCAGATCGCCTTCGAAGACCTGCGCA
The DNA here is from genome assembly GCF_009601685.2 of Pseudomonas brassicacearum. Taxonomy (NCBI): domain Bacteria; kingdom Pseudomonadati; phylum Pseudomonadota; class Gammaproteobacteria; order Pseudomonadales; family Pseudomonadaceae; genus Pseudomonas; species Pseudomonas brassicacearum. The sequence goes on from NZ_CP045701.2 coordinate 5,240,239, forward strand.
ACGCCGGGCTCGCCGCCGCCGGGTTATGGCTGACGCTGGTGTTCCTGCTGCTGTTTCTCAACCAGCGCTGGCGCCTGGCAAGGTTGCGCCAGCGCAGCCGCGAAGAGCTTGAACGGTTGGTCGAAGAACGTACCCGGGATCTGCGCACCGCCCAGGACGGGCTGGTGCAATCGGCCAAGTTGGCGGCATTGGGACAGATGTCGGCGGCCTTGGCCCATGAAATCAACCAGCCCTTGACCGCCCAGCGCATGCAACTGGCGACCCTGCGCTTGCTGCTCGATCATGGTCGGGTCGATGACGCCTACAAGGCCCTCAAACCGGTGGACGACATGCTGACCCGCATGGCCGCCCTCACCGGCCACCTGAAGACCTTTGCCCGCAAAAGCCCCAGCGGCCTGCGCGAGCGCCTGGACCTGGCGGCGGTGGTGGACCAGGCGCTGCAACTGTTGGACACGCGTCTGCGCGACGAACAGATCAGTACCGTGCTGTACCTGACTCGACCAGCCTGGGTACGCGGCGATGCGATTCGCCTCGAACAGGTGTTGATCAACCTGCTGCGCAATGCCCTCGACGCCATGGCCGGCCAACCCATCAAGCGCCTGGAGGTGCGCCTGGAGGCCGATGAGCAATTGTGGCGCCTGACCGTCAGCGACAGCGGCACCGGCATCGCCGAGGAACACCTGGCCCAGGTCTTCGATCCGTTCTTCACCACCAAGGCGGTGGGCGACGGCCTGGGTCTGGGGCTGGCGGTTTCGTTTGCAATCATCCATGAATCCGGTGGACGGCTGACGGCGGACAACCACGAGAACGGCGCGGTATTCTGCGTGACCTTGCCCATCGATCAGGAGACGCAACTGCATGCTTGATTCAGTCATGGTCGTTGACGACGAAGGCAGCATTCGCAGTGCCGTCGAACAATGGTTGAGCCTGTCGGGATTCCAGGTGCAGTTGTTCAGCCGCGCCGACGAATGCCTGGCGCGGTTGCCGGAGCATTTCCCCGGAGTGATCCTCAGCGATGTGCGCATGCCCGGCCTCAGCGGCCTGGAGCTGTTGGCCGAAGTGCGCCGCCGCGATCCCGACCTGCCGGTAATTCTGTTGACCGGCCACGGTGACGTGCCCATGGCCGTGGAGGCCATGCGCGACGGCGCCTACGACTTCCTGGAAAAACCCTTCAGCCCCGAAGCCTTGCTCGGCAGCCTGCGTCGGGCCCTGGACAAGCGCACCCTGGTCCTGGAGAACCGTCGCCTGCATGAACAGGCCGACGCCCGGTCCCGGCTCGACGGGACGCTGCTGGGGGTTTCCCGTGCGTTGCAAAACCTGCGGCGCCAGGTGCTGGACCTGGCGGCACTGCCGGTCAACGTGTTGATCCGCGGCGAAACCGGCAGCGGCAAGGAACTGGTCGCCCGTTGCCTGCACGACTTCGGCCCCAGGGCGAGCAAACCCTTTGTCGCATTGAACTGCGCGGCCATTCCCGAACCGCTGTTCGAGGCCGAGCTGTTCGGCCATGAAAGCGGCGCCTTCACCGGCGCCCAGGGCAAGCGCATCGGCAAGCTCGAATACGCCGACGGGGGCACGCTGTTTCTCGACGAAATCGAGAGCATGCCCCTGGCCCAGCAGGTCAAGTTGCTGCGGGTGTTGCAGGAACAGAAGCTCGAACGCCTGGGTTCCAACCAGAGCATCCATGTCGACCTGCGCATCATCGCCGCCACCAAGCCCGACCTGCTGGACGAAGCCCGGGCCGGGCGTTTTCGCGAAGACCTGGCCTATCGCCTGAACATCGCCGAACTGCGCCTGCCGCCGCTGCGTGAACGGCGCGAGGACATTCCCTTGCTGTTCGAGCACTTCACCCACAGCGCCGCCGAACGCCTGGGCCGCCGCGCCGCGCCCCTGAGCGGCCCGCAATTGAGCCATCTGCTCAGCCACGACTGGCCGGGCAACGTACGGGAACTGGCCAACGTCGCCGAACGCCAGGTGTTGGGGCTCGATCAACTGCCCGTCCTGGAGACCGAGCCGGGCCAATCCCTCGCGGCCCAGCAGGAAGCCTTCGAAGCCCAATGCCTGCGCGCCGCCCTGACCCGGCACAAAGGCGATGTGAAAGCGGTGCTCGAAGAACTGCAACTGCCACGCCGCACCTTCAATGAAAAGATGCAGCGGCATGGGTTGAACCGGGAGATGTTCTTGTAGGGGCGCAGGTTTTGGGAGGCCCAATCAACCCTCTTCACGAGCAGGCTCGCTCACCATTTTGTCCGGCGTACACATGCCCCTGTGGGAGCGAGCTTGCTCGCGATGGCGCCGGTACAGCCGCCCCCTGCATAAGCGGATTCCCGCCCACACCCTCAGCCACAATGAGCGGATTTCCGCTCACCTGCCGCCACAAACCCCTCTAAACCGGCCTTCCGCCATCTGGCACAGCTCCTGCTATAGCCCTGTCAGGCTGCGTTCCTACGCGCTCCACAAAAACAATTAAACGAAGGATCCTTCAATGGACAACTCCAACGCCCTGCCCATTGGGTCGGCTGCCGTGCCCGCCCGTGAAAGAACCACCGCCAGCCGGATCAAATCGATCTTCAGCGGCTCGGTTGGCAACATGGTCGAGTGGTATGACTGGTACGTCTACGCCGCGTTCTCGTTGTACTTTGCCAAAGTATTTTTCCCGGCCGGGTCATCCACGGCACAATTGATGAAAACCGCCGCGATCTTCGCCGTAGGCTTTTTGATGCGCCCGATCGGTGGCTGGCTGATGGGCCTGTACGCTGATCGCGCTGGCCGCAAGGCGGCACTGATGGCCTCGGTGTACCTGATGTGCTTCGGCTCGCTGATCATCGCCCTGAGCCCCGGCTACGAAACCATCGGCGTCGGTGCGCCGATCCTGCTGGTGGTGGCCCGTTTGCTCCAGGGCCTGTCGGTGGGCGGCGAATACGGCACCTCGGCAACCTACTTGAGCGAAATGGCGACAAAGGAACGTCGCGGCTTCTTCTCCAGCTTCCAATACGTGACCCTGATCTCCGGCCAACTCATCGCCTTGGGCGTGTTGATCGTGCTGCAACGGTTCCTCACCACCGAAGAGCTGTACGCCTGGGGCTGGCGCATCCCGTTTGCCATCGGCGCGCTGTGTGCGATCGTGGCGCTGTACCTGCGTCGCGGCATGGAAGAAACCGAGTCGTTCACCAAGAAGGAAAAAGCCAAGGAAAGCGCGATGCGCACCTTGATGCGCCATCCAAAAGAGCTGATGACCGTGGTCGGCCTGACCATGGGCGGCACCCTGGCGTTCTACACCTACACCACCTACATGCAGAAATACCTGGTGAACACCGTCGGCATGAGCATCTCCGACTCCACCACCATTTCCGCTGCCACGCTGTTCCTGTTCATGTGTCTGCAACCGGTGGTCGGCGGGCTGTCGGACAAGATCGGTCGCCGGCCGATCCTGATCGCCTTCGGCATCCTCGGCACGCTGTGCACCGTTCCGATCCTCACGGCCCTGCACTCCGTCCAGAGCTGGTGGGGCGCGTTCTTCCTGATCATGGCCGCGCTGATCATCGTCAGCGGCTACACCTCGATCAACGCCGTGGTGAAAGCCGAGTTGTTCCCCACCGAAATCCGCGCCCTGGGTGTCGGCCTGCCCTACGCGCTGACCGTGTCGATCTTCGGCGGCACCGCTGAATACATCGCACTGTGGTTCAAGAGCATCGGCATGGAAACCGGCTACTACTGGTACGTGACGGCGTGCATCGCCGTGTCGCTGTTGGTGTACATCACCATGAAAGACACCCGCAAGCACTCGCGGATCGTCACCGACTGACAGCCAAGTCGAACAAAAAAGGGGCGAACCTGTTCAGGTTCGCCCCTTTTTTTGTTCGGCAGATCCAACGATTTACCTGACATTAATCTCTGGTTAATGCCCGACCTCCATCCTCACCCTCAATAGAACGCCATTCGATACCCCGGTAAATGGGCCTCATTGACCGTTCTGTGGCAACTGTTGATGCATCGATTTAATCGATTGATATAAGCGTTTTTTTGCGCTTTTTAATCAAATTAACGAGCGTAATATGAACTCCACACCCACGGCGCCTAACGCCAAACATTCTGGAGCACGACCATGAAAACCAAACTGATCATCGCCCTGACCCTTTCCGTACTGGCTGCCAACACCTTTGCTGCCGACGGTTTCGACCGCACCAGCTCGGCCATCGCCGCCGATGGTTATGACCGTACTAGCGCCGCTACCGTCGCAGCAGATGGTTATGACCGCACTGGCGGCGCTACCGTCGCTGAAGATGGCTTCGACCGCACTGGCGGCGCTACCGTCGCTGAAGATGGTTTCGACCGCACTAACGGCGCTACCGTCGCTGAAGATGGTTTCGACCGCACTAACGGCGCCACCGTCGCTGAAGATGGCTTCGACCGCACTAACGGCGCCACCGTCGCTGAAGATGGCTTCGACCGCACTAACGGCGCTACCGTCGCTGAAGATGGCTTCGATCGCACTAACACTGCTGCCATCAGCTAATCCGAGAACGACACCCTCACAGCCCGGCTTCGGCCGGGCTTAGTTATTCATGGGACATGGAAAAAGGAAGACCGCCAGTGGTTTTGTTATCGCCGCTCCCACAAAGTCCCAGGGTGCTGACAAAAACAGTGCGGCCCTGCACTATCTTCCAATCCCTTGAAACCCCACCGAAGGACCTTCTTCAACCATGCCCGATGACATCCATTTCTATGAACCCGCCAGCGGCCACGGCCTGCCCCACGACCCGTTCAACGCCATCGTTGGCCCGCGCCCCATTGGCTGGATTTCGTCCCAGGATGCAGAAGGCCGCCTGAACCTGGCGCCCTACAGTTTCTTCAACGCCTTCAACTACATTCCGCCGATCATTGGCTTCTCCAGCGTCGGGCGCAAAGACAGCCTGAACAACATCGAACAGACCGGAGAATTCGCCTGGAACCTGGCCACGCGCCCGCTGGCCGAGCAGATGAACCAGAGCTGCGCGATGGTCGCGCCAGAGGTCAATGAGTTCGAACTGGCGGGTTTGACGACAGCGCCGTCACGGGTGATCCAGGTTCCGCGCGTCGCCGAAAGCCCGGTGTCCTTCGAGTGCAAGGTCACGCAGATCATTCAATTGCAGCGGGCGGATAAAGGGTTGGTGCCCAGTTGGCTGATCCTCGGCGAAGTGGTCGCCGTGCATATCGCCAAGTGGCTGTTGAAGGATGGGGTATACGACACCGCAGCCGCCGAGCCGATCTTGCGCGGTGGCGGGCCGGCGGATTATTTCCAGTTGGGGCCTGAGGCGTTGTTCAAGATGCATCGCCCCCAATAGAAAGTTTGCAACAAGGCATTTATCTGTGGGAGCAAGGCTTGCCCGCGATGAAGGCAACGCGGTCTGTCTTGAGAACCGAGGGGCCCGCATCGCGGGCAAGCCTTGCTCCCACAGCCTTAATCTCGTTGGTTCCAGATCAACCCGCCCTCGTCGTCGACACCCTTGAGACGGGTCAACTGCAGGGCTGCAGCTTCATCGGCTTTGACAGCCGTCTCGAAGGTCTGCTCTTCAAGGATCTTGTTGAAGCGCGGCGCACCTGAGCCGCCGATGGCCTTGGTGGCAATGGCGGCATAGTAGCCGCCTTCCCGGGGAACGACGGCAGAAACAGCTTCAAAGGTTTCAAAGGCTTTACGTGCCATGTCTTGTGCATCCTGGCGGTGGAAAATGACGCTCATTAAACCTTCAACCGGCCAGTTTGTGTACCTGTGCCCGGCACCCTTCAGTCGCCTGGGCGGCGGAGACTTCCCTGAAGGTGTGGAAATCCAGGCTGCTCACCACCAGGTCCCGCACCAGCTCGGCGAAAATCGCCATGGCCGGTGAATTGAAATAGGCGTCCATTGACGGCTGATTGACCCAGAGCCCGGACACCAGCCACAAATCAGCGTCGCATTGCGATTGCTGCAAGGCAAAGTGCAAGCAACCGGGAGCCAGGCGCGAGGGCGCGATCAGCGTACTCAGGCGCGCCCCCAGTTGCTTGGAGCAACCGCCGCGGGCCCGGATAAAAGCCATATGGCTGACGGGGATCTGTGTAGTCATGTTCAACCCTCCCAGGTAATCCGTTGTGCAGCCGGGGACAGCTGCGACAGGATCAAAGGTTAAGCGCCACGACGCCAGCTTCGTTAGTCGATTCCTGCCGACCCATTGCACGATCCTGCGCATCGGCGTCACAAAATTCGCCATCGATCCGGTCGAAACCCGGGAAGTTGAAACAAAAGGTTTCAAGCAAGTTTCAGTAACCTTGCACCGTCATGGCCCCTTGCGCCGTGCAGGATCAGGCAAGCTTTCAACAGGATGTTGCTACCGTTGCGCCTTGCACAAACATAAGCTTTTGTTCATCGCCCCCTATCGCCTGAGGATCCCGGCATGTCGCCACTCGACCACGCCCACGTCCCGCTGGACACGCACCTGGAACAACAGCGCGCCGAATTGGCGTCGATCATCGACCGCAACACCAGCGAAGACGGCAGCTACGCCACGGCCATCGGCTCGCTGAACCTGTCGCGCCACAGCAAGCCCCAAAAGTTCGCCCCGGTGCTGGCCCAACCGGCGCTGTGCATCATGGCCCAGGGCAGCAAACAGGTGCGCCTGGCCGATGAGTTCTTCAACTATGACCCGCTCCATTACCTGGTGGTCTCGGTGTCGATGCCGTTGAGTGGTTGCATCGCGGACGTATCGCCGCAAGAGCCGATCCTCGCCCTGCGCCTGGACATCGATCCGGCGGAAATCACCGCGTTGATTGCCGACGCCGGCCCCTTGGGCGTGCCGACACGCCCCGCCGGGCGCGGGCTGTATGTCGAACGCCTGGACACGCCGATGCTCGACGCCGTGCTGCGCCTGGCGCGGCTGCTCGACACGCCGAAGGACATCGCCATGCTCGCGCCGCTGGTGCGCCGGGAAATCCTCTATCGCCTGCTGCGCAGTCCCCAGGGCTATCGAATGTACGAAATCGCCATCGCCAACAGTCAGAGCCATCGCATCAGCCAGGCGATCAAATGGCTCAATGGCCATTTCGAACAGCCGCTGCGCATCGATGAACTCGCCCGGGAAGTGAACCTCAGCGTCTCGACCCTGCATCACCGCTTCAAGGCCATGACCGCCATGAGCCCGCTGCAATACCAGAAGCAACTGCGCCTGCAGGAAGCCCGGCGGCTGATGCTCGCCGAAGGGCTGGAAGCCTCGGCGGCGGGGTATCGGGTGGGTTATGAGAGCCCCTCGCAGTTCAGCCGCGAGTACAGCCGGTTGTTCGGCGCGCCGCCGTTGCGGGATCTGGCGCGGTTGCGGATGACTGTTTGACCTGAAGTTTACGTAGCTTTTTCCGCCCTCTTCGCGAGCAAGCTTGCTCGCGATGAGGCCAGTAAAAGCACCTCATCTCTTGAACTCAGGCACCAAGCAACCGACACGCCTGCGCCGGTATGGTCACCGACACCGCATGCCCGATCCCCAGGTCCATGCCCTGGCAAGGCGTGCTCAGCGCCGTGAACGAAACTCCGGAACATTCCACCGTGGTCTCGACGGTCGCACCAATGTCCCGCACGAACGTCACCTTGCCCAGCAACCGGTTACCCGCCGTGGCCTGGGGCGTGGACAGTTGCACGTCTTCGGGGCGCACCAACAACTTGATCTTCTCGCCAGCGATGACGCTATGGCTGGCCGGCACGTCCAGCGTATCCCCGCCCGGCAGCCCGACCCGCCCGTTGCCCAGCGTCGTCGCCGGGAAAATGTTGCCTGAGCCGATGAAGTCGGCGACGAATTCATTGGCCGGGTGGCGGTAGATCTCGATCGGCGTACCGACCTGTTGCACCCGATGTTCCCCCAGCACCACGACGATGTCGGCCATGGTCATGGCTTCGCGCTGATCATGGGTCACTAAAATGGTGGTGATGTTCAACCGCTGTTGCAGTTGGCGGATTTCCACTTGCATCGACTCGCGCAACTTCGCGTCCAGGGCCGACAGCGGTTCGTCCAGCAAGAGGATTTTCGGTCGGGCGGCAATGGCCCGGGCAATCGCCACGCGCTGGCGCTGGCCACCGGAGAGTTTCGCCACGGGCCGGTCGATCATCGCCTGGAGCTGGATCAATTCCAGCAACTCCACCACCCGCGCCTGTTGCTCGGCCTTGCCTACGCCCCGCAGTTTCAGCGGATAGGCGATGTTCTCGCCGACGGTCATGTGGGGAAACAGGGCCAACGATTGAAACACCATGCCGAAGTTGCGCAGGTGCGCCGGGGTGTGGCCGATGTCTTGGCCGTCCAGGCGGATTTCGCCGCCGCTGAGGCTTTCCAGGCCGGCGATCATGCGCAGCAAGGTGGTCTTGCCACAGCCCGAAGGCCCGAGGAAACACACCAGCTTGCCCTCTGGCAAATGCAGGTTCACGTCCGTTACCGCGCAGGCCGAGCCGTAATGTTTCTCGACGTTTTCCAGTATCAGTCCAGTCATGTCTTCACCTCGAAATCAAAAGGAAACGCCGCCCTCGCCCACCAACTTCTCCAACGCCCAGATCAACACGAAATCGATCAGCACGATGAGCACGGCAAACGAAAAAACGGTGGGGTCCAGCGACGACACGGTGCGGCTGTACATCCAGATCGGCACGGTCATGACATCGATGGTGTAGAGGAAATAGGTCACGGTGAATTCGTTGAACGAGACAATGAACGCCAGCAGCATCCCGGCGAGAATCCCTGACTTCATCAACGGCACCACCACATCGACGATGGCCCGCCGTGGTGTCGCCCCGAGCATTCGCGCGGCTTCTTCGACTTCACTGCCGATACCGAGCATGGCGGCGGTGCAGTTCTTCACCACGAACGGCAAGGCGAGGATGACGTGGGCAATGACCAGCCGCGAGGTGGTCATCTGGAACGGCAAGCTGTCGAACACCAGCAGCAGCGCCAACCCCAGCACCACCATGGGAAACACCAGCGGCAGCGACATCAGTTGCAACGCCACGGCCTTGCCACGGAACTCGCAACGGGTCAGCGCGTAGGCCGCCGGCACCGCGATCAGCGTGGCGAATATCATCGTCAGGCAGGCCACCCACAAACTGGTGCCCATGGCCTGGCCCAGGCTCAGCACGTCGCTGGCATCCGGCGAAACGAAGGTGTGCCAGGCGGCCCGGTACCATTGCAGGCTGTAGCTGCTCGGCGGAAAGTCCAGGTTCGCCGCGCCACTGAAGGACATGACAATCATGGTCAGGATCGGCAGCACCGCCAGCAACAGAATGAAACCCGACAGCAGCCCCACTGCGCGTCCGTTTTCACCGGGCAACAACGACTGGCGTTTTTTACTCAACGTGTTCATTGAGCAGCCTCCAGCATCCGCCGACGACGGCCGGTGAAATATTCGGACAGGGTCATGATCATCAGCGTGGTGACAATCAGCACCACCCCGGCGGCGGACGCGGCGGGCCAGTTCATCAATGGGGCAATCTGGTCGTGGACCATTACCGCCAGCATCGGCACCCGCCGACCGCCCAACAGCAGCGGCACGACAAAGCTGCTGGCGTTGTAGGCAAACACCAGCGTCGCGCCGGTGATGATCCCTGGCAGGCTCATGGGCAGTACCACTTGGCGAAACACCTGCAAGCGGCTGGCGCCGAGGGTGGCGGCGGCTTCTTCATAACTGCGGGCCACGCCACGCATGGCGCTGGCGATGGGCAGCACGGCCAGTGGGAAGGCCGTTTGGACCAAGCCCATCAACACACCATTCTGGTTGTACAGCAGCATGATCGGCCGTTTGATCAGGCCCAGGCCCATGAGCGCCTGATTGAGCATGCCGGCAGGGCCGAGTATCACCAGCCAGCCGTAGCTTTGCAGCAGCAGGTTGACCAACAGCGGCAACAGCACCGCCGCCAGGAACACCCGCCGCAACAACGGCGAGGCCAGGCGCGACATGGTGTAGGCCACGGGTATCGCCAGCAGCACGGCGATCACCGCGCTGATCAATGCAAGGCGCAAGGTCAGCAGCAGGGACTTGAGGTAATAGGGCTCCAGCAACTGCCCGTAGCTGGCGAGGCTGAACCCACTCCACTCCGCGCCCTTGGTGCCGACGCTCATGCGCAGCACCAACAGGCTGGCAGCGATCAGCACACCGAGAAACAACATCGACGGTGACAGGAAAAGCCAGGCTCGGCGGGTGGGTGACATACCCCGGGTGGCGCGCATGGGCGCAACACGCTGGGGCTGGGTTAACGGTAGGTGTTCCATGGCAAGATCTCGTCAGTGGAAAACGACAGAACAAACACAATCTCAAAACAACCCAATTCCCTGTGGGGGCGAGCTTGCTCGCGAAGGCGACAGCACAGTCAGCATCTCCATCAACTGAACCACCGCTATCGCGAGCAAGCTCGCTCCCACACGGGTTCTCGGGTGGTCACAGAGGCCGCATTGCCGGGCAGGCGGCGTCCGGCATTCGTTTCAGGAAGAGAAGATTTCCGTGTACCGGCGAATCCATTGGTCATGCACCGTCGCCAGGAAGGCGTTGTCGTGCATGATCGCTTTGTCGGCGATTTGCTCCGGGGTGAGGATGTAGGGGCTCTTGCGCGCTTCGCTGGAGATGATGGCCTTGGCGTTGACCGGGCCGTTGAAGATGTCTTCGGCCATCTTGCCTTGCACCAGCGGGTCGAGGGAGTGGTCGATGAAGGCGTAGGCCAGGTCGGTGTCGCCCGGGCGGTTTTTCGGCATGACCGAGAGCATCAGGTCGGTGTAGAAACCTTCCTTCATACCGAAGGTCGCCCCCAGGCCGTAGGCCGGGTCGCGGATCTGCTTGGGGAAAAACGCCGGCGCGTACAAGCCCCCCATGTCCAGGGAGCCGGTGCGGAAAAGCTCGGCGATCTGGTTCGGGTTTTCACCCAGGGTCACCACCCGGTCCTTGAGCTCGGCGAGTTTCTTGAAGCCGGGTTCGATGTTGTGTTCGTCACCACCGGCCAGTTTGGCGGCGATGATGATCAGGTCCATGGCCTCGGTCCAGTTCGGTGGCGGCAGGAAAATGTTCGGCGCCAGCTCCGCGTCCCACAGCGCGGCGTAACTGTCCGGCGCCTGACTCAAGGTCCGGGTGCTGTAGACCAGGCTGTTGCACCACAGCAGGTAACCAATGCCATGGCCGCCGGCCCCCGTGCGGTATTGCGCCGGCACATCGGCCAGGTTGGGAATGCGGTTGAGGTCGGGCTTTTCCAGCAGCCCGGCGGCGGCCAGGCCCTCGGCGCCAACGCCGGCCAGGGTGATGATGTCGTACTGCGGCCGGTCGCCACCGGCCTTGAGCTTGGCCACCATCTCCGAGGTACTGCCGGTGCGGTCGGCAATGACCTTGGCCCCGGTCTTGGCCTCGAAGGTGGCCGCAATGTTGCGCAACGCCGCCAGCCCGGTGTCGTCGGACCAGGTGAGCAGGCGCAGGGTCTTGCCGACGAACCGCGTATCACTGGCCCGAGCGCTGATGAAGGGCACGCTCATGGCGGCCGCCGCTACCGAAACCACACTTGCAGTCTTGATGAATTGACGTCTGTTCAGATCATGCTCGCCCATGGAGGACTCCCTTTATTCTTTTAAGTATGAGGTGGGTAAAAACCGTTGCGCCCGCGCCGTTCGATGTCGACAAAAGCCCCGTACCGCAAGGGCTTCACCGCCACCTGCGGCCATCCTGAGGTTGTGCAAAATCCCTGACTATCGAAAAAAACTCATTGGAGCCATGTTCCTGGCGCATGCCTTTTTTCGAGGCATGCATGACCTGATAACGTGCTATCAGACGGCCCGGATCACATGCTTGATTTCCTGAAACGCGGCCAATCCCCAAGGCCCCAATTCGCGACCGAGGCTGCTCTGCTTGTAACCGCCCCACGCCGCCTGGGGAAAAATCACCTGGGGTGCGTTGATCCACACCAGCCCCGCCTGCAAAGCGTTGGCAACCTCTTCGGCAGCCGTCAGATCACGGCTGACCACGCTGGCCACCAGGCCGAAACGGCTGTCGTTAGCCAGGGCGATCGCCTGCGCTGGCGTGCTGAAACGGTGTACGCACAGCACCGGCCCGAAGATCTCTTCGCACCACAACGCACTGTCCAGGGGCACGTTGGTGAAGAGGGTTGGCTGTAAAAAAAAGCCGCGCGGCAGATGCGCGGGTCGCTGCCCACCGCACACCAGCGTCGCTCCGGCGCTCAAGCCTCGGTCGATGTGCCCCAACACCCGCTGGTATTGCGCCTGGTTGACCAGCGCGCCCATTTCCACGTCCGGGTCGAACGGGTCGGCCACACGGATCGCCTCGGCGCGGGTCTTGAGCCGTTGCAGGAATTCATCGGCCAATTCATCGGCGACCAGCACACGACTGGTGGCCGAACACATCTGCCCGGCATTGAAGAAACCACCACCGCAGGCCAGCTCCACCGCCAGGTCCAGGTCAGCATCGGCCAGCACCAGCAAGGACGATTTGCCGCCCAGTTCCAGGCTCACGCCCTTCACCGTTTCCGCCGCCCGCTGCATCACTTGCACACCCACCGCATTGCTGCCGGTGAAGGAAATCTTTGCCACGCGCAGGTCCGCCGCCAATGGCGCGCCAACTGCCAGGCCCGTACCGCAGACCAGGTTGAACACGCCGTCGGGCAAACCGCATCCGGCGATGATCGAGGCCAGTTCCAGCTCCGGCAACGGCGTGACCTCCGAGGGCTTGAGTATCACGCAGCAGCCGGCAGCCAACGCCGGGGCGAGTTTCCAGGCCGTGGTGACCATCGGGAAATTCCACGGCACGATCAAGCCGACCACGCCGCAGGGTTCGCGGCGCAGGCGTGCGCTGAAATCAGCGCTGGGCAATGCCAGCGGACTGTCTTGCCGGGCGTCCAGGCCTTCGGCCAACTCGGCGTAGTACTCGAAGGTGTCGACCACATCGTCGACATCGATGGCCGCTTCGAACAATGGTTTGCCGTTGTTGCTCGATTGCAGGTGCATCAACCGTTCACGAGCGTCCCGCACGCCATCGGCAATCCGGCGCAGGATCGCGCCACGCTCGGCACCGGTGGTGCTCGACCAGTGCGTGAAAGCCTGGGTCGCCGCGTTCAACGCCTGATCGACAGCGCACTCATCGCCGCCATAAACGGTGGTCAGCAGCGCTTCGGTCGCCGGGTTGATCACCCGCAGCGGTTGATCGCCGGCCAACCACTCACCGTTGATGTACAGCCCGTCCTGCGTCGTAGAGAAATTCATTTCGACACCTGCGCCATCCAGGTTGCCTGGTCGATTTCGATCAGCGTCGGGCCCTGCCGGTCGCAAGCGGCGCGCAACGCGGCGTGCAGTTGCGCCACGCCGTCGATGGCTTGCGCAGCGCAGCCCAACGCCTTGGCGACGCCGATGAAATCCGGGGTGTAGATGTCCACGCCCACCGGTTCGATGGCGCGGTTGACCATGTATTTCTTGATCTCTTCGTAGCCCTGGTTATTCCACAGCAGCACGATCACCGGCGTGCGCGCTTCCACGGCACTGGCCAGTTCCGGCAGGGTGAACTGCAACCCGCCGTCGCCAATCAAACACACCACAGCAGGACGACCATGCCCCTGGTCCTTGCCACCAAGCCAGGCACCAATGGCCGCCGGCAAGGCGTAGCCGAGGGTGCCGTAGCCGGTGGATGAATTGAACCAGCGCCGTGGCCGCTCCGGGTTGAAGGTCAGGTTGCCGGTGTACACCGGTTGGGTGGAATCGCCGACGAACACCGCCTCCGGTAGCGCCTGCAAGACGGTGTCGAGAAACAAAGTCTGGGCGCGGGTCGCGGCGTCCCAACTGCCTTGAAGATCCGCGCGCAACCGGGCGGCACGCGTCGCGCCCCAATCGTCACGGCGCTCGGCCAAGGGCTGCTGGCTCAAGGCGTCGAGCACGGCCCGGGCGGCGACGCGGGCGTCGGCCACCAGCGCCAGGTGCGGCGGGTAGTTGCGCACCGTCTGGTCCGGGTCGATGTCGATGCGCAGCAGCGCACCGGGAATCTCGAAGCCGCCGGCGAAGGTAATGTCGTAGTCGGTCTCGGCCAGCTCGGTGCCGATGGCCAGTACCACATCCGCCTCGGCCACCAATGCGCGGGTGGCGACCAGGCTCTGGGTGGAGCCGATCAGCAACGGATGCCGGGCCGGCAACAGGCCTTTGGCATTGATGGTCAACGCCACTGGCGCGCCGAGACGCTCGGCCAATTCAGTCACTTCGGCTGCCGCGTCGATGGCACCGCCACCGGCCAGGATCAACGGTCGTTTGGCCGATGCCAGCTTTGCCGCCATTTGCGCCACGGCACTCGGCGCAGCGCCGGCGCGGTTGATGTTCACCGGCACGCTGGCAAGCAAGGCATCGGCGTCCTCGACCAACACATCCAACGGGATTTCAATGTGCACTGGCCGTGGGCGCCCGGCCTGGAACACGGCGAACGCCCGGGCCAGCACGCCGGGCAACTCGGCGGCGGACATCAGCGTATGGGAAAACGCCGCCACTCCGCCCACCAGCGCGCTCTGGTTCGGCAGTTCATGCAGCTTGCCGCGTCCGCCGCCCAACTGGTTGCGCGATTGCACGCTGGAGATCACCAGCATCGGGATCGAATCGGCGTAGGCCTGGCCCATGGCGGTGGTGATGTTGGTCATGCCCGGGCCGGTGATGATGAAACACACGCCGGGCTTGCCGCTGACCCGGGCGTAACCGTCGGCCATGAAGCCTGCGCCCTGTTCATGCCGCGGGGTCACATGGCGGATGCTGGAACGGGCCAGCCCACGGTACAACTCGACGGTGTGCACGCCAGGAATGCCGAACACCTGCTCCACACCATACGCTTGGAGTAACTTGACCAATACTTCGCCGCACGTCGCCATTGCCATTGCCTTTTTCTTGTCGTGTAAAGGGCCGCGCACAGCCTGCGGCGCAACCCTTTTTTGTCTTGGGAATGGCGTTATTGGAACGGTCCGACCATAGCGGCAACAATGGATAAAAAGTCATACTAGCCATGTCCTCACGTCATGGCTTGGATCCGAAATGAAACGACTTCCTCCGCTGCCGGCGCTGCACACGTTTCTGATCACGGCCCAGTGCTGCAACTTCACCCGGGCCGCCGAACAACTGCACATCACCCAAGGCGCGGTGAGTCGGCAGATCGCCGGGCTGGAAGATCATTTGGGTTATGCGCTGTTCCAGCGCCAGGCACGCGGCCTGAGCCTGACCGCCGAAGGCCAGGCGTGGCTACCCCGGGTGCAGCAGGTGTTCAGGATGATCGGCGACGCGGTCGAGCAGGTCGGCGAAAAACGCCAGACCCTGCAACTCAAGGCCCCGACCTGTGTCATGCGCTGGCTGCTGCCGCGCCTGTTGCAATGGCAGAAGGAACGGCCGGACGTGCCGGTGGAGCTGACCACCACGGTCAGGCACGGCGTGGATTTCCAGCGCGAAGTCTTCGACGCCGCGGTGGTCTATGGCCCACCACCCGACGCCTCGCTGGCGTGCCTGCACCTGTTCGATGAACAACTGACGCCCGTCTGCTCCCGCCCGCTCCTGGAAGGACCGGTGCCGCTGCGTGAACCCGCCGACCTGCAACAACACTTGCTGTTGCACCCCACCCGTGACGAGCGCGACTGGAACGCCTGGCTGACGGCGGCCGATGTGCATTTGAGCCATGTCAGCAAGGGCCAGCATTTCGAAACCCTGGACCTGGCAATGTCCATGGCTTCCCAAGGCACGGGCGTGGCGATTGGCGACTGGTCGCTGATCGGCGACGACCTGAGCGCCGGCCGACTGGTGATGCCGTTCGAACTGAAGGTCAAGACCGGCTTGGGTTATCACCTGGTGCATCCGCACAAACCCCAGGTGTCGGGGCCGTTGCAGGAATTGATGGGGTGGTTGGTGGAGCAGGCACGGGCGCGGTAGCAACGTCACAGCAAGCCCCTGTGGGAGCAAGGCTTGCCCGCGATGAAGGCGACGCGGTCTCTCAGAGATCGAGGTGGCTGTTTCGCGAGCAAGCTTTGCTCCCACAAATCCCCTCGCCACAAAAGCCGGGCAGGCCTCAAGCCATCAGGGTTATCAAAGCAGATTCGGCGCCTGCACCGGCTCGATCTGCGCCCAGTGCGACGTGTCTTCGCGATGCTGCTGCAGATACGGCAAAACCGCCCCCAGCAACGGCGCCTTGAAGGCCTCCTGGAAACGATGGGCCAGGCCCGGGATCAGTTTCAACTGGCTGCCTTGGATGTGCGCTGCCAAGTGGACACCGTGCATCACCGGCAGCAAAGGGTCGGCGGTGCCGTGGACCACCAGGGTCGGCACCCGCAGTTGATTGAGCAGTGCCACCCGACTCGGCTCGGCCATGATCGCCATGATCTGGCGCTTCACGCCTTCGGGGTTGAAAGCCCGGTCATAGGCCACGGCGGCCTGATGCAGCAATGCCTGGCGATCATCCACCACCATCGGGCTGCCCAGCGCGGCCAGCAGATCGGCCTGTTGTTGCAGGGCCGCTTCGCGATTCGGCGCACTGCGCCGCGACAGCAACTGCACCAGCGCGGCGCTGGGTGCGGGCAAGCCTTCGGCACCGGAACTGCTCATGATCAGGGTCAGGCTTTCGACCCGCTGCGGCGCCATGGCCGCCATGTGCTGGGCGATCATCCCGCCCATGCTCACGCCCAGCACGTGGAAGCGTTGCACCTGCAAGGCATCCATCAGCCCCAGCCCGTCGTCGGCCATGTCGGTCAAGGTATACGGCGCGGCCACGGGCAAGCCGAGTTTGTAGCGCAGCGCTTCGAAGGTCAGGTTGGCGCTGCCGGGGACCTGGCGCCAGGTGGACAGGCCAACGTCTCGGTTGTCGTAGCGAATCACCCGGAAACCCTGCTCGCACAGGGCAACCACCACCTCGTCCGGCCAATGGATCAACTGCCCACCCAGGCCCATCACCAGCAACAGCGCCGGATCCGAAGCACGGCCAACGCTCTGGTAGGCCAGGCTCACCTGTTCCAGGTCGACCCGTTGAGTCGCAACATTGATGTCACACCGAGAAGCCGCCATCGACGGCAGGCCGACAAACAGCGCGGCCAGGAAAATGAATACACGCATGAACAAACACCGAAACGCAGAACCCCAGTAGAGCGCGAGTCTGATGAAGTTTGTTCAAGCGCGCTGCCACAGTTGCGTGACAGTTTGATGAAGATTGCCGAATGGTTGCCTGTGCGAAGGCTGCGATCTTTTGACTTGATCTGCTGTTTTTTCACTTTGACTCAATTGTCGGGCAAGATCGCAGCCTCGCTTCGCTCGACAGCTCCTACACGCAACTGCCGCGCCGCCGCCACCATGTTCACCAGTGCCGCTTCCGTTTCCGGCCAGCCCCGGGTTTTCAACCCGCAGTCGGGGTTGATCCACAGCCGCTCGGCGGCGATCCGTTTTACCGCCTTGCTCATCAACGCAACCATCTCGGCCGTGTCCGGCACCCGTGGCGAGTGGATGTCGTAGACGCCCGGGCCGATGTCGTTCGGGTAGTCGAACGCCTCGAAAGCCTCCAGCAACTCCATGTCCGAACGCGAAGTCTCGATGGTGATGACATCGGCGTCCATGTCGGCGATGGCCTTGATCACGTCATTGAATTCGCTGTAGCACATGTGGGTATGGATCTGGGTTTCGTCGCCCACGCCCGAGGCGCACAAACGGAACGCGTCGACCGCCCAATCCAGGTACTCCTGCCATTGCCCGCGACGCAACGGCAACCCTTCGCGGAACGCCGCCTCGTCGATCTGCACAATCTTGATCCCGGCCTTTTCCAGGTCCAGCACTTCGTCGCGCAGGGCCAGGGCCAGTTGTTGCGCCTGGACCTGGCGCGACACGTCTTCGCGGGGGAACGACCACATCAGCATGGTCACGGGGCCGGTGAGCATGCCCTTCATGACTTTGCCGGTCAGGCTTTGCGCGTAGCGGATCCAGTCAACGGTCATGGCGCTCGGCCGACTGATGTCGCCATAGATGATCGCCGGTTTCACACAGCGCGAACCGTAGCTCTGCACCCAACCGAAACGGGTGAAGACGTAGCCGTCCAGTTGCTCGGCGAAGTATTCCACCATGTCATTGCGCTCGGCTTCACCATGCACCAGCACGTCCAGGCCCAGGCGCTCCTGGATCTGCACGGCATGGCGGATCTCGGTGTGCATGGCATCCTGATAGTCATTGGCCGACAATTTGCCCTGCTTGTAGGCCTGGCGTGCCAGGCGAATGGCCGGGGTCTGCGGGAAGGAGCCGATGGTGGTGGTGGGAAAGGCCGGCAGTTTCAGACGGGCGCGCTGGCGTTCGATGCGCTTGGCAAACGGCGAACGCCGCTGGCTGTCCTGTGGCCCGACTGCCGCCAGGCGCGCCTGGACCGCAGTTTTGTGAATGCGCGCCGAGCTGGCGCGACTGGCCTGCACCTCGCAGCTGTCGGCCAAGGCCTGTTGCACTGCGGGCGCCAGGGGATCGTTCAGGGCATCGCGCAGCACCGCCACTTCACCGCACTTCTGCACGGCAAAGGCCAGCCAGCTCTTGAGTTCCGGATCGAGCTGGTCTTCGCGTTCCAGGTCCACCGGGCTGTGCAACAGCGAGCAGGAGGTGCTGATCCAGAGGTTGTCGCCAAAGCGCTCCTGGGCCGGTTGCAGCTGCGCCAGTGCCTGCTCCAGCTCGCAGCGCCAGACGTTGCGGCCATTGACCAGGCCCACCGAGAGGATCTTGTAGGTCGGCAGGCGATCCAGCACCTGGCCCAGTTGTTCCGGGGCGCGCACCGCGTCGATGTGCAAGCCGTCCACCGGTAGGCTCACCGCCAGGCCGAGGTTGTCTTGCAAGCCACTGAAATAGGTGGCCACGAGTTTTTTCAGCGGCGAGTACTGGAGGATGTGATAGGCCCGCTCGAAAGCGCTCTTCCAGGCCTGGGGCAGGTCAAGGGTAAGGATCGGTTCGTCGATCTGCACCCACTCCACACCCTGGGCCTTGAGGCGGTTGAGGATTTCCCCATAGACCGGCAGCAGGCGCTCCAGCAGGTCGAGCTTATCGAACGCCTCGCCCTTGGCCTTGCCCAGCCACAGGTAGGTCAACGGGCCGATGATCACCGGTTTGACCTGATGGCCCAAGGCATGGGCCTCGTCCACTTCATCGAACAACTGTTCCCAGCTCAGGGCGAAGGTCTGGTCGACGGAAAACTCCGGGACCAGGTAGTGGTAATTGGTGTCGAACCACTTGGTCAGCTCCTGGGCGTATTGCGCCTGGCCGTGGTCGGCACCGCAGCAACTGGCCGTGGCGCCACGGGCCATGGCGAACAGGGTGTCGAGGGTCGGCTGGCCCTGGGCATTCAAGGTGCTGTGGAAACGCTGTGGGACGGCGCCCACGGTCAAGGAGTGACCGAGCACCTGGTCATACCAGGCAAAATCCCCAACGGGCAGCAGATCGATGCCGGCGTCTTTCTGCAATTGCCAATGCCGGGCCCGCAGCTCGCGCCCCACTGCCTGCAACGCGGCCGGGGCCAGGTCGCCCTTCCAGTAGGCTTCGAGGGCTTTTTTCAGTTCGCGGTCGGCGCCGATGCGGGGAAAACCGAGGGTGTGGGCCAGGGCCATGGTGTGCGTCCTCCTGTAAAAGATGGCGCCATTGTCGACAGTTGGCCCTACATGAGACAAACTCAACCTTTTCGTGTTGATCACAAGTTTTACTCATGGAGCAACTCCGGTGCTTGAACTCCGTCACCTCAAGACCCTGCACGCCCTGCGCGAAGCCGACAGCCTGGTCGAAGCCGCCGAACGCTTGCACCTGACCCAGTCCGCCCTCTCCCACCAGTTCAAGGAACTGGAAGAGCGCCTGGGCATGCAGTTGTTCGTGCGCAAGACCAAGCCGGTACGGTTCACCAGCGCCGGCCTGCGCCTGTTGCAACTGGCCGATGCCGCCCTGCCCTTGCTGCGCGGCGCCGAACGGGACATCGCCCGCCTGGCGGGCGGCACCGCCGGACGGCTGCACATGGCCATCGAGTGCCATAGCTGCTTCCAGTGGTTGATGCCGACCATCGACCAGTTCCGCGATGCCTGGCCGGAAGTCGAGCTGGACCTGGCCTCAGGCTTTGCCTTCGCCCCATTGCCGGCCCTGGCCCGGGGCGACCTCGACCTGGTGGTGACCTCCGACCCGCTGGAACTGGCCGGCATCACCTACGTGCCGCTGTTCACCTACGAAGCGATGCTCGCCGTGGCCAACCAGCATCGACTGGCGGGCAAGCCCTACATCGTGCCCGAGGACCTGATCAGCGAAACCCTGATCACCTACCCGGTGGAGCGCGATCGGTTGGACATCTTCACCCGTTTCCTGGAACCGGCCGACATCGAACCGGCCCAGGTGCGCACCTCTGAGCTGACGGTGATGATGATGCAATTGGTAGCCAGCGGCCGCGGCGTCTGTGGCATGCCGCACTGGGCCCTGCATGAATACAGCTCGCGGGGTTACGTGAAGGCCAAGCGGCTGGGAGAGAAAGGCTTGTTTGCCACGCTGTACGCGGCGGTGCGCACCGACATGCTCGACGCGCCGTACATGCGCGACTTTTTGCTGACGGCCAAGGACACGTCGTTTTCGACATTGGATGGGGTCAGCGCCGTGCGCTGACAGCTTCTGTGGGAGCCCATACACAGGGGATCTGCGGCGAGGTTAAAGTTCGAGCCACATGTGGATTTTGTCGAGGTATTCGTCGTCCACCCGGATCGCCATCGGCTCAAGGCCGTACAAAACGAAGCCGCAGCGTTGATAGAGCTTGAGCGCCGGGTCGTTGCCGGCGGTGACGGTCAGTTGCACCAGGCGCAGGAAGGGATGGCGCCGGGCTTCGGCGAGGGCGGCCTGTACCAGTTGGTCGCCGAGCCCGCGATGGCGCTGTTCATCGGCGACGTACATGCCGAACAGCAGCGCCTTGTGCCGGGCTTTTTCCCGAGGCTCCAGGGCCAGGCCGACGATGCCGACCAACTCCTGCTCGACAAACGCCCCCAGCAGTACATCAAGCCGGCTGCCCAGGCGTGACTCCCACCAGTTGATGGGCAGCTTCGCCCGCTCATTGACGCTGGAGGTGAAGGCCTGCGGATGCAGTGCGTACGCCTGGAGCATCAACTGGCGATACGCCTGGGCATCGCCGGCCCTCAACCGTCGGATGCTCACGCCGAACGCCGTTGCTCAAACATCAGGCGCAACGCCAGCGCCCCGAGGACAAACCCCATGAAGTAGCGCTGCGCCGCCAGCCAGGTAGGGTTATGGACGAACCACGAGGCAATGCCGGCAGCGAACAGGGCGATCAACAGGTTGACGCTGAAACTGACGCTGATCTGGGTCAGGCCCAGGATAATGCTCTGGGTGAACAGCGAACCGTGTTCCGGGCTGATGAACTGCGGGAACACCGACAGATAGAACACCGCGATCTTGGGGTTCAGCGCGCTGGTGAGGAAACCCATGGTGATCAACTTGCGCGTCGAGTCCGCCGGCAACTGCTGGGCCTCGAAGGGCGAGCGCGCGCCCGGCTTCACGGCCTGCCAGGCGAGCCACAACAGGTACAGCGCACCGGCCCATTTCAACACTTCATAGGCCATGGGCACCGCCAGGAACACCGCCGTCAACCCAGCGGCCGCGGCGAACATGTGCACGAAAAACCCCGCCACCACCCCCAGCAGGGAGGTGACGCCGGCCTTGCGGCCCTGGCAGATCGAACGGGAAATCAGGTAGATCATGTTCGGGCCAGGGGTCAGTACCATCAGCAGCGCGGCAGCGGCGAAAATCAACAGGTCCGGCAATGGAATCATGGGCATCAGTCCTTGAGGCGTGGATCAGCAGGTAGCGAGAAGTGTCGCTCGATAAAACGGCAGGATCACCTCGCCTGTCAACGGTGCCAGCACAAGATCGCTGTCACCGGCCGGGTCGATCCAGCACACCTCTTCAATTTCGGCAGCCGGTGAAACCGGGGCGTCGATGCTCAGCAAAAACACTTCGGCCTGCACGACAAACCCCGGCTCGTTGGCCGCCGGCGCGCTGAACACGCCCAGGTAACGGGCCTGCGCCGGGTCGATCTGCAACCCAAGCTCCTCTTCCAGCTCACGGGCCAGCGCCTGCACGGGCTGTTCATGGGCCTCGATCTTGCCGCCCGGCTGCATGAAGGCCCGGGTGCCGCGCTTGCGTACCAGCAGGGTTCGGCCGTCCGGCCCGAGCAACAGGGCGGCGGCAATGCGGATGAGGGAAGTGGTCATGGGTGTTCAAAGCCTTGGCCGGGGAAATGCCGGGGAGATTACAGCGCGTAGAGGTGGGAGCAAAGTCTGGTGCTGGATTAAAAATCAACGCAGTCCCCTGTGGTCAGTTTCGACCGATTGGGGTCGGTGTGTATATCCGTTGCTGCGGTCACGGCCACTGGCGGTTCCGCTCAACAGCGGGTCACTTTTGGAAAGAGAAGCGCCAAAAGTAACCAAAAACGCTCTGCCGGTATGACTCACCCACATGGGTTACAAATCAGTTCACGCACATAGGTAACAGTTTTTAACTGGCAGGCTCGCTTCCACATTGGGTCAGTGGTGACCTCTAGAATTGTGGTCACTACAAATCCCTGTGGGAGCAAGGCTTGCCCGCGATCGCGGTGGATCAGTCTGCATCAGCGTTGGATGTGCCGCCGTCTACGCGAGCAAGCTTTGCTCCCACAGATCTGACGGGTGTACGAGCGGGAGAACCAGGTCGGCTATCAGGCCGCCTCGCGGTGGACGTTGATCTCGGGCGCCCCGTTAACCACGCTGGCCGAACGCAGGCATTGTGGAGTGGGCATCCCGGCATGGATGCCGGGATAGCCGCGCTGGGCCCAGAGTGTGTCAAAACCCTGAAGCCAACCCTTGCTATGATTTCCCCAGGACTTCATTGCAAGGGCTGCCCATGAAACGCTTCATCCAAGGTGAACATCGAGATCAAACTACCTTGCTCCCCGAGAGCTTGGACGACTACGTCAGCGATACCAATCCGGTGCGCGTTGTCGATGTCTTCGTGGATGAACTCGACCTGATCACCTTGGGTTTTGAAAGCGCTGTCCCCGCTAAAACGGGCCGACCGGCTTATCACCCTGCAGTCATGCTGAAAATCTACATCTACGGCTATCTCAACCGTATCCAGTCAAGCCGGCGTCTTGAGTGCGAGGCGCAGCGCAACGTCGAGTTGATGTGGCTGACCGGTCGCCTGATGCCGGATTTCAAGACCATCGCCAACTTCCGCAAAGACAACTCAAAGGCCATTCGAGGAGTCTGTCGGCAGTTCGTCGTGCTGTGTCAACAACTGGGGCTTTTCTCGGAACATTTCGTTGCCATCGATGGCAGTAAATTCAAGGCGGTGAACCACCGCGACCGCAACTTCACCAGCGCCAAGCTGAAGCGCCGGATGGAAGAGATCGAATCAAGCATTGCCCGTTATCTGAAGGCGCTGGATGAGGCTGATCGGCAAGAGCCCAAGTCTTCAGGGCCCAAAGGCGGCCTGGAAGAGAAGATCGCCAAATTGAAGGAGCAGATGAAGGCGCTCCAGGCGATTGAAATACAGCTTGAAGCATCGCCGGACAAACAGATCTCGCTGACCGACCCGGACGCGCGCTCGATGATGATGACGAGCGGTCATGGCATCGTGGGCTACAACGTGCAGACAGCAGTCGATACCAAACACCATTTGATTGTCGCGCACGAGGTGACCAATGTCGGTCACGACCGTGATCAGCTTAGCTCGATGGCCCAGCAGGCCCGTGAGGCGATGCAAATCGAATCGTTGTCGGTGGTAGCGGACCGAGGGTATTACAAAAGCAGAGAAATCCTGGCCTGTCACGAGGCAGGGATCACCGCTTATGTGCCGAAAACGCTGAGTTCGCGGGCCAAATTTGATGGCCGTTTCGGTAATGACGAGTTTATTTACGACGCGGACAAAAATGTGTACGTCTGCCCCGCCAAGCAAGTGCTGATCTGGCGCAACTCTTATGTCGACAAGGGCAAGAAGCTGGACGTTTACTGGCACTCCAACTGCCAGGCCTGTTCGATAAAGGCGCAATGCACACCGGCCAGAGAGCGAAAGATTCGGCGCTGGGAACATGAGGCGGTACTGGAGGAAATGCAGGTCCGCCTGAACAATGAGCCGCAGATGATGAGCATCCGCAAGCGAACGGTCGAACACCCCTTCGGGACGCTGAAGCAATGGATGGGGACGACACATTTTCTGACGCGGCGGCTGGCTGGGGTGAGCACCGAAATGAGCTTGAATGTGCTCGCTTACAATTGGAAAAGGGTGATGAAAATCCTTGGTGCGCAGGGTCTGATGAAAGCGCTGGCGGCCTGAAGCCTGCCGTTTTGCCCCGTTAATCAAGCCTACGGAGCCTTGCTAGCGCTTGTAGGGGCCGTTTGGAGCTACAAGAGCGCTTTAGGTTTTAATCAATTGGCCAACACCTGTCGGCACTACGTGCCGACGATGTTTTATTTGTTTTTACACACTCTGGGCCATGGATGGCCCTTCGCGGCGGGCCCACGGAGCAATGCCTGCGTTCGGGCATGCCGAGCCTAAGCGAGGCACCGAGTGGTGGGGCATGCGTTTTTGGTTACTTTTGGCGCTCTTCCAAAAGTGACCCGCTGTAAGAGCGGAACCGCCAGTGGCCGTGACCGCTGCAACGGATATGTACCCAATCCAATCCAACCCAACCCAACCCAACCCAGAACCCAGTCACCCCAAAATCGGCTTCGGCACCGAAGGGTCGGCCTCTTCTTCGGGGATCTTGACGAACACGCTGTAACGAGCCCCCTCCATCTCTTCAAAGGCAATGAGCTTTTCGATCAATGGCCCGCTCAGGACCTTGCCGGCATTGAGCAGCAACATGCCGTTGTCGGCATTGAGGTTGCGCGCCAGGATCATCCCCGCGGCCAAATCGCGCGTGGTGGAGACTTGTACCGTCGGGTCCGACAGCGTCACGTCTTCCAGGTATTCGGCACACGCCTTGATGAAGTCCTCGATCATCTCCGGGTCGTACAGCTTGCCGGCGTACTTGCGGATGTAGACCAGCGCTTCGTCGCTGTTCATCTGCCGCTCCAGGATCAACCCACGCTGCAGCTCGATGAAGTCCACCGCCAGTTTCAACAACCGCGAGCCGAACGGAATCGCCTCGCCCCTGAGGTGATCGGGGAAGCCGCTGCCGTCCCAACGCTCCTGGTGATGAAGAATGATGCGCGCCGCGTCCTTCATCGGGTCCAGGGTCATCAACAGCGATTCGCTCTGCTTCGGATAGGCCCGGTACAGATCGAGTTCATTGTGGTGCAGCAAGTCGGCGGGCGTGACCATCATGTTGTCGGTCCAGCTCAGCTTGCCGATGTTGTAGAGCGCCGCGGCCATGGTCAGGTCGCGGTCGGTGGATTCATCGAGCGAATGCAGCCGGCTGTAGACCCTGATCAACTCGATGATCTGCCGGTTGGTCTGCTTGGCCTTGGGCAGGCGCAGGTTGGCAATCAGCGAAAACACTTCGGTGCTGGTCACATAACTGTGCTTGAGCTCGTCATACGCCAAATCGAGCATGTCGGCGGTCTGCTGCAGCTCGGAGGTGCGCGACGCCACGCGTTTTTCCAGGGTGGCGTTAAGGGTCTTGAGTTGCTGGTTCTGCTCGCGGTTCAGCGCTTCGAGGCGCTGGCGTTCGCTTTCGGAATGCTGGTGAGCCAGGGCTTGGCGCAAGGCCTGGACCAATTCCTCATCGTTCCAGGGCTTGCTGAGGTAGCGATAGAGCTGCCCCTCGTTGATGGCCTTGGTCATCATGTCCACATCGGCATAACCGGTGAGCAGGATGCGCAAGGTCGATGGGTACAGTTTGCGGATCTCGGCCAGCAGCGTGGCGCCGTCCATGTTGGGCATGCGCGCGTCGGTCATCACCAGGTCGACCGGCCGCTCCTTGAGAATTTCCAGGGCCCTGGCGCCACTGTCGGCCAGCAGGATCTCGTACGGCTGGCTGCGCAATAGCCGACGCAGGCTATTGAGGATCGACTCTTCGTCATCGACCAACAGCACCGCTGGCTTTCTTACCAAAACATCCGGCGATTGATCTTCCATTTGAAACCCCCTCCTATTCACGACAACCGTTCTACCCTACCCCCGAAATACAGGCTAGTAGATTGCGAACATTTAGACACATTTGCCATCACGGGCCGAGCGCATCCCGATCAGACGACTATGCTGTATCCCATGAAGGGCCAAGTAACGGCCGAAGACTCATGCCAGCGACAGGGATATCAGATGTTTCCAGGGTTCTATAGTCAGCATCAAAACGGTGCACGGCCATGAGCCTGCCCTTGGATAAAACCAATCGGCGGATCCTGATCGTCGACGACACGCCAACCATCCATGAGGATTTTCGCAAGATCCTCAGCCCCCAGGCGACCGCCAATGACAGCCTGAGCAGCGCCGAAGAGGCCTTGTTCGGCTCGCCTGTGGCGGTTTCCGGCATGAATTTCGTGCTCGATTCGGCGTTCCAGGGCATGGAAGCCCTGAACAAGGTCGAAACGGCGCTGGCCCAGGGGCAACCCTTCGCCATGGCGTTCATCGACATGCGCATGCCGCCGGGCTGGGACGGCCTGGAAACCATCGAGCGGCTGTGGCGCGCCGACCCCAAGCTGCAAGTGGCCCTGTGCACCGCCTACTCGGACTATTCCTGGGAAGACATCGCCGAGCGCCTGGACCTGGGCGACCGGCTGTTGATCCTGAAAAAACCCTTCGACGCCATCGAGATCCGCCAGATGGCCAGCACCCTGACCGTCAAATGGCAGATGACCGAAGACGCGGCGCTGAAAATGGACATGCTCGAACGCGCGGTCGAGGAACGCACCCGGGAACTGGCCGATGCCAACATCATCGTGCAGAACAGCCCGACCATCCTCTATCGCCTGCGGGGCGAGCCGCCATTCCCATTGATGTACATCTCCCACAACATCACCAAATTCGGCCATTCCGCGGCGCAACTGACCAATGCGCCGGATTGGGCGCAAACCCTGATCCACCCCGACGATCAGGACAAAGTCCATGAGGCCATGGTCCGCGTCCTGGACCGTGATTCCGCAGGGGCTTCCATAGAGTTCCGCATGCGCACCGGCGACGACACGTACCGCTGGGTAGAGAACCGCTACATCCCGGTGCGCAACGAGCAGGGCCTGTTACTGGAAATAGAAGGCATCATCCTCGACATCACCGAGCGCAAGCTGGCCGAAGAAAAAATCGCCCTGCTGGCCCGCACCGACGGCCTGACCGGGCTGGCCAACCGCGCCACCATGATCGAGCGCCTGCACCAGGCCTTCGCCGCCGCTCGTCGAGGTGCGGCGCCGTTTGCGATGTTCTACCTGGACCTGGACCACTTCAAACGGATCAACGACACCTTGGGCCACCCCATCGGCGACCTGCTGTTGCAGCAAGTCGCTGCGCGCATCAAGGGGTGCACCCGGGAAAACGACGTGGTGGCACGCCTGGGGGGCGACGAGTTCGCGATCCTGCAACTGGACGTCCATGAAGCGACCCATTGCGCCGCGCTGGCGACCAA
This sequence comes from Pseudomonas brassicacearum, assembly GCF_009601685.2. Taxonomy (NCBI): domain Bacteria; kingdom Pseudomonadati; phylum Pseudomonadota; class Gammaproteobacteria; order Pseudomonadales; family Pseudomonadaceae; genus Pseudomonas; species Pseudomonas brassicacearum. The sequence continues at coordinate 5,267,782 of NZ_CP045701.2, forward strand.
GATCCGCGATACGCTCGTGGCGCCGTATTCCCTGGACGGCAACGACGTGCGGATCTCGGTGAGCATCGGCATTGCCCTGTACACCCCGCAGAGCCTGAGTGCCGACAGCCTGATGGCGCAGTCCGACATGGCCCTGTACCGCTCCAAGGAAAAGGGCCGCAACCAGTACCATTTCCACAATGAAGAAATTAACCAGGAAGTGACGGATCGGGTTGCTCTGACCAACGACCTGCGCCAAGCCATCGAGAACAACGAACTGCACCTGCACTACCTGCCGGAGGTCGACCTCGGCACCGGCAAGATCCTCGGCATGGGCGTGCAAGTTCGCTGGAACCACCCCCAACGTGGCTGGCTGGAACCGGCGGCCTTCATGCCTGCCGCCGAGAAAACCGGGATCATCATTGGCCTGGGTCATTGGGTGCTGGACCAGGCCTGCCAACAAATGCGCCAGTGGCGCGACCAGGGCATGGCGCCGCCGGTGATCGCCATCGACCTGTCCCTGACCCAGCTCAAGACCGGGCCGGAACTGATCTACGATGTGCTGCGCACCACCGCGCGCTGGGAGCTGGCGCCCTGGGACCTGCGTTTCGACGTCACCGAAGCCACCCTGGCCCAGACCAAGTGGACCCACAACGACGTGCTGCCGCGCCTTTGCGAATTGGGCGTGCAGATCGCCATCGATGACTTCGGCACCGAGTACTCCTCGTTCGATTACCTCAAGACCTACCGGGTCAATCACCTCAAGCTCGCCCAGCGTTTCCTCGACAGCGCCAACGCCGACCCCGAGAACGCCACGACGTTGCGGGCGATCATCAACTTCGCCCGGGACGTGGGCATCGGGATCATCGCCGAGGGCGTCGAGACCCAGGAGCAACGCACCACGTTGATGTCCAGCGGCGGGGAGATGCAGGCCCAGGGGCATTACTTCAGCACCGTGGTCGACAGCGGCCAGGCCGCCGAGCTGCTCAAGGCCGGCACCATCGTTCCGGCGACAGACCATTGGACCCGACCGGCCAGCCAGCTATCGGAGAGCAATCGATGAACCCCATGTCGGTACCTGCCAACCGGCGAATCCTGGTGGTGGACGACACGCCGGCGATCCACCAGGACTTTCGCAAGATCCTCAGCCCCAGCGCCGGCAGCGATGACTCGCTGGACGACACCGAAAGCCTGCTGTTCGGCACCCCGCAGGTCAATCGGCTGCAATTTCAGATCGACTCGGCCTACCAGGGCGAGGAGGCGCTGGAACTGGTCAAGCGCGCCCAGGCCGAAGGCCAGCCCTATGCACTGGTGTTCGCTGACATGCGCATGCCACCGGGTTGGGACGGCCTGCAAACCATCGAGCGGCTGTGGGAGGCCGACCCGCGCCTGCAAATCGCCCTGTGCACGGCGTTCTCGGATTACTCCTGGGAAACCATGTCCGAACGGATCGAGTTCGACGATCAGTTGCTGATCCTCAAGAAACCCTTCGACACCCTGGAAATCCGCCAGATGGCCAGCGCCATGACCTGGAAATGGCAGCTGGCCCAGGATGCGGCGAGGAAAATGCGCAGCCTGGAACGCACGATCGAGGAGCGCGTCCAGGAATTGCTCAAGGTGTCCCACCTGCTGCAATACGACGTGCTCACCGAGCTGCCCAACAGCATGTTGCTCGGCGATCGGCTGACCCAGGCCATGGCCCAGTGTCGCCGGCACGACCGGCAACTGGCGGTGATGTTCATCGGCCTGGACCGCTTCAAGCGCATCAACAACGCACTGGGCCATCCGGTAGGCGATGAAATGCTCAAGCGCGTGGCTCGGGCACTGGCCGCCGTGGTGCGTGAATCCGATTCGGTGTTCCGCTACGGTTCCGATGAATTCGTGGTGGTGCTGGGAGACGTCGTCGACCCGCAACAGACCAAAGGCGTGGCCGACAAACTGCTGGCGGCCATCAGTTCCCCGCAACCCATCGACGGCCATGACCTGAGCGTCACCGCGAGCCTGGGCATCAGCGTGTACCCCACCGACGGTTTCGACGCCGTGGCGCTGATCAAGAAAGCCGAGACAGCGATGCGCAACGTCAAGGAAACCGGCCCCAACGACTACCGGTTTTTCACCGAAGACATGAACCGCCGGGCCCGGCAGCAGCAGACCATCGAATCCGGCCTGCGCCTGGGCCTGCAACGCAAGGAATTCGTGCTGCATTACCAGCCCAAGCTCGACCTCAAGAGCGGCAAGGTGGTCGGGGTCGAGGCGCTGGTGCGCTGGGACAGGCCGGATCATGGCCTGGTCTATCCCTCGGATTTCATTCCGGTGGCCGAGGACAGCGGCCTGATCGTTCCGCTGAGCCAATGGGTGCTTCAGGAAGCCTGCCAGCAGGCCTGCCGTTGGCAAGCCCAGGGCATGCGGCCGCTGTACCTGTCGGTGAACGTCTCGGCCATCGATTTTCGCCAGCGCGGCTTCGTCGAAGGCATCGCCCGCACCCTCAAGGAAACCGGCCTGGACCCGACACAGTTAGAACTGGAGATCACCGAAAGCGTATTGATGCAGAACGTCGATACCACGGTCGCCATCCTCAAGGCCATCAAGCAACTGGGGATACGCCTGGCCATCGACGACTTCGGCACCGGCTATTCGAGCCTGAGCTACCTGCAGAAATTTCCGGTGGATGTGTTGAAGATCGACCAGTCGTTCGTCGGGGACCTGAGCATCGACAGCAACGACGCCAAGCTGGTGAGCACCATCATCAGCCTGGGCAAGAGCCTGAACCTGCACATCATTGCCGAAGGTGTGGAAACCCTCGAGCAGTTGGAATTTCTCAAGAAGCACCAATGCGAGGAGGTCCAGGGCTATTACTTCAGCAAGGCCGTCGAACCGCAGGCCTTCGCCGACTGGATGACCGAGTGGGAAAAACGCCAGAACCCGTTTTCGTGAACACCTGAGTGTTATCAACCAAAGTTTCAAGGAAAGCATCCCATGGCGTTACATGGACTGATTCTGGCTCTCGGCCTGCTCGTGGGATCAAGCGTGACCGCTCACGCTGAGCCACTGGACGAACCCCTCAAACCCCTGCCCCCGATTCCGACCCTGGACCCCAAGCGCGTCCAGCTGGGGCTGCGGCTGTTCAATGACCCGCGGTTGTCGGTCAACAACACCCTGTCCTGCGCCAGTTGCCATCGCCTGGACAAGGGCGGCGCCGACGACAAGCCGTTTTCCTTGGGGTTCGACGGCAAGCCGGTGGAGGTCAATACGCCCACCGTGTTCAATACCGGCCTGAACTTCCACCAGTTCTGGGATGGCCGCGCCGATACGCTGGAAGAGCAGGTGCATATCGTGGTGACCAGTCCCACGGAAATGGGCAATACCTGGGAAGCCGTGGTCAAGCGCATCGCCGATGACCCTGGCTATGCCAGGGACTTCGAGGACGCGTACCCCGACGGCGTGACCAAACCCAATATCCAGGGCGCACTGGCCGATTATGAGCGCACCTTGCAGACACCCAATTCGCGCTTCGACCAGTACCTGCTGGGCGATACCGACATCCTCACGCCCCGGGAGAAATTCGGTTACCAGCGTTTCAAGGAATACGGCTGCATCGCTTGCCATCAAGGCGTGAACATCGGCGGCAACATGTTCCAGAAGTTCGGGGTCATGGGTGACTATTTCGGCGACCGGGGCAACCCCACCCGAGCCGACGAAGGGCGTTTCAACCTTACCGGAGATGAAGCCGACCGCCAGGTTTTCAAGGTGCCCAGCCTGCGCAACGTGGCCGTCACCGCACCGTATTTCCATGATGGATCGGCGCCGACCCTGGAACGCGCGGTGGAGGTCATGTTCAAGTACCAACTGGGTCGTGAGCCGCTCAAGAACGATACGGCCCTGATCGTCGAGTTCCTCAAGACCCTGACCGGCGAATCGGAGGGCAAGCCCCTATGACCATTCTCCGGCGCCTCGGTCTTGCGTTCATCGGCCTGTTGCTGACTTCCGTGCTGTTGTTCATGTACATCAATTCAGGGGCCCAGCAGGCCGCCTCGTACATTGAGTCCCGGGACCTGATCCGCCTGCTCAAGCAGCAAGACGCCATCTGGGACAACGAAGTACTCAAGTCGCGGATCGCCCTGACCCACAACTACGACCCCCTGGTCACCCCTTTGCTGGAAATGTCGGGCCTGTGGCAGCGTCTCGACGCCATCGAGTCGGAGCCCGGGCGCCACCAGCCGTCACTCTGGCAAGCCCAGCGCGAGGAGTACCTCAAGGCGATCAAGGAAAAAACCCGCCTGGTGGAACAGTTCAAATCCCACAACGCGGTGCTGCGCAACTCCATGGCCTTCCTGCCCGCCGCCGAGGACGACATCCAGGCCCAGTTCGCCCGACTGCCCGACGCAGACCGGCTGGAACTGCAAAATGTCGCCATCGACACCTACGACCTGTTGCTCAGCAGCATGGAGTTCGCCCAGCTCAGCACCAGCGAAGTAGCCGCCGAAGTGCTGCTGGGCCTGAACCGGCTGGACGTCAACAAGGAGCGCATGCCCCAGGGGCTTCAAGGCCCCGTTGACATCCTGAGCAGGCACATCGCGCTGATCCTGCGCGAACAACCGCGGGTCAATGAGCTGTTGCAGGGCATCGAAGCGGTCCCCGTTGCCAGTCGCCTGGACACCATTACCGACCTGCTGGAGAAAGACCAGGGCAAAGCCGCGGCCAAATACCAACGCAACCACATCTACCTGCTGGTATTCGCCACGATCCTGGTCTTGATCCTGATCTGGCTGGCGATCCGGCTGGTGCGCAGCTTCGCCGAGATCAAAAGGGTCAACAACGCCCTGCAAAGCGCCAACGATGAACTGGAGCAGAGGGTTGAAGAGCGGACCCGCGAGCTCAAGGACACCCAGAGCGAGTTGATGGACACCGCTCGCCAGGCCGGCATGGCGGAAATCGCTACCAACGTGCTGCACAACGTTGGCAACGTGCTCAACAGCGTGAACATCTCCGCCGACCTGGTCAGCCGCAAACTGCGCAGCAGCAAGGCCCTGGGGCTGGGCAAGGCGATGCAACTGATCAACGAACACGCCGATGACCTCGGGCACTTCCTCACCGAAGACGCCAAAGGCAAACTGCTGCCTGGCTACCTCAACCAACTGGTCGAAGCCATCGCCGTTGAGCAGCAGGGGCTTACCGACGAACTGGCCCAGTTGAGCAAAAGCGTGGACCACATCAAGGACATCGTGTCCACGCAGCAATCCTATGCCGGAGCCAATAGCCTGCTGGAACCGTTGGTGGTCAGCGAACTGCTCGAAGATGCCCTGCGCATGAACTCGGGCGCCCTGACCCGTCACCATGTTACGGTGATAAGGGAATACGGCGATGTGCCGCGGATCATGGGCGACAAGCATCGCTTGCTGTTGATCCTGATCAACCTGATCAGTAATGCCAAATACGCCATGGCGGGGGTTTCCAATCATGCGCGAAACATGACCCTGAAGGCCGCCGTCATCGATGGCCAAACCCTGCAAATCAGCGTCAAGGATGAAGGCGAAGGCATCCCGGAGGAAAACATGACACGCATCTTCGCCCACGGTTTTACCACGCGTAAGGAAGGCCATGGCTTTGGCCTGCACAGCTGCGCATTGGCGGCCATTGAAATGGAAGGCCGCCTCACCGCCCACAGTGAGGGGCCAGGCACGGGGGCAACGTTCCAACTGCAACTGCCCCTGAAACTTGCAGAAGGTGAGCCATGAATAGCCTGAGTAACCGCCGCATCCTGTTGATCGACGATACACCCGCCATTCATGAAGATTTCCGCAAGATCCTCATCCCGGAGGATGACAGCAGCACGGACTTGCAGGACATGGAAAGCGCGCTGTTCGGCGATGCGCCAAAACCTGCCACCACCGTGTTCGAACTCGACTCGGCCTACGGCGGGCAGGAAGGCCTGAACAAATTGCTGGAGGCGACAGCAAAAGGGCGACCCTATGCCCTGGCCTTTGTCGACATGCGCATGCCCGAAGGCTGGGATGGCGCCAAGACCATCGAGGAACTCTGGAAGCGCGACCCGCAATTGCAAGTGGTGGTCTGCACCGCCTATTCGGATTATTCCTGGGATGAACTGCTCGACCGCTTGAACGGCCACGACCGCTTGCTGATCCTGAAAAAGCCGTTCGACAACATCGAAGTCCAGCAGATGGCCAACACCCTGACCACGAAGTGGGAAATGACCTCCCGTGCGCAACTGAAAATGAACAAGCTCGAAGACTTGGTGGAACAACGCACCCAGGCGTTCAAACAGGCCAGCGAGCTGCTGCAAATGGAAATCGACGAGCGCAAGTTGCTGGAAACTCAGCTGGTGCAATCGGAAAAGCTCGCCTCGCTGGGCCAGTTGGCGGCCGGGGTGGCCCACGAAATCAACAACCCGATCGGCTTCATTTCTTCCAACCTGGGGGCATTGGACGGCTACTTTGGCAAACTCCAGGAAATGCTCAGCGCCTACGGCAGCGCCGAGGGGGCCATCGCCTCGCCGGAACTGGTGGTGCACTTGCGCAAGCTGCGCGAACAGGTGGAGCTGGACTTTCTCGTCGAAGACATCCCGTTGCTGATCAAGGAATCCAAGGATGGCATTGGCCGGGTCGGGCAGATCGTCAAGGACCTGAAGGACTTCTCTCGCGTCGATTCCAGCCAGGAATGGCAGATGGCCAATTTGCAGCAGGGCTTGGATTCGACGTTGAACATCGTCGCCAATGAAATCAAGTACAAGGCCGACGTGGTCAAGGAGTACACACCGTTGCCGGAGGTGGAATGCCTGCCGTCGCAGATCAACCAGGTGATCATGAACCTGATCGTCAACGCCGCCCAGGCCATCGGCCCCGAGCGCGGCACCATCACCCTGCGCAACGGTGTCGTTGACGAAACCGTATGGATCGAAGTCGCCGACAACGGCTCGGGCATTCCCCCCGATACCCTGCAGAAAATCTTCGACCCGTTCTTCACCACCAAACCCATCGGCCAGGGCACAGGGCTTGGGCTGTCGTTGTCCTACGGCATCGTGAAAAAACACAACGGCGAGATCACGGTTAGCAGTGAAGTCGGCGTCGGCACTACCTTCCGCGTGGAATTGCCCGTGCGGCAGATGAAGCAGGCGAGCTGAGCGACACCTCTGTGAATCTGTGAATCTGTGGGAGCAAGGCTTGCCCGCGATGGGGGCGACTCGGTATTGCAGAAACCGAGGCGCCTGTATCGCGAGCAAGCTTTGCTCCCACAGCTTTAATCCCACATACCCTTGCTCCCACAACAATCCCCTCGCCACAGGGTTGCCCGCCGTTTCGCCGACAGCGCAGAATGCCTGCACCGCCCCACCCATCGCTCCCCCCAAGGAAACCGTATGAGCCTGTCTCTGCTGAGTCGTTACGCCTTCTTTGCCGGCTGTGTCATCTTCACCCTCGCCAGCCTGCCGTTCCTGCAACACGACTGGCTCTGGCCGATCACACTGGTGACCGGGTTGTTGAGCCTGCTGGGGCTGTTCGACCTGCTGCAAAGCCGCCACGCCGTACGTCGCAATTACCCGATCCTGGGCAACATCCGCTACCTGGTCGAAGGCATCCGCCCGGAGATCCGCCAGTACCTGCTCGAATCCGACAGCGACGCCCTGCCCTTCTCCCGGGCCCAGCGCTCGTTGGTGTACTCCCGGGCCAAGAACGAAAGCGCCGACAAACCGTTCGGCACCCTGATCGACGTCTACCAGAGCGGTTTCGAATTCATCGGCCATTCCATGCGCCCGGCCCCGTTGAGCGATCCCAGCGGTTTTCGCGTGACGGTCGGCGGCCCGCAGTGCACCCAGCCGTACTCGGCGTCGGTGTTCAACATTTCGGCCATGAGTTTCGGCTCCCTGAGCGCCAACGCCATCCGCGCGTTGAACCAAGGGGCCAAGTTGGGCAACTTCGCCCACGACACCGGTGAAGGCAGCATCAGCCCCTACCACCGCGAGAACGGTGGCGACCTGACCTGGGAACTGGGCAGCGGTTATTTTGGCTGTCGCACGCCTGACGGTCGCTTCGACCCGGAGCGTTTCGCCGCCCAGGCGCAGAACCCGCAGGTGCGGATGATTGAAATCAAGATGTCGCAAGGCGCCAAGCCCGGCCACGGCGGGATCCTGCCCAAACACAAAGTCACCCGGGAAATCGCCGAGACACGAGGCATCCTCATGGGCGAGGATTGTGTGTCGCCGTCCCGCCACAGCGCGTTTTCCACACCGATCGAACTGATGCGGTTCGTTCAGCAACTGCGCGAACTGTCCGGCGGCAAACCGGTGGGCTTCAAGTTCTGCCTGGGTCACCCGTGGGAATTCATGGGCATCGCCAAGGCCATGCTGGAAACCGGGATCCTGCCCGACTTCATCGTGGTCGACGGCAAGGAAGGCGGCACAGGCGCGGCGCCAGTGGAATTCACCGACCACATCGGCGTGCCATTGCGCGAAGGTCTGTTGTTCGTGCACAACACCCTGGTGGGCCTGAACCTGCGGGACAAGATCAAGCTCGGGGCCAGCGGCAAGATCGTCAGCGCCTTCGACATCGCCAGCGTCCTGGCCATCGGCGCCGACTGGGCCAATGCCGCGCGCGGCTTCATGTTCGCCATCGGCTGCATCCAGTCGCAAAGCTGCCATACCAACAAATGCCCCACCGGCGTCGCCACCCAGGACACCTTGCGCCAGCGCGCCCTGGTCGTCCCGGACAAGGCCCAGCGGGTCTACAACTTCCACCGCAACACCCTCAAGGCCCTGGCCGAAATGCTCGCCGCCGCCGGGCTTGAACATCCGTCGCAATTGCAGCCCAAGCATCTGGTACGGCGTATGTCGGCCACTGAGATCAAACTGTTTTCACAGTTGCATGTGTTCTTGAAGCCGGGGGAATTGCTGACCGGAGAGGTCAATGGGGCGTTTTATTCGCGGATGTGGCAGATGGCGCGGGCGGACAGTTTTGAGGCGCAAGAAACAGCGGCAGCGTAGCTTGCGAGTACACACCCGCTCTTGTGGCAAGGGGATAAATCCCCTCGCCACAGGTTCGTCGTTCACCTTAAGCGCGGGAGAAGAAACCGTGCAGTTATACCTACGGCAAACCGTTGCGAGCATCACGCGCCCGGTGCGCGTGTTGCGTGGTTTTTCCAAGGTCCGGCTCGCTCGCTATCAATTTACGAAACCGAACGCACGGCGCTGCGCACATCCCCCGTCGGCTGCAACTTGAAGGTATAAAACAGCCCCGTCAGCAGCACCAGAAACGCCGGGCCGACATACAACGCCACCCGTGTATCCGGGAAGTACGCCATCAGGCCCACCACCAGCACCAGGAACGCCAGCGCCAGGTACGAGCTGACCGGGTACAGCCACATGCGGTATTTCAGGGCCGCGCGCTCTGAAACGCTGAGGCCTTTGCGGAACTTGAGCTGGGCCAGCAGGATCATCACCCAGGTCCAGATCGCGCCGAACGTGGCAATGGAGGTCACCCAGATGAAGACTTTCTCCGGCACCAGGTAGTTGAGCAGCACGCCCAGCAGCAATGCGCCGATGGACAGTAGCAATGCGCGACGTGGCACGCCGTTGCTGGAAGTCTTGGCAAAACCGGCCGGGGCCTGGCCGTTCTGCGCCAGGCTGTAGAGCATTCGCCCGGTGCTGAAGATCCCACCGTTGCAGGACGACAGCGCGGCGGTGATCACCACGAAGTTGATGATGCCGGCGGCGGTCTTGATGCCCAGGCGCTCGAAGGTCATCACGAATGGGCTGCCCTGGGTGCCGATCTCGTTCCACGGGTAGATCGACAGGATCACGAACAGCGCGCCAACGTAGAACAGCAGGATCCGCCAGAACACCGAGCCGATGGCGTTGGGGATGGTTTTCTGTGGGTTCTTCGCCTCACCGGCGGTCAGGCCGATCATCTCCACGCCCAGGTAGGCGAACATCACCATTTGCAGCGACATCAACACGCCTTGCACGCCGTTGGGCATGAAACCGCCGTGGGTCCAGAGATTGGAAAGACCCAGGGCCACGCCGTCGTTACCGAAGCCGAAGGCGATGATGCCGACGCCGCCGATGACCATGGCGATGATGGTCACGATCTTGATCAGGGCGAACCAGAATTCGAACTCACCGAAGGCCTTGACCGCGATCAGGTTGATCGAACCCATGCTGAGCAGCGCGGCCAGGGCCCAGATCCAGCGGGGCACATCGGGGAACCAGATGCCCATGTATACGGCCACGGCGGTGATTTCCGCCACGCAGGTCACCAGCCACAGGAACCAGTAGTTCCAGCCGGTCAGGAAGCCTGCCAATGGGCCGAGGTAGTCCTGGGCATAACGGCTGAACGAACCGGCCACCGGGTTATGCACGGCCATTTCACCGAGGGCGCGCATGATCACCAGGATCGCCAGGCCACCAATGATGTAGGACAGCATGATCGCCGGACCGGCCATTTCAATGGCCTTGGCCGAGCCGAGGAACAGCCCGACACCGATGCAAGCGCCGAGCGCCATCAGGCGGATATGCCGCTCACCGAGTTCACGTTTGAGCGGACCACCCTGGGTGGTCTCGCCATGGGGCAGATGATTGCCGACAGGCATAGGGATACAACCTCGTCTTGTTATTGGATTAGCCCCCGAGCGTCCAAAGCCACAGGCCGATAGGCCTGCCACCTTGCCGAAGCCGGGTCTGTCTTGTGGGCAGACCGTCCTGTGGAACGACAATCTCAGGATCAGCGGGCCATGCAGTATAAAAAGCCAGGGATAGAGAGTTTCACTGTAAAACCTTGGAAATTCAGGGATAAGCCTGTGCCAAAAGTGGCTTTTGGAGAGGCGCTCTCTGGATTAAAGGTCTTTTTTAAAACGGCGCCGAGTATTGCACAGTGATGGTGCAGCGTCATGTTTGGGCATGGGGCGAGGGCTCTAGCACAAGGCTTTTAAGCTCCCTCCCCTTGTGGTGAGAGGCGTAACCCGTGGCGAGGGGATTTATCCCCGCTGGGCTGCGTAGCAGCCCCCAACTGCAACCCGGTATGTCTGGGTAACTGAGTTGCCTGTATTAGGGCTGCTGCGCAGCCCAGCGGGGATAAATCCCCTCGCCACAGCCCCCCTGCCACAGATAGATCCCCTGGCCACAAGGAACATGATGGTTTCAAAGCCATGCGACGTCCCAGAGAGGGTAATCGCCGATACATTCCACCAGCCCCGCCCGAAGCGGATTGGCAATGATGTAGTCGACGCTGGGCCGCAGCTCTTCGTTGTCACGAATAGCGCGGTCATGGAAACCGCTTTGCCAAAGCGGGCCAGAGGCTCCGGTTATGTTGTTGACACGATGGGTGCATCGAGCTTTGGTGGCGCCGATGACACGACTCAGATGGCAATCGTGAATTTGCAGCAACCAGTGGAAATGATCTGGCATCACCACCCAGGCCAAGGACTCCACATGGCCCAGATCATGAGCGCGTTTGAATTCGGCGACCAATAACCGGCCAACCTTCCAGTCGGAAAAAACCGGCCGCCGCTGATAAACAACAGCAGTCACCAGATAAGCTCGTCCCGGCTCGGAATAACGACCTCGACGCAAGCGATGGGAATTGGGGCGTGAATGCATTCCTTGCTTCCTTTGAAAGGGTTTGAATGCAGCCTAGCCACGCCGCTGTTTTATCGACGCTGCAAAGGTCGAGCGAATATTCCGAATCTTGCGTAGTACCTGTGGCGAGGGGATTTATCCCCGCTGGGCTGCGTAGCAGCCCCCCCAAAAAACCGCAACCCGGTATGTCTGGACAATTGAGCTGTCTGCATTGGGGCTGCTGCGCAGCCCAGCGGGGATAAATCCCCTCGCCACAAAGGTGCGCCGTTAGCCATGACAGACCAGTATCCACAATTTCCCCTGCCCCCACGCCAACCACCGTCTAAGCTTCAAGCAAGTCCGATCAATCTGCGTGAATGGATCAGTCGACTATGGGCGCTTTGTGGCAAACCGATTCGAATGAACCTATGGTCCCGACTGAACGTATGGAAGAAGCGCCTTTACCTCAAAAAAAACGCCGCGCACGGCATGGCTGGCGGGCATTCTGGTTGTTGCTGCTGATTATCGTGGTGGTGGTCGGCTTGGCGGTGGCCAAGGAAATGCGCACCTCGCGGTTTCAAGCCCGGGAGATCAGCAAGTACGCCGCGTCCCTGAGCTATTCGGTGCAGCCGGGGCCCAGCGATGCCATCGTCTATCCCGGTGCCGGTCCGTTCGACCGGCGCTTGGGCTACAGCGCGCTGGGGGAATTCCTGCCACGCCTGCTCAAGCGCGACTACGTGATCCAGGCCCAGGCGCGGTTCTCGCCGGCCTTGATGGGCTACATCGAGAAAGGCCTGTTCGTGCCCTATACGGAAAAGATCCAGGCCGGCCTGACCATCACCGACTGCCGCGCCGCGCCGGTCTATCAGTTCAAGTACCCGCAGCAACTGTATGCGAACTTCGAAGCGATCCCGCCCGTGGTGGTGCAGAGCCTGTTGTTTATCGAGAACCGCTTCCTGCTCGACCCCAAGCAACCTCTGGCCAACCCGGCAGTGGACTGGCCGCGTTTCGGCATGGCGGTCTGGTCGCAAGTCGCCAAGCTGTTGAGCCTGCCAGGGCAGTCCGCCGGGGGCAGCACACTGGCGACACAACTGGAAAAATACCGGCATTCCCCCGAGGGCCTCACCGTGTCGGGCGGGGAGAAAATCCGCCAGATGATCTCCGCCAGCGTGCGCGCCTATCAGGCTGGCCCGCAAACCCTCGAGGCGCGGCAGCGGATCATCCGTGACTACCTCAACAGCGTGCCGCTCTCCGCCGTGCCCGGGCATGGTGAAGTCCATGGCATGGCTGAGGGCCTGCGGGTCTGGTACGGCGCCGATTTCAAGCGGGCCAATGAACGCCTGTTCAGTACCGCCACCGACCCCAGGAGCCTGGCGGAAAAAGGCCTGGCCCTGCGCGAAGTCCTGTCGTTGATGATCGCCCAGCGCCGCCCCTCCCATTTCCTGTCCAAGGGCCACGATGAACTGGCGCGCCTGACCGACAGCCACATCCGACTGTTGACGCAGAACGGCGTGATCGATGCGGCGCTGGCCGAGGCGGCCCTGGCGAGCAAGGTCAGTTATCGCGACTGGGTCCAGGACCCGACCGTCCAGCCCAACGAAACCAACAAAGGCATCAGCGCCGCCCGCAGTCGCCTCGCCGCCCTGCTCAATCGTCCGCTGTATGACCTCGATCGCCTCGACCTGTCCGCCACCAGCACCTTGCAAAGCGACTTGCAGGCCCAAGCCACCGAGTACCTCAAGCGCTTGGCCGACCCGGCTTTCGCGACCCAGATCGGCCTGATGGGCGAACGCCTGCTGACCCCCACCAGCACCGCCCAGGTGCGCTACAGCTTCACCCTGCTGGAACTGACCCCCGATGGCTCGCGCGTGCGGGTGCAGACCGACAGCACCGACCAGCCCTTCGATATCAACGAAGGCAGCAAACTGGAATTGGGCTCCACCGCCAAGTTGCGGGTGCTCACCACGTATCTGCAGATCATCGCCGAACTGCACGATCGCTATGCCCAGCAAACCCCCGCGGCATTGAAGAAAGTCGACATCGCCGAGCAGGACCGTCTCTCCCGCTGGGCGGTCGACTACCTGATCCAGAACACCGACCGCAGCCTGCCGAAAATGCTCGAGGCCGCGCTGGACCGTACGTATTCAGCCAGCCCTGGCGAGGCGTTCTTTACCGGTGGCGGGCTGCACACCTTCCACAACTTCCGCAAGGAAGACAACGGCCGCAACCCCACCCTGCGCGACGCCCTGCGTGAATCGATCAACCTGCCATTCATCCGCCTGATGCGCGACCTGGTGCGCTACGCCACCTACGCAGGCTCCAATAACAGTTCCCAATTGCTCAAGGATGATAAGGACCCGCGCCGCCAGGAATACCTGGCCCAGTTCGCCGACCACGAAGGCACCGCGTTCCTGCTCAGGTTCTGGAAGAAGTACCGAGGCAAGGATACCCCCCAACGCCTCGAAACCTTCCTCGACGGCATGCGTCCCACGGCGATCCGCCTGGCCGCCGTGCACCGGTATTTCTTTCCCAACGACAGCCAGGAGAACTTCAACCGCTTCGTGCGGGCGCACTTGAAGTCGGCCAAGAGCGCCGGAAAACTCACCGATGAACGCCTGGAACGGCTCTACCGGAGCTATGGTCCCGGCGCCTATGACCTGCCGGACCAGGGCTTCATCGCCAAAGTCCACCCGCTGGACCTGTGGTTGGTGGGCTATCTGCTGAACAACCCCGACGCCAAGTTCAGCCAGATCGTCAAGGCCAGCCAGTTCGAGCGCCAGGAAGTCTACAGCTGGCTGTTCAAGAGCCGGCACAAGAGCGCCCGTGACAGCCGCATCCGGACCATGCTGGAAATCGAAGCCTTTCTGGATATCCACCAGCGCTGGCAGCAAGTCGGCTACCCCTTCGACCATCTGGTGCCGTCGCTGGCCACTGCCATCGGCAGCTCCGGCGACCGCCCCGCCGCGCTGGCGGAACTGGTGGGCACCATCCTCAACGATGGCATCCGCCAACCCGCGTTGCGGGTCGACAGCCTGGACTTTGCCGTCGGTACACCTTACGAGACACGGCTGGTGAGCGATCCAGATAACGGCAAGCGTGTGATGCCGATGGACGTGGCCCGGGCCTTGCGCAGTGCGCTGTCCCAAGTGGTGGATGCCGGCACCGCGAAACGCGTAGCCGGCAGTTTCACGCTGGCCGACGGCACTCCGCTGGCCATGGGCGGCAAGACCGGCACCGGTGACAACCGCATCGAAGCCGTCGGTTCCGGCGGGCGGGTGATCAGCTCCAAGTCGATCAACCGCACCGCCACCTTCGTGTTCTACATCGGCGACAGCCATTTCGGCACCCTGACCGCCTACGTGCCAGGTGCGTCGGCGCAGAACTTCAAATTCACCTCGGCCTTGCCGGTGCAGGTGCTCAAGGGCATGGCACCGTTCCTTTCGCCCTACTTGCAGCCGGGCAGTCACACCCAATGCAAGCCCTTGGTGGCAAGCCACTGATGGTCAGCGACGCGGTGTGGGTCAAGGGTTTACGCGAGGCACCGCGTCGAAGATCACGGTCAAGTCGGCGGTGTACAGGCCGTGCTGACCATCGTAGACCTTGTCCGAGGCCATGATGTGCAAGTCCGCCTGGGTGCCAGGCGTGGACGTTGCGTCATCCACAACTTCCTGGGGCACACCGGTCAGGCGGATATTGTTGAACCTGACAAGCAGGGGAATGGCGTCTCTGCCGTTGGTCAACGACACCCGATCACCCTCGAGGGAGGCGTGGACCGAGCCATCGGTGTGCTTCACATCGAAAGTCTGGCGCAGCGGGCTCAGTTGGCTGTTCACTGGGTCGAAGTGCATAACCTCATCCTTGCCGAAGTCCGGATTACGCGGCTGCACATGGAACTGCTTGTTGGGAACGTTCGCGGTGATATGGATGGCAGTGCGAGCATCATCAGCCGCCAGCACCAGTGAAGGGCTCAGGGCCGCAAGGATCGTCATGAACATCACTTTTCTAAACATGCTTGATACCTTTTCAGATTAATAAAACGAAGTGGAATCCACCTAGTGGCGAGGGCGCTTGCTACCGCTGGGGTCCAACCCACACCTTTGCTGCTCACGGCGCAATGGCATCGAACACCATGTGCACCGTGCCGTAGTAATCGCCGGGCTTGTAGTCGCCAGCGGGCTTGATCGCGGCGATTTCCAGCGGCACCTGGCGTCCGGGCCGGGCCTCGATGGCTGACACCACGTGGTTCGAATCGAGGGTCAACTCGACGTTGTTGAACCTCACCCGCAAGTCGATACGATCACGACCGTTGGACAAGTACGCCTCTTCAGCCAGGCGCGCGCCGATGGCACCATTGCTGTTCTTCACCTCGTAGGTCGCCCGCAACGGGCGCAGGTCGTTGGTGAAGCTGCTGAAGGGCAAGCGTTGTTCACGCTGCACCAACTGCGGGTCAAGGGGCAGCACATAGAAATCGAGCGTGGGGATAGTCACGTAGAGTTCGAAGGTTTCCCGTTCAACCGCGCCCCAGGCCGGGCTCCAGGGCAACATCAGAGCGGTCAATGCGAGGGGGCTTAGCAGTGTCTTGGACATTTTGATTACCTGTGGCTTCAACGACGGTTCGGCGACGGCAACCGTCAACCCTTGATCTCGACGGCTTTGCTCTGGCCGCCCTCGATCAGCGTGAAGCGATACTCACGCCCCTGCTCCTTGTCGAAGGAAAATGTGCGACCGGCCATGACGTGGTGCTTGGTGGTTGGCCGGCAGTCGTGTTCCGCCTTCGCTGCACAGTCCTTGAACTCATCGATGATCACCACGCTGTTGCCGTTGTTACGCATCAGGTAACGTGCGGCGCTGTCATCGATCACCGTCTCGAAACGGGTGGCCTTGGGGCGCACGAAAAACACCGTGCCGTAGCCCGCAAGAACCTTGAGCCCCGCCGCCACGCGTTCCTTCTTGTACTCTTCGCGCTCCTGCGCACTGATGGCAAACTCGTCCTCAGCTTCGGGCACCACCGGCACGAAACGCACCCGGAAGTAACGCTCCTTGTCGCGGTTGCCCATGAACAGCAAGCGCGTGCCCTGCATGCCGTTGGCCGGCACGATCAGCCGCGCCGGGCTGGCCATCAGGCCGTCCTTGGCCATGGCACTGGCCTGGTTCTGCAGCGGCACTTCCTGATAGGTGCCGTCCTCGTTGTAGACAATTTCCAGGATGTTGACCTTGACGAATGCCGTGGAGGTACCGCCGTTGAACACCCGTTTCATGTAGGTGCTTTTGTCGCCGTCCAGGTAGTCGTAGACCACCCCGACACCGATTTGCGGTCCGGCCTGGGCCATGCCGCAAAACAGATAGAACCCAATCCATGCCCATAGATGTTTCATCGCTTCTTTAACCTCATGCATTAAACGTAAATACTGAATATGGCGGGCCTCGAGGGCCCTCAGACTTCCGAATCCCAGATCACCGTGACGTTGCCGGCATAGGCCTTGGCGCCGCTGCCCAACATTTCTTCGACGCTGGCGCGGGCCACTTCAAAGTGCAGGGTGCCCGGCCGGCGATCGACGTAAAAACCCGGCTGGAACAGCTCGGTGCCGCTGCCATCACGCAATAAGCGGCGGCGATTGATCGGTTGCCCAGCGGCGTCGGCCAGCCCGTTGGGCAGGGTCACGCTGACGTCCACCGGTACGGCATGACCGCTACCGGTTTCGGCAATCGCGCAGGTATTGCCGCTGACGGTCTGGCATTCGAGCGCCATCTTGAAACGTGTCGAGGCCGAGATATGGAAGCGTTGGTCACGAAACAGCCGCGTCGGTTTTGACCCGCTGTTCAGCCACGCTTGCCAGCCTTCCGGGGGCACCAGTTCGACGCGGTTGCCGCCGGGGGGCACTTCGACCTTTAGGGTGTGCTCGACATCGAGTTTCAGATTGAGGGTGATTACCGAGTCACTGGGAAGCATGACGTCGCCCATATCGAAGTCCTGCCCCGGTCCAACCCCATAGCTCACTGAACCTGTGTATCGGCCAGACGACATCCTCAATGGGTTGGGTGTACGCAGTTCGTAGGCAAATTCCATGGGCCGGTAAGACATGCTGGGGATCAGGAACCTGGACTGTTTGGCACACACCCCCTCGGTCGGCGTCTTCCAGAAAAAATTATAGATACGCTCGTTCATGGTCCCAAAAGTAGTGGATCGACAGGGCGACGGCGCATGCATCCAGCTGGAGCCGCCCCATAACTTGCTATGGGCGGTCGCTAGATTTACCTCTCCGCCCACCAGGTCGATTACGCTGACAGGAAGTTGGTAGCCAGAACCTATGCCGGATATGCGGACGTGAACGATTTCATTTTCACCCGTACCGGTATGGGTCACCTGTGCCGGACGCCAAGTGGTGGGCACATCGAACATTGCCCCCTGCCGGACATCCCCATGATCGGCCTGGATGGGGCCGGTCGACTCAAAGGTAATGGGCAGTTGGATGCTGGACATTTTTTCCGCCTCGCATACCGCCGGATACATTGCGCAAAAACCCGAGACCGGGGTGGTGTTGCGAAAGGTATTTTCGTTGGGCCTCGAGGGATCGGGCCTGAAGATAGCGTTGATATCATTGCTCACGGCATTGGCCGTCGATGCACAGGTCAACACCACCACCGATACCATGCCTTGCACTGCCACTGGTAACCGCTTCATCTTTACCTCTCCCTTGATCGACTCAGACTGCCCAAGTCACTCCTTTTTAAACTTCCGAATCCCAGATCACCGTGACATTGCCGGCATAACCCTTGGCGCCGCTGTCGAGCATCTCTTCGACGTTGCTGCGGGCCACTTCAAAGTGCAGGGTTCCCGACCGGCGATCGACATAAAGACCCGGCTGGAACAGTTCGGTACCGCTGCCGTCACGCCATACCCGGCGACGGTTGACCGGTTGCCCGGCGGCGTCGGTCAAGCCATCGGGCAGGCTGACGCTGACGTCCACCGGAACGGCATGACCGGTGCCGGCTTCGGAGATCGCGCAGGTATTGCCGCTGATGGTTTGGCATTCGAGCGCCATCTTGAAACGTGAGGAAGCGGAGATATGGAAGCGCTGGTCACGAAACAACCGCGTCGGTTTGCGGCCACTGTTCAACCAGGACTGCCAGCCCTCCTGGGGCACCAGCTCTACCCGGTTGCCACCGGGGGGGACTTCGACCCTGAGTGCGTGCTCGACGTCGAGTTTGAAGTCGAGGGTGAGTGCCGAATCGTTGGGAAGCATGACGTCACCCATGTCAATGTCCTGCCCCGGCCCGACGCTATAAGTCAGCGACCCGGTGTATTGGCCGGACGACATTTTCAGTGGGTTGGGGGTGCGCAGTTCGTAGGCAAAGTCCAGATAGCGGTAAGAAAAGCCAGGGATCAAATAATTGGCCCCTTTTGCACACACGCCCTCTACCGGGGTTTTCCAGAAGAAGATGTATTCGGTATTGGTATACGCCCCTATACCGCTGTATCTACAAGGCGAGGGGGCATATACCCAACTAAGGCCGCGCCATAACCGTTGATGGGCGATCAAGAGCGACACGCCCCCACCGACCAAGTCGATGGCGTCACCAGAGAGTCGGTATGTCGAACCTATACCGGACCAGCGCACTTCAACGACTTCAGTTTCACCCGTCACTGAATGGGTCACCTGTGTCGTGCGCCAAGTGGTAGGGAGTTTAAACATCGCACCCTGTCGAGCATCCCCATGGTTGGCTTGAATAGGACTGGTCGAACTGAAAATAAAGGGCAACCGAATGCTGAACATCTTTGTTGCCCTGCATTCCGACGGATATTGTGCGCAGTAACCGCTAACAGGCGTGGTATTGAGAAAGGTATTCTCGTTGGGTTTCGAGGAGTCGGGCCTGAATACTGCGGTAATTTCCCGAGTGAAGGCATTGGCCTCAGATGCGCAGGTAAGCAATAACACCGAAGCCACTCTGCACATTGCCGCCGTCAAGTGTTTCATCAATACAACCTCGTACATCAAATAAGTCCGAGCGGACCAAAACCATTCAAACTTCCGAATCCCAGATCACCGTGACATTGCCGGTGTAGGCCTTGGCGCCGCTGTCGAGCATTTCTCCAACCCCTCTACCGTCCACCTCAAAGTGCAAGATCCCCTGTTGTCGATTGACAAAAAAACTTGGCTTGAACAATTCGGTGCCGCTGCCATCGAGTAACAATCGACGGCGGCTGACCGGCTGCCCGGTGGCGTCCGTCAGTCCCTCGGGCAAGCTCACGCTGACATCCACGGGCACAGCATGACCCGAGCCGGCCTCTGCAATCGCACAGGTATTACCGCTGATGTACTGGCATTCAAGCCTCATCTTGAAATAGGAAGAGGCCGAGATATGGAATGTCTGGTCACGGAACAATCGCGTCGGTTTACTACCGGTCGTAAGCCATGACTGCCAGCCTTTCTGGGGGACTAGTTCGACACGGTTTCCACCGGGAGGGACCTCTACCCGGAAGGCGTGGTCGACCTCAAAATTGAAATTGAGCGTAAGTGTCGAGTCATCAGGAAGCATGACATCGCCCAGATCAAAGTCTTGCCGCGGCCCAACCGAATAGGTCAATGATCCTGTATACCGGCCGGACAACATCTTCAAAGGGTCGGGGGTGCGCAGCTCATAGGTGTAAGTAAAAGACTGATAGCGAAGCTCAGGTATCAGGTATCTCGCACCTTTGGCACAGGTAAAGTCCTGTTGCGGCGTGTGCCAAAAAAAACCGAAACCCGTGTTTCCGTAATAAGCGCCTCCGGGCACCCCACCGTTTCTACACGGTTGAGGAGGACGGCCCCAATCACTACCCCAGAGCATTCGATGCGCTGAGAAGAGGTCTACATCTTCCCCCACCAATTCGGCGGGGTGTGCGTTAAGCAGATACACCCCTCCCACACCGGCGATTCGTATCGAAACCTCTTCGCTTTTACCCGTGGCCGAATCGACAATCTGTACCGTACGCCAATCAACGGGTAGCGAGAACATAGCGCCTTGTCGGACATCTGAGTGATTCGGCTGAATAGGCCGGGATGACGTAAATTTGATGGGCGCCAAATGACTGTAAACACCCAAATTGGCACACTGCCCTGGGTCGTCTCGACAATATCCCCAGACGGGTGTGATATTGATGAACTTGTTGTTCATGGGACTCGAAGGGGTAGGCCTGAATACAGCATTGATATCCTGCGTCAAGGCATTGGCCGCAGGCACGCACGCAAACAACAACACCGAGACCACGCTGCGCACTGCAACCGATAAGGGTTTCATTTATACAACCTCATGCATCAAGACAGATCACTGCAAATAGATGGTGAGAAATCCACCTGTGGGAGCAAGGCTTGCCCGCGATGCAGGCGCCCCGCTCTTCAGGCGAATTGCGTTATCGTTCATCGCGAGCAAGCTTTGCTCCCACGGCGTCACGAGCGTTGTTTCGCACTACCAGCCTCGACAATCGTCGTATCGGCCAGGGTGTCCGGCGTGCAGCTCAAATCACCGATCAACAACACGTCGCCTTCGCGGTGGGCGTTGTCCGGGTCGAGGCGGAACCGGCAATACAACTCGCTGCCATAGCGCACTTCCAGGGTCGGTGAGCCGGCGTTCATTTCCATGGAGAAGAACCCGTCCGCCTCGCTGACACCGCGACTGGCGTGGTTGATTACGTGATGCCCCCTGAGCGGTTGCCCTTGCTCATCGAGCAGGCGACCGAGCACGGTCACGGTTCTCATCACACGCACCTTGCGATAGTCCACCCCGCCCTTGTTCAAGTGATAACGGCTGCGCGAAGGCTCGATGTTCGCCGCCGGCGGGTGCACACCGTCGAAGTCGAACGTCACCATGCTGTTTTTATAGGCGGTGATCGGCACGAAGTTACGGCCCGGATGCAACAGGGTGCTGCCGCCGGTCAAGTCATCGGCACGCAGGGCGACCATGTCCAGATCGGTCTCTACATCGACGATCATGCCCGCGCCGCGCCCATGGGGCTGGCCGGTAAAGGCGGCTTTCTGGCCGCCCACGGCCACGGTGCTGCTCAAGTTCAGGCCGCCGGTGAGGTTGTCGTTGTAGGAAGAACGCTGGACGAAACCGTCGCCATACAGTGAATCGGTCTGGAAACTGGCAAGACCCGACAGGCCCACGCCATAGGTGTCGGCCAGCGCCGTGGCGGAGACGCTTTGCAGCACATGATCTTCCAGGGTCCGGCGATAGGTCAGCGAGCCATTGTGGTCCCGATCACCGTCCCGCGAGGTGCGGGTGCCGATGCTGCCCGACCAGTACTCGCCGGGCCCACCCAGGGCGACGTTGAGGGTCAGGTCAATACCGCGATTGCGCCGGTCGGCGGTACTGGACGTGCCGGGGCGGTCGAATACCGACAACCGCCAGTTGGCATCGCTGCCACGCACCTTGCCGCGCTGGGTCCAGCCCAGGTCCAGGCCGGTGCCCTGGACATTGCCTTCGCTGTAGGCCAGCCGGGCGTTGACGGAGGCCTTGTTGCTCAAGCGATGATTGACCGACAGCGAGGAGTTGCTGGTGTGGCCAATGAATACGTTGCGCCGGCGAACACGGGTGCCGTCCGACAGGGTTTCATAGGTGTTGCGGGTGTCCAGCCAACTGCGGTTGTGACTGGCCACCACGCTGCCATGGCCGTAGCTGTACAGGCCTTGCAGGTCCATGCCGGTGCCGTATTGCTGGGTCTGATAGACGTTGGCGTACAGGCTGGTGTTGGTCCCCAGCGTCCAGTCCACTGAAGTGCCGACTTGCAGCTTGTCCTGCACCTGGCGTGCTGAGCCGCCCAGGATCACCCGCGGATGCAGCAGGTAGTTGAGGCCGAGCCCCGCCGTCGTGAAACCCGAAGGCTGGTCTTCCCAATTGCTCCACAGCCGGGTTTCGCGTCCGGCGAACACGTTGTAGCGCCAGCGGTCTTCGGGACTGTTCCAATTGTTGGGCTTGTAGACCAGCTCCTGGCTGGTGGCGGTGGTTTGTCCGTCCTCGACCAGCCGGACTTCCACTTCATAGATCCCCCCCGGCAAGGGTCGGGTATCCAGGCTCTGCAAACCGGCGCTGACTGCCTGGGTGTTGATCAGCAGGCCGTTGCGATAAATCTCCACCGAAGCCTGGCGGCTCGCGGTGACATAAATGGGGTAGACGCTGGGTTTGGGATTGTCGATCGCCAGGCTGTCGGAACTGCCGTACATCACCCCGAGCGCGGTGTCCGGATTGGCACCGAACGAACGGATCTGGCGGTTCAAGCCATCGGAGCTGGGCGTGAAATAACCCAGGCGAAAAAAAGTCCCTTCCATTTCCCGCTGGGTGTAGAGCTCATGGACAGCGTGGTAGAGCTTGTCGTCCGGCCCGCCAAGACGCGAAAGCTGAAGGTCCAGCGACTGGCTCCAGTTGCCCACGCTGGAAATGGCGTTGAGCCCATAACGGCCACCCGTGTCCTGTTCCTGGCCACCGTTGAGATTCAATTGGTTGTTGAAAATCAGGCCGAAGCTGCCAACTTCCGGTTGATCGTAATAACGCTTGGTTTCGGTCGATCGTTCCACATCCCGGGTCAGGATCGATACCAATGAATTTTCGAGACTGTAGTGCACGGCCAGCAGCCCTGACGGACAGCTACCTTCACAGGCGCCCAGCACTTGTCCCTGTTTGAGATGCTGCTCCCATTGCTCGCGCTCGACAGTTGTCATCGGGCTGTCCTGCGTGTCGGTGAACTCGAGCAGGGTTATACGATCATCCCGCGACAAGACCACCATGGCTTCGCCGAGGTACTGTTGATTGAGTTCAATACGAACCGCCAGAGGCACATCGAAGAAGTGCGATTCAAACTCCGCCGGCAGTCCCTTGGCCTGGGACAGCAGGCTTCTCGGTGTGGTACCGGGGGCAGTCGGCGCGGCCAATGCGTTCGCGCACAACAATAGCGCGAGCGCACCCGCGATGGGTGTCATCGGAAACATCAACGGATTCTCATAATCTGCGAGCGATCAGGGCGTTTCAGGTGCGGGCCGCCCGGCTGGGGAGCGCCGGACGGCCTGCGGCGATGCCCGTGCAATGAGCTGAAGCTCACCGGGCATCGAACCGGATCACGGGCGCGGCACGGCGTCGAAGATCACGGTCATGTCGGCGGTGTACAGGCCATTCTGGGTATCCAGAGGACGGGCCGCGACGATGCTCATGTCGGCTTGGGTACCTGGAGTCGACGCTGCGTCGTCCACCACTTCCTGAGGCGTGGCGGTCAGTGTGATGCCATTGAACGCAGTGGTCAGGGCAATGGAGTCACGGCCGTTGTACAGCGCCGCCGGGCCACCCTCGATGTAGGCGTGGACCGAACCCTCGGTGTTCTTCACGTCGAAGGTCTGGCGCAACGAAGTCAAGGTGCCGCTGACCGTGTTGTAGCTCATGACTTCATCCTTACCGAAGTTCGGGTCACGTGGCTGCACGTGGAACTGCTGGGTCGGGATGTTCGCGGTGATGTGGATAGCGGAGCGCGCATCATCGAGCGCGAATACCTGCGAAGTACCCAGGGCAGCTGCAGTCAGGGAAGCAGCGGTTACGAATTGTTTGAGCATGTTTTTACACCTGTTCGTAGCAATAAAGAGAGAAAGATTGAGGCAGCAAGTCACTAACAACCGGCGTGTCCCTCAACGCCGAGCATGATCGGCTCTCTTTAATTAAAAATAAGCAGGCACTTTCCCATAGACGTGTAGTAAATCCAGCATACGAAACTAAGAAAAAGACTCAACTTTTTGAAAAACAGAAGTTCAGCTGTAAGAAACAGCCCACATTGAAATTATTTAGCAATTAAACAGGTCGACGCCCGGCCCAGGCGCCCCGTCTATATAGGGCTTCAGGTAAGGTTTCATTGCGAAAACTTAGCCACCGAGAATAAAGATATATCTTAAAAAGATAGATCTGCAAGAAAAGATATATCTCAGCACAAAGATATATCTCGGCTCTATCTTATGCAGAACGGAGAGCAGATAGATGACAGGCCCGATACCCCCCATCCATTACGATGACTTCGAACGCCCAGCCACTCGTACACGCGGCGGGCGAACCCCACGCGTCTTCGCCGCCGGTGACCTGAAGTTGCTGTTGTTGGCACTGATTGCCGAACAGCCCTGCCACGGCTATGACCTGATCCGCCGGATCGAGGGCATGTTCGACGGCGCCTACAGCCCCAGCCCCGGGGTGATCTACCCGACCCTGTCCTTCCTGGAAATGAGCGCAATGGTCACCTGTGACGTCGAAGACGGAAAAAAATGCTACAGCGTGACCGATGCCGGACGTCTATCACTTGAGGACCAGGCCGAAGCACTGAATGAGGTGCGCACGCGCATTGAAATCAGCAAGCGCACATTGCGCGGCCACGATCGGCCCCCGGAAATCCATGAAGCGGTGTATAACCTGCGCCATGCGCTGCAAAAGCACCCTGGCCGCTGGAGCCCGGAAGAAATCCGGCGGGTGCGCGACCTGCTCAACGACACCGCCAAAGCCATCATCGACGGCCCCGACCGTCCCCCAGCCTCGGAGTCAAGCCAATGACCGAAGTCGATCCAAACACCATTCACCGCGTCACCCACGAGATCAAACGCCGTCGCCTGCAAGTGTTGCGGGTGCAGGACCTGACCCCACGCATGCGCCGTATCACCGTCGGCGGGCCGGAACTGGCCGGGTTCGTCAGCCTGGGCACCGACGATCACGTGAAGCTGCTGTTCCCGCAGAACGCCGAGGAACACGCGGCCCTTGAAAACTTCAACCCCGGTGCCGGCAAGGCACAGGGCCCGATGCCCGAGATGCGCGACTACACCCCGCGCCGCTACGACCTGGGCACCCTGGAGCTGGACATCGATTTCGTGCTCCACGGCGACGGCCCTGCCGCGACCTGGGCGGCCCAGGCAACGCCCGGGCAGTACCTGCACATCGCCGGGCCACGGGGCTCGATGATCGTGCCGGACATCTTCGACAGTTACTTGCTGATCGGCGACGAAACCGCCCTGCCCGCCATCGCCCGCCGCCTTGAAGGCCTGGCGCCCAACCGACGTGCCCTGGTGGTGGTGGAAGTGGAAAACGGCGCCGAGCAGCAAGTGCTCCAAAGCCCGGCGCAGGTGCACGTGATCTGGGTGCTGCGCGAAGGCCGCCAGGACAACCTGCTACGCACCGTGCAACAGCTGGAAATGCCCCGCGGCAAGCTGTATGCCTGGGTCGCCACCGAAAGCAAGGTGTCGCGGCAGATTCGCAAGGTGTTGCTGGAAGAGAAAGGCCTGCACCAGGATTTCGTGAAGGCGGTAGGGTATTGGAAAGCGGATGCCAGCGACGAAGATTGAGGTGCTGGGGCTGAGCTGTCGAGCGCAACGAGGCTGCGATCTTGTCCCAGACAGTTGAGTCGCAAGCAAAAGCTCAGGATCAAAAGATCCTCCGAACGCGGCCCGAGCCTTCGCCAGCTCCTACAGAGCCCAGCGGGTGTAAGCTTCCTCGCCACAGGGATTATCGCTGTCCTCTAATACCTTATCCGTCATCACCAGGTACCACGCCCCATGCTTTTCCTGCTCGCTTACATCAGCAGCGTCGTGCTGATCAACTTCGCGTTTTCCGCCGCACCGCACCTGGACATCATCTGGTCGGCCTGGGGCGGGCTGGTGTTCATCCTGCGGGACATGGTGCAGACCCGCTTCGGCCACGGCGCCATCGTGGCGATGCTGGTGGCGCTGGTGTTGTCCTATGTCACCTCCGACCCGACCATCGCCCTGGCCAGCGCCACGGCGTTTGCCGTGTCCGAGTGCATCGACTGGCTGGTGTTCACCGTCACCCGGCGCCCACTGCATGACCGGTTGTGGATCAGTTCGGCCTTGAGCATTCCCCTGGACACGTTCATCTTCTTCGGCCTGATCGACGCCCTGACGCCCGCCGTGGTGATCACCGCCCTGCTCTCGAAATTCGCCGGGGTCACGGCCGTCTGGCTGATCATGGCCTGGCGTCTACGCAAACAGCCCGTCACGGGCTGACGCTGTTCATGTAAAATGCCGCGCTTTCTCCCATGGGAAGCTCGCCCGGCGCGCAACCCGCGATGATCCGCTCCTGTTTGAGGACCTTCAGATGACCCGTATCGGAACCCCATTGTCGCCCACCGCGACCCGCGTTTTGTTGTGTGGCAGCGGTGAGCTGGGCAAGGAAGTGGTAATCGAACTGCAGCGCCTGGGCGTCGAGGTGATCGCCGTGGATCGCTACGCCAACGCGCCGGCCATGCAAGTGGCCCACCGCAGCCATGTGATCAACATGCTCGACGGCGCTGCCCTGCGTGCGGTGATCGAGGCCGAGAAGCCGCACTTCATCGTGCCGGAAATCGAAGCCATCGCCACCGCCACCCTGGTGGAACTGGAGGCCGAAGGCTTCACCGTGATCCCCACCGCCCGCGCCGCGCAGTTGACCATGAACCGTGAAGGCATTCGTCGCCTGGCCGCCGAAGAGCTGGGCCTGCCCACATCGCCATACTTCTTCGCCGACACCGTGGAAGACTACCGCAAGGCCGTGGAAACCCTGGGTTTCCCCTGCGTGGTCAAGCCGGTGATGAGTTCCTCGGGCAAGGGCCAGAGCCTGCTGCGCAGTGCCGATGACGTGCAAAAAGCCTGGGACTACGCCCAGGAAGGCGGCCGTGCCGGCAAGGGTCGGGTGATCATCGAAGGGTTCATCGATTTCGACTACGAAATCACCCTGCTCACCGTGCGTCACGTCGGCGGCACCACCTTCTGCGCGCCGGTCGGCCACCGTCAGGAAAAGGGCGACTACCAGGAATCCTGGCAGCCACAAGCCATGAGCCCGGTGGCCCTGGCCGAATCCGAGCGCGTGGCCAAGGCAGTGACCGAAGCCCTGGGCGGCCGCGGCCTGTTTGGCGTCGAGCTGTTCATCAAGGGTGACCAGGTGTGGTTCAGCGAAGTCTCGCCGCGCCCACACGACACCGGCCTGGTAACGCTGATCTCCCAGGACCTGTCGCAGTTCGCCCTGCATGCTCGCGCCATTCTCGGCCTGCCGATCCCGCTGATCCGTCAGTTCGGCCCTTCGGCCTCGGCGGTGATCCTGGTGGAAGGTCAGTCGACCCAGACTGCTTTCGCCAACCTGGGCGCGGCCCTGAGCGAACCGGACACCGCCCTGCGCCTGTTCGGCAAACCGGAAGTCAACGGCCAGCGCCGCCTGGGCGTGGCCCTGGCCCGCGACGAATCCATCGAAGCCGCCCGCGCCAAGGCGACCCGGGCTTCCCAGGCGGTCAAGATCGAGTTGTAAAACCTGAGTAGCTTGCTCCCGCTGGGTTGCGCCCTGTAGGAGCTGTCGAGTGCAACGAGGCTGCGATCTTTCCAAAGACGCTTGAATCTCAAGCGAAAGATCAAAAGATCGCAGCCTCGCTTCGCTCGACAGCTCCTACAAAGTCCAGGGCTAAAGAAAAAGGCGACACCCGCAAGGGTGTCGCCTTTTTCATGAGCGCAGGCTGGGCTTAATCCGGCAGTTTGTAGGCGATCACATAATCGCCTTGCTTGGTGCCCAGGGAACCGTGGCCACCGGCAACAACCAGCACATATTGCTTGCCGTCCTTGCCGGTGTAGGTCATCGGCGTGGTCTGGGCGCCGGCTGGCAGGCGGCCTTCCCACAGTTGCTTGCCGTTTTTCACGTCATAGGCACGCAGGTACTGGTCGAGGGTGCCGCTCAGGAACGCCAGGCCGCTGGCGGTGGTGAACGTGCCGCCCAGGCTCGGAACGCCCATGCTCAGCGGGATCGGTACCGGCGAGCTGTCACGCACGGTGCCGTTCTTATGCATCCACAGGGTTTTGTTGTTGGTCAGGTCCACGGCCGCCACATAACCCCACGCAGGCGCCTGGCAAGGCAGGCCCATCGGCGAAAGCAGCGCTTCGAGGATCACGCCATACGGCGCGCCTTTGTTCGGCTGTACGCCTTCGGTTTCGCTCTTGCGCCCTGGGCCACCGGCCACTTCGGCCGCGGGCACCAGTTTCGACTTGAACGCCATGTAGCTCGGGTTGACGAAGGCGATCTGGCGCACCGGGTCCACCGAAATGCCGCCCCAGTCGAACACACCGAAGTTGCCCGGGTAGACAATCGAGCCTTGCAACGACGGCGGCGTGAACATGCCGTCATAACGCAGCGACTTGAAGTCGATCCGGCAGAGCATCTGGTCGAACGGGGTCACGCCCCACATGTCGCTTTCCTTGAGGACCGGCGGCACGAAGTTCAGGTCGGACATCGGTTGGGTCGGCGAGGTGTGGTCGCCTTCCACCGCGCCCTGGGGCACCGGGATCTCCTTGATCGGCACGATCGGCTGGCCATTGCTGCGGTCCAGCACGTAGATGCTGCCCTGCTTGGTCGATGCCAGGACAGCCGGCTTCACGCCATCGGCGGTCTTGAGGTCCATCAGGGTCGGTTGGCCACCGACGTCCATGTCCCACAGGTCATGGTGAGTGAACTGGAAGTACCAGCGCACCTTGCCGGTGGCAATATCCAGCGCAGTCAGGCCGGCGGCGTATTTTTCCGATTCCGGGGTCCGGAACCCACCGAACTGGTCGGGGGTCTGGTTGCCCATCGGCAGGTAGAGCATGCCGAGTTTTTCATCGACACTGAACATGGACCACATGTTCGGCGAATTACGCGTGTAGGTCTGGCCTTCGGCAATCGGCGTGGTGTCGTCCGGATTGCCGCTGTCCCAGTTCCACACCAGCTTGCCGGTGTGCACGTCGTAGGCACGGATGACGCCGCTTGGCTCGTCGGTGGAGACGTTATCGGTGACGTGGCCGCCGATCACCACCAGGTTCTGGGTGACCGCCGGTGGCGACGTGGAGTAGTAACCGCCGGCCGTGAAGCCGCCGATGTTGGCGGTCAGGTCGACCTGGCCCTTGTCGCCGAAGTCTTCGCACATCTTGCCGGTGTCGGCGTTGAGGGCGATCAGACGGGTATCGGCGGTCGGCAGGAAGATCCGCCGTGGGCAGACGGTGCTGGCCGGCGTGGTGCTGGCAGTGCCAGTGGGGCTTTGCTCGGCGGAGGCGTACACCGCGTCATCGTGATAGGTCACGCCACGACAGGTCATGTGGGCCCAACCCTTGAAGTTTTCCGCTTTTTGCGTGGAAAGCTTCGGATCGAAACGCCAGATTTCCTTGCCGGTTTCAGGCTCCAGAGCAATCACCTGGCTGTGAGGCGTGCACACGTAGAGCATGCCGTTGACCTTGAGCGGGGTGTTCTCGGCCGTGGTTTCACCCGGGTCGTTCGGCCCTGGCAGGTCGCCGGTGCGATAGGTCCAGGCCGGCACCAGTTTGCTGACGTTCTCGGGGGTGATCTGTGCCAGCGGCGAATAGCGGTCGCCATGGGCACTGCGGCCGTAGGAGTTCCAGTCGCCGTCGGGCATGGCCGGTGCGGTGTTGGTCATGCCCGGCACACTGTCGCGGTCCAGTTGGCCCTTGATTTCACCCGGGTTGGTGAACTGGCTGGCGAGCGCGGCGATACCGGCGATGACCACGGCGGCGCCCAATGCGCGAGTTCCCGTGGCCGGGGCATCGACGGTCAACAGCGGGCGGCGGAACCATGGCAGCAACATGACGATGCCCAGGGCAAACAGCATCGCCAGGCGCGGCACCAGTTGCCACCAGTCCAGGCCCACTTCCCACAACGCCCACACGGTGCTGGTGAACAGCACCAGCGCGTACAAGCCCAGGGCCGCGCGACGAGCCATGATCAGCAATACGCCGGTCAACGCCAGGCCGATACCGGCCAGCAGGTAATACAGCGAGCCGCCAAGCATGCTCAGCTTGACTCCACCGGCCAACAGGGCCAGCCCCATCAATAGAAGCAGAATGCCGAGCAAACTCGGTAGCAGACGGCTTCGACTCAAAGCACCCTCAGTGCTCATAGTGTGATTCTCCGTGACGTTTTAAAGAGTCCCGCGCAAGTAGTCACTGTAGATGACGATCCTGACGGGGCATGGTTCAGTTGAAAAAAGGCAAATTCGGTTGCCGCGCACCATTGTGGGAGCGGGCTTGCTCGCGAAAGCGGCGTGTCAGGCGGCTTCAATGTTGAATGTGCAATCGTTATCGCGAGCAAGCTCGCTCCCACAGGAATTCACTGAGACAGCGCTGTCTTTCAGAATTCGAAGACGGGCATTCTTTGATCTTTCTGCAGGATCAAGCTGGACGCAGAGGCTTCGGCACAACATTCGCAACAACAGAAGAAGCGTTTCAGCAGGTGGCGCAAGGATAATGTCCTGTTCTCAATAGAGAAAGGGCTTTTGTTGACATGAATCATCTCGGATTCGGTAACAGTGCGCCTGGCGCTGACGGCCAGGATGAAGGCTATGCTTCCACCGCAAGGGCACCTCGGCTAAGGTGCGCGGCTTTACATCTTTTTCGTGCGAAGGCCTCCCATGACCGAACCCAACAACAACCCGCTGCACGGTGTGACGCTGGAGCAGATCCTCAACGCCCTCGTGCAGCATTACGAATGGTCAGGCCTGGCCGAGCGCATCGATATCCGTTGCTTCAAGAGCGACCCGAGCATCAAGTCGAGCCTGACCTTCCTGCGCAAGACGCCCTGGGCGCGGGAGAAAGTCGAGCGCCTGTACATCAAGTTGATGCGCACCAAGCGGCCTGTCTGAGACATGGGGATCGATAAGGGTCGTCAGCGCTTCGTGTCGGTGACGGCACTGCTGGGCTGGGTGGGCTTGAGCGTCCAGTTGTACCTGATCCTGTTGGGCCGCTGGGAACTGGACGCGAGCCTGCTGGGCGGATTGGTGAACTTCTTCAGTTTCTTCACGGTGTTGACCAACACCCTGGTGGCCGTGGTGCTGACGTGGGAACTGACCCCTCGCGGATCGGCGGCCCGGCACTGGTTCCTGCTGCCCAGCGTGCGCAGCGGCATCGCCGTGAGCATTGCCCTGGTCGGCCTGGCCTACAACCTGCTGCTGCGCCATCTCTGGCAACCCGAAGGCTGGCAGTTCGTGGCCGATGAATTGCTGCACGACGTGATGCCGCTGCTGTACATCGCCTATTGGTGGCTGTACGTGCCCAAAGGCACCTTGCGCCTGGGCCACATCGGGCTATGGATGATTTACCCCCTGGTCTATTTCGCCTATGTGCTGCTGCGCGGGGATTTACTGGCGGCCTACCCCTACCCTTTTATTGATGTGGCGAACCTGGGTTATCCACATGTGCTCATCAATGCCGGGGGGATATTGCTGGGGTTTATCGCGATTGCGTTGGGAGTGGTGGGGTTGGATCGGTGGGCATCATTGAAATAGAGGCCTGCGCAGAGCACGTAGCGGTGTAAGCCAAACCTGTGGGAGCAAGGCTTGCCCGCGATGAACGATCACGCGGTTTACCTGAAGGCCAGGGCGCCTGCATCGCGAGCAAGCTTTGCTCCCACAGATAGGTGTTCCACAGATTGTGTCCCATAGGGATTTTGTGTTCGCAGGTGTGCATCAGCCCCTTGCCGGCAACATCCACACCAACCCACTGGCCTTGGCCCGTTCATGACACAGCGCCAACACACTGCGCCGCTCGTCGTTGTCCATCCGGCTCCAACGGGTGATCTCCGCCACGGTGCGCTGGCAACCGGTGCAGACGTCGTCATCGTCCAGCGCACAGATGTTCACGCAGGGCGAAGGCACCGGACGTTCAGGGGCGCTCATTGTTCCTGCTCGGCCAGGTCGCGGGCGTAGCGCTGTGAATTGTGGACGTAGTGGGCCGCGCTGGCTTCGAGCATTTTCTTCTGGGCCTCGGTCAACTCCCGCACCACTTTGCCAGGCGAACCCATTACCAGGGAACCGTCGGGAATTTCCTTGCCTTCGCCAATCAACGAGTTGGCGCCGATGATGCAATTCTTGCCAATCTTCGCGCCGTTGAGGATCACCGCGTTGATGCCGATGAGGCTGTAGTCGCCCACCGTACAGCCATGGAGCATGGCGTTGTGGCCGATGGTCACACCGGTGCCGATGGTCAGCGGATAGCCCATGTCGGTGTGCATCACGGTGCCGTCCTGCACATTGCTGTTCTTGCCGATCAGGATCAGTTCGTTGTCGCCACGCAGTACGGCGTTGAACCAGACATTGGCGCCTTCTTCGAGGCGGACCTTGCCCACCAGCGTGGCGTTGGGCGCGACCCAGCTCTGTGGGTGGGTTTCGACACGGGCATCGCCCAAACGATATTTCATGAGAGTCCTCGGGGCGTCAGGTATTGATGAAACTCTTGGGCGGTTTATGCAGATCGATTTCGGCGTCGTACAGCAGGTTGACCAACTCCACGACCATGATCGCCGTCAGGCCCCAGATCTTGAATTCGCCAAACCGATAGCTGGGCACGTACCAACTGCGGCCCTGGTAATCGATCCGGTGCGTGTGTTCACGCGGATCCTTGCGGAAAAACTCCAGCGGCACGCTGAACACCGCGGCGATCTCGGCGTCGTTGGCCTGGTATTCGACAAAATCCGGAATTACCCCGACGTAAGGCGTGACCTTGATGCCATGCAGCGAGATCAACGGGCTGAGAGGGCCGATCACTTCCACAAGGCCGGGCGGCAGGCCGATTTCTTCCTCGGCTTCGCGCAGCGCGGTGAAAATCAGGTCCGGGTCTTCCGGGTCACGACGCCCGCCGGGGAACGCCACCTCGCCGCCATGGGTCGAGAGCCCGCTGGCGCGCAGCGTCAGTACCAGCTCCGGTTCATCGCTGCGGGTAATCGGCACCAGCACCGCGGCTTCAGGGAAACGTCGGTCGGCCTGCAGATCGTGCGGGGTGTGGTTGCTTACTCGATGCAGTAGCTCGTCCAGCATGAGACTTCTCGATTTATTCGCTACCTTGCATCATGCACCAATCGTTCAAGCGGCCCAACCCCCGCACCACGTCGTGTCGCGAAACGACAACTTGCCGACACCGGCCCGCGCCGCCAAGATAGGCACAGCATTCAGGAACCCAAGCATGAAATTCTGCAGCCAGTGCGGTAACCCGGTGACCCAGCGCATACCCGAAGGCGACTCGCGCCTGCGCTTCGTTTGCGACACCTGCCACACCATCCATTATCAGAACCCCAACATCGTGGCCGGTTGCGTACCGACCTGGGGCAGCAAAGTCCTGTTGTGCCGGCGCGCCATCGAGCCGCGGCGCGGTTACTGGACGCTGCCGGCAGGCTTCATGGAAAACGGCGAAACCATTGAACAGGCCGCCGAGCGCGAAACCGCCGAAGAAGCCTGCGCCCGGGTGCGAAATTTGAGCATCTATACGCTGATTGACGTACCGCATATCAGCCAGGTACATGTATTCTTTCGCGCCGAACTGGTGGATGAGGATTTTGCCGCCGGGCCCGAGAGCCTGGAGGTGAAATTGTTCGAAGAAGCGGACATTCCCTGGGATGAACTGGCTTTCCGCACGGTGGGCCGCACCCTGGAATATTTCTACGCGGACCGCCGGGCCGAAGATTACCCCGTGCGATCCGAGTCGATCCCACCGCTGGCCCAGCCAGCCAATACTTGAAAATCCAATATAGCTGCGACACCTCTAGGGATATCGTTTCAATGCGCTGGTTGCTTGTCCTGTTCTGCTTGTCGTTCACTGCTGTGTCCCAGGCCTCTGCGGTGGGAACCTACAACGGCAAGGTCATCGAAAAAGTGCTGGTGCTCAAGTCCGCCCATCAATTGCAATTGGTCAACGACGGCAAGCCGCTCAAGACCTATCGCATCTCCCTGGGCAGGGGTGCCAGAAAAGGCCCCAAGCTGATCGAGGGCGACAAGCGCACCCCCGAAGGTTTCTACTGGATCGACTGGCGCAAGACCAGCGACCGGTTCTACCTGTCGATGCACATTTCCTACCCCAACATCAGCGATGCCGCCCGCGCCCGCCGCGAAGGCGTTGAGCCGGGGGGCATGATCATGATCCACGGCACGCCGGACTCGCAGGAGAACCCTGAGCAGCTGTTCCATACGCTGGATTGGACCGACGGCTGCATCGCCATGCGCAATGTGGACATGCGTGAAGTCTGGAACCTGGTGCCGGATGGCACGATGATCGAAATCCGGCCGTAGCGCCTCCCCCTCCTGCGGCAGGAGCTTCTTGTGGCGAGGGAGTCCCCGCTGGGCTGCGCCTGTAGGAGCTGTCGAGTGCAACGAGGCTGCGATCTTGCCCCAGGCACTTGAGTCTCAAGCGAAAGATCAAAAGATCGCAGGCTTCGCCAGCTCCTACAGAGCCCCGCGCGAGATTGCTCCCTCACCACAGGTTACGTGGCATCAAGTCCGAAGCTCTACCCGGTCCAAGGCCTTGTTTGCCAACAACGTTCCCAGCTCGATCATCTGCGCCACGCCCAACGCCACATGCCGCCGCGAACCGTCCAAGTCAAACAGGAGGTCGCTAAGCACCGCATTGGCCGAGGCCAGGGTTTCGCTGAGGTTGGCTAGTAAGGTTTCGGTGTCAACGTTGTCCGATACGCTGAACAACTGCACCGAGGGTTGGGGGTCTGGTTCGCTGCCGTCGGGTTTGAGGTAATGGTCCATCGCGCGGTCGGCGGCTTCTTTCAGCATGTCGGGGGCGTAGTCGCCGTAGGGGAAGGTGGAGGCGGGTTTTGGCGGGTTGGGGGTTTCTTTGATCATTTAGAGCTCCTGATTCAATGGAGCCACCATTCTTCGCGGTCAAACAAAAAAGGGCAGCTGTACGCGGGTTGACCGACCGGGAATCAAGGCAAAACCGGCACGTCCGAAGACGTCCCACGCACAGCTGCCGCGACACGATACCTCAGACGAAAGAAAAACGCCTGAACTAGGTCTTGGAAACTCTGGCGCGTCTAGATTTCTCGGACGGTCAAATCCGGTCGCTGAATTGGCAGCGACATCCAAAGGCTAGAGCCCTCGCTTCCGAGGCACAACCTTAAAAACATGTCGGAAATTTCGGTGCGTCTGACAGACCGTCCACTTGATCATGGATGTTTCAGACAAAATTCCAGATAGGCTTTTTTGGATTGAATTGGGTACATATCCATTGCTGCGGTAACGGCGACTTAGGGTTCCGCCCTGACGGCGGCTCACTTTTGAGAAGCCCGGAAGCCGGCCCAGTCAAAAGTAAGCAAAACGCTCATGCCCCACCACTCGGCACCTCGCCTAGGCTCGGTGTGCCCTCACTCCGGCATTGAGGCGGCCTAACAGCCGACCTGGTTCTTGGTGGGACCGCGTTTCCCCGTGGGAGCAAAGCTTGCTCGCGATGAGGCCGGCACATTCAATATCCTCGTCGACAGCAATACCGCCATCGCGAGCAAGCTTTGCTCCCACACTCAATCTCCAGTGAACACAAAATTCATGTCCGACACAGAACCACTGTGGGAGCGGGCTTGCCCGCGAAGAGGCCAGCACATTCAATATCCTCGTCGACAGCAATACTGCCATCGCGAGCAAGCTTTGCTCCCACACTCAATCTCCAGTGAACACAAAATTCATGTCCAACACAGAACCACTGTGGGAGCGGGCTTACCCGCGAAGAGGCCAGCACATTCAATATCCTCGTCGACAGCAATACCGCCATCGCGAGCAAGCTTTGCTCCCACACTCAATCTCCAGTGAACACAAAATTCATGTCCAACACAGAACCATAAGCCGCCGTTACGCAAAAAACGGATATACACCCAAAACTCGCCCCCAATAAAAAACCCGCCAATCCACTCAGCGGGTTTTTCATTTAAGCGATTCAAGCGCAGGAAGATCAAAAATCCTCCAACCGCCACACCTCATACGCCGGCGTCTCATAGGGATGGCTGCGTTTCAAAGCCACCACCACCGCACGCATCAACTCATCGGCCACAACAAGCTCAACCTTCCATTCCTCGACCTGCTCAACCTGCCCCGCTTCGCCAATGAACGGCTGGCTGCCGTCCAAAGGGCGAAACTGGCCCAGGCCCAACACCTGCCAGGCGCAATGGTCATAGTCGCCGATTCGCCCACCACCGGCAGCGAATACGGCGCTTTTGACCACGTCCAGATGGCTGGCCGGAACGAAGAAGCAGAGCTTGTACACCGCCTTAGTTCACCCAGACGCGCGCGTTGCGGAACATGCGCATCCATGGCGCGTCTTCGTTCCAGTCGTCCGAACGCCAGGAGTTCTGCACCGCGCGGAATACACGCTCCGGGTGCGGCATCATGATCGTGACGCGGCCGTCGCGGCTGGTCAGGCCGGTGATCCCGCGCGGCGAGCCGTTCGGGTTGGCCGGGTAGGTTTCGGTGACCTTGCCATGGTTGTCGACGAAACGCAGCGACACACAACCGGACAAGTCGGCTTCGAGCAAGGCTTCTTCGCTTTCGAATTCGGCATGGCCTTCGCCGTGGGCGATGGCGATCGGCATGCGCGAACCGGCCATGCCCTGCAGGAAGATCGAGTTCGACTCCTGCACCTGGACCATCGCCACGCGCGCTTCGAACTGCTCGGAACGGTTACGCACGAAGTGCGGCCAGAACTCGCTGCCCGGGATCAGCTCGTGCAGGTTGGACATCATCTGGCAACCGTTGCACACGCCGAGGGTGAAGCTGTCGGTGCGTTCGAAGAAACCCTGGAACGCATCGCGAGCACGGCTGTTGAACAGCGCCGACTTGGCCCAGCCTTCACCGGCCCCGAGTACGTCGCCGTAGGAGAAACCGCCACAAGCGACCATGCCCTTGAAGTCGTTCAGGTCGACACGGCCGGCGAGAATATCGCTCATGTGCACGTCGATCGCGTTGAAACCGGCGCGGTCGAACGCCGCCGCCATTTCCACCTGGCCGTTGACGCCCTGCTCGCGCAGCACCGCCACTTGTGGGCGAATGCCTTTCTTGATGTAGGGCGCGGCGACATCGTGGTTGACGTCGTAGCTGAGCTTGGCGCTCAGGCCCGGGTTGTCTTCTTCCAGCAGCGCGTCGAATTCCTGCTCGGCGCAGTCGGCGTTGTCGCGCAGGCGCTGGATCTGGTAGCTGGTTTCCGCCCACTGGCGCTGCAACAGACGGCGCTGGCCCTCAAAGACGGTGTCGCCGTTGAAGGTGATGTTGATGTGGGCGTTGTTGATCGGCTGGCCGATCACCGAGACGCAGTCAGCCAGGCCGGCGGCGCTGAACTGGGCGAGGATATCCGGGGTAGCGTCCTGGCGAACCTGGATCACCGCACCCAACTCTTCGTTGAACAGGATGGCCGGGATTTCAGCCTTGGACTCGGCAACGCTGTCGAGGGTCAGGCTCAGGCCGCAGTGGCCGGCGAAGGCCATTTCCATCACGGTGGTCAGCAAACCGCCGTCGGAACGGTCGTGGTAGGCCAGCAGGTGACCGTCGGCGTTGAGGCCTTGGATGACGGCGAAGAACGCTTTCAGGTCTTCGGCATCGTCGACGTCTGGTGCTTGCGAGCCGAGCTTGCCGTGCACCTGGGCCAGGATCGAGGCGCCCATGCGGTTCTGGCCACGGCCCAGGTCGATCAGGATCAAGTCGGTGGTGCCCTTGTCCATGCGCAGTTGCGGGGTCAGGGTCTGGCGGATGTCGGTGACCGGGGCGAAGCCTGTCACGATCAGCGACAGCGGCGAGGTCACGCTCTTGTCCACGCCTTCGTCGTTCCAGCGCGTGGCCATGGACATGGAGTCCTTGCCCACCGGAATGGTGATACCCAGCTCAGGGCACAACTCCATGCCGACTGCCTTGACGGTGTCGTACAAACGGGCGTCTTCGCCCGGGTGACCGGCGGCGGACATCCAGTTGGCCGACAGCTTGATGTCGGAAATCTTGCCAATGCGCGAGGCCGCGATGTTGGTCAGGGTCTCGCCGATCGCCATGCGGCCCGACGCCGGGGCGTCCAGCAGTGCCAGCGGCGTGCGCTCGCCCATCGCCATGGCTTCACCGGTGTAGACGTCGAAGCTGGTGGCGGTCACGGCCACGTCAGCCACCGGCACTTGCCACGGGCCGACCATCTGGTCACGGGCCACAAGGCCGGTGATGGTGCGGTCGCCGATGGTGATCAGAAAGCTCTTGCTCGCCACGGCCGGGTGATGCAGCACGCGCTCGATGGACTCGGCGAGGTCAAGGGTCGACGGATCGAAATCGTCGCCCAGCTCCGCTTCGCGAACGGCCGAGCGGTGCATGCGCGGGGCCTTGCCCAGCAGCACTTCCAGCGGCATGTCCACCGGGCTGTTGCCGAAGTGGCTGTCGGTGACGGTCAGTTGCGGCTCGGCGGTGGCTTCACCCACTACCGCAAACGGGCAACGCTCACGCTCGCAAATGGCCTTGAAGCGCTCGAAGTCCGCCGGTCCGACCGCCAGGACGTAACGCTCCTGGGATTCGTTGCTCCAGATTTCGTGCGGGGCCATGCCCGGCTCGTCGTTCGGAATGTTGCGCAGTTCGAAGCGGCCACCGCGGCCACCGTCGTTGACCAGTTCCGGGAAGGCGTTGGACAGGCCGCCCGCGCCGACGTCGTGGATGAAGCTGATGGGGTTGTGTTCACCCAACTGCCAGCAACGGTCGATGACTTCCTGGCAACGGCGTTCCATTTCCGGGTTTTCCCGCTGGACCGAAGCAAAGTCCAGGTCCGCCGAGCTGGTGCCGGTGGCCATGGAGGAAGCGGCACCGCCGCCCAGGCCGATCAGCATGGCCGGGCCACCGAGGACGATCAGCTTGGAGCCGACCAGGATCTC
Source organism: Pseudomonas brassicacearum (assembly GCF_009601685.2). Taxonomy (NCBI): domain Bacteria; kingdom Pseudomonadati; phylum Pseudomonadota; class Gammaproteobacteria; order Pseudomonadales; family Pseudomonadaceae; genus Pseudomonas; species Pseudomonas brassicacearum. The sequence goes on from NZ_CP045701.2 coordinate 5,306,978, forward strand.
GCCTTTCTGCACGTGTTCGGCGCGGATGTTGCCCATACCGCCCGCGAGCATGATCGGCTTGTGGTAACCACGGACTTCTTCACCACGCGGGGTGGTGATGGACTGTTCGAAGGTACGGAAGTAGCCGGTCAGGGCCGGACGGCCGAATTCGTTGTTGAACGCCGCGCCCCCCAGGGGACCTTCGATCATGATGTCCAGGGCGTTGACGATGCGCTCAGGCTTGCCGTAAGGCTTTTCCCACGGCTGTTCGAAGCCCGGGATCTGCAGGTTCGACACGGTGAAGCCGGTCAGGCCGGCCTTGGGCTTGGCACCGCGGCCGGTGGCGCCTTCGTCGCGGATCTCGCCACCGGAACCGGTGGAGGCGCCCGGGAACGGTGCAATCGCGGTCGGGTGGTTGTGGGTCTCGACCTTCATGAGGATGTGCACCGGTTCCTGGACCGCACCGTACTGGCGGGTCTCAGGGTTCGGGTAGAAACGCCCGGCAACGTTGCCGACGATCACCGCCGCGTTGTCCTTGTAGGCCGACAACACACCTTCGTTGTGCATCTGGTAGGTGTTTTTGATCATGCCGAACAGGCTTTTTTCCTGGCTCTGGCCATCAATGTCCCAACTGGCGTTGAAGATCTTGTGGCGGCAGTGCTCGGAGTTGGCCTGGGCGAACATCATCAATTCGATGTCGTGGGGGTTGCGCTTCAAGCCCTGGAAGGCGTTGACCAGGTAGTCGATCTCGTCTTCGGCCAGGGCCAGGCCCAGTTCGGTGTTGGCTTGTTCCAGCGCGGCACGGCCGCCGCCCAGTACGTCGATGGCGGTCAGTGGCTTGGGTTCGGCATGGCTGAAGAGGCCGGCGGCCTGCTCCAGGTTGCCCAGCACGACCTGGGTCATGCGGTCATGCAGGCCGTCAGCGATCAGTTGGGCCTCGGCCTCGCTGAACTCACCGGCGACATAAAAGGCAATACCGCGCTCCAGGCGCTGGATTTTCGCCAGGCCACAGTTGCGGGCAATGTCGCTGGCCTTGCTCGACCACGGCGAAATGGTGCCGAAACGCGGCAGTACCAGGAACAGGCGACCGGCCGGCTCCTGGACAGGAACACTGGGACCGTACTTCAGAAGGCGCGCGAGCACCTGCTGTTCGTCGCCGGTCAAACCGCCGGTGACTTCGGCGAAGTGAGCGAATTCAGCATACAAGCCACTGACAGCCGGAACCTTTTGGCTCAGTTGCTCAAGGAGTTTGCTGTGGCGAAAGGCAGAAAGGGCAGGAGCGCCGCGCAGGATCAACATCTTCGGGACAGCCTCGGGAAGGGGGTGTGCTTTGAGGCCGTGCATTCTAGCCTAAACCGCCGGCAACGGCACCCGAAACGGTACGCGCAGTGCTGGCCGAATGTCGGTCTTTGCGCCCACGGCGGTATTGGACACCCGCGCCAATGCTCCCGAAGAGATATTTTTCAGCGACGCAAAGCCCTGCGCCCCCCCGGCCGGCCGGTGTTGCGGACATGTTTTGCAATGGCTAGCAGACTGGCCTTTTGCTGTCGAGATATGGCGGTAGGGGCCGTTTGCGTATACTGCGCAGATGTTTTCCCCAACGGCTTTGCGTCCGCGGTATGCCAGATGGCTGATCGCAACCGGACTCTTCCTGGTGCTCGGTGGTTGTGTTGAGAAACCCAACACACTGGAGCGCGTAAAGGAGGATGGCGTGCTGCGGGTGGTTACCCGAAACAGCCCCGCCACCTACTTTCAGGATCGCAATGGTGAAACCGGCTTCGAATACGAGCTGGTGAAGCGCTTCGCCGACGATTTGGGCGTGGAGCTGAAGATCGAGACCGCCGACAACCTCGACGATCTGTTCAACCAGATCGGCAAGCCCAATGGTCCGGTATTGGCGGCGGCGGGCCTGGTCAGCAGCGAACAGCGCAAGAAGCAAGTGCGGTTTTCCCGCTCCTACCTGGAAGTCACCCCGCAAATCATCTACCGCAACGGCCAATCACGCCCCACCGACGCGGCGGCCCTGGCGGGCAAGAAGATCATGGTGCTCAAGGGCAGCACTCACGCGGAACAACTGGCACAGTTGAAACAGCAGTATCCGGGCATCGAATACGAAGAGTCCGACGCAGTCGAGGTTGTCGACCTGCTGCGCATGGTGGACGAGGGCCAGATCGACCTGACGCTGGTGGACTCCAACGAAGTGGCGATGAACCAGGTGTACTTCCCCAACGTGCGCGTGGCGTTCGACCTGGGCGATGCCCGTAGCCAGAGTTGGGCAGTCGGCCCCGGTGAAGACAACAGCCTGCTCAACGAGATCAACAGCTACCTGGACAAGGTGCAGAAGAACGGCACCCTGCAGCGCCTCAAAGACCGTTATTACGGGCACGTCGACGTCCTTGGCTACATGGGCGCCACCACGTTCGCCCAACACTTGCAGCAACGACTGCCCAAATACGAACACCATTTCAAGGCCTACGCCAAGAAAGAGAAAGTCGACTGGCGCCTGCTGGCCGCGATCGGCTATCAGGAATCGCTGTGGCAACCGACGGTCACGTCCAAGACCGGCGTGCGCGGCCTGATGATGCTGACCCAGAACACCGCCCAGGCCATGGGTGTGTCCAACCGCCTGGATCCCAAGCAAAGCATCATGGGCGGTGCCAAGTACCTGGCCTACGTAAAGGAGCAGTTGGACGAAAGCATCGAGGAACCCGACCGCACCTGGTTCGCCCTTGCCGCCTATAACGTGGGCGGCGGCCACCTGGACGACGCCCGCAAACTGGCGGCCAAGGAAGGGCTGAACCCGAACAAGTGGCTGGATGTGAAGAAAATCCTGCCGCGCCTGTCCCAGAAACGGTGGTACAGCAAGACCCGCTATGGCTACGCCCGGGGCGGCGAGCCGGTGCATTTCGTGGCGAACATCCGTCGCTACTACGACATCCTGACCTGGGTGACGCAGCCGCAGCTCGAAGGCAACCAAGTGGCCGAGGGCAACCTGCACGTACCGGGTGTCGACAAGAGCAAGCCGAGCCAGGAGTCCCCGCAGCTCTGACAGCCAGACACAACCCTTAATGTGGACGGGTCTGTGGGAGCAAAGCTTGCTCCCGCAGGATGTGGTGGTAGGGTCAGGATTTAGCGGCAGCCAGGATCAGCGCTTTCATTTCCGCCACAGCCGACTTGAACCCGACGAACAACGCATGGGCCACCAGCGCGTGACCGATGTTCAGTTCGTTGATGCCCTTGATCGCCGCGACAGCCTCGACGTTATGGTAGTGCAAGCCATGGCCGGCGTTGACGATCAGGCCCTTGGCCAGGCCGAAGGCAACGCCGTCAGCTACGCGCTGCAGCTCATCGGCCACATCCGTGGGGGTCTCGGCATCGGCGTAACGGCCCGTGTGCAGTTCGATGGCGGGCGCGCCGACCCGCTTGGACGCCTCGATCTGCCGTTCGTCGGCATCAATGAACAGCGACACCTCGGCGCCGATCTTCGACAGGCGCTCCACTGCCAAGCTGATCCGCGCCTCCTGCCCCGCTACGTCGAGGCCGCCTTCGGTGGTCAGTTCCTGACGCGTCTCCGGCACCAGGCAGATGTGCGCCGGGCGGATGAGCTCGGCGAACGCCATCATTTCTTCGGTCACGCCCATTTCGAAGTTCATGCGGGTTTGCAGCACGTCCTTGAGCAGCAGCACGTCGCGCTCCTGGATGTGACGACGGTCTTCACGCAAGTGCACAGTGATGCCGTCGGCGCCCGCCTCCTCCGCGTCCAGTGCGGCCTTGACCGGATCCGGGTAACGCGTACCGCGGGCCTGGCGCAGGGTGGCGACATGGTCGATGTTCACGCCGAGAAGAATGCGATTGCTGGTGCTCACGAAAAGGCTCCTGAATGGACGAATAGTCGGCCCACAGCATACGGGTTGATCAGGGCTTGCGAAACAGCTCGCGACTGACCAGTGGCCGCCCGCCCAGATGCACAGCCAGGGCCTGGCGCATCAACCGCTTGGCTGCCGACAAGGCACCTGGCGCACTCCAGTCGGCCTCGGCCATGGCCAGCAGCTCCGCACCGTTGAACAACCCTGGTTGCAACAGGTAGACCTGCTCCAGGCCGGCATCCACCTGCAAGCGGTAAAGACCGTCCGCCGCGATGGGTTCGCCATGCAGGTCGGTATTCAGCGCGAAGCCATAGCCCAGGTCATCCAGCAGCCGCCATTCGAACGAGCGCAGCAGCGGCTCCAGCGGACGGCCTTCAGCCAGGGCCAGCAGCGTGGCGGCGTAGTGGTCGAATACGGCCGGGTGGGGATCTTCGGCGGGCAGCAGGCGGATCAGCAGTTCATTGAGGTACAAGCCGCTGAACAGCGCCTCACCGTTGAGCCACGCCGCGACGCCATTGCTTTCCATGCGCCCGACATTTTTCAACTCGCCTCGGCCACGGAACTCGACTTCCAGCGGCACGAATGGCCGCGCCAGCGTCCCTGCCTTGCCCCGCGCCCCACGCAACACCGCCCGCAGCCGCCCTTGCGGCGTGAGGAAGTCCACCAGGGCGCTGCTTTCGCGGTAGGCGCGGCTGTGGAGGACGTAGGCGGGTTGGCCGATGGGTTGGGTGGGGGACATGGAAATCAAAGTTCTCAATGGACGAGCAGAGTTTTTAAACAGCCCCAAACCAATGTGGGAGCGAGCTTGCTCGCGATGGCGGACTGTCAGTCAACATCCATGTTGAATATCAGGCCCTCATCGCGAGCAAGCTCGCTCCCACAATGTTTCTTGGTACATCCAGTCAGGTAATCAGAGGTCGCCGTAGCCCAACGAACGCAACGCCCGCTCGTCGTCGGACCAGCCGCCCTTCACCTTGACCCACAGGTTGAGCATGATCTTGGAGTCGAACAGCAGCTCCATGTCCTTGCGCGCCTCGGTGCCGATGCGCTTGATGCGCTCGCCCTTGTCGCCAATGATGATTTTCTTCTGGCCGTCACGTTCGACGAGGATCAATGCATGAATGTGCAGGGTCTTCCCCTGTTGCTTGAACTCTTCGATTTCGACCGTGATCTGGTAAGGCAGCTCGGCGCCCATCTGACGCATGATTTTTTCACGCACCAGCTCGGCGGCGAGGAAACGGCTGCTGCGGTCGGTGATCTGGTCTTCGGGGAAGAAATGATCGTTTTCCGGCAGGTGTTCGGCAATCACTCGCTCAAGCGCCTCGAGGTTGTGGCCGTGCTGGGCAGAGATCGGGATGATCTGGGCATTCGGCAACTGTTCCTGCAACCAGGTCAGGTGCGGCATCAGTTCAGCCTTGTCTTCGATGCGATCAGTCTTGTTCAGCGCCACGATCAAGGGACCTGTCACGTACTGGACGCGTTCGAGGACCATCTGGTCTTCTTCGGTCCACTTGGTGCGGTCGACCACGAAGATCACCACGTCGACGTCTTTCAACGCCGCCGAGGCGGTCTTGTTCATGTAGCGATTCAGGGCCTTTTCGCCGCCCTTGTGCATGCCTGGGGTGTCAACGTAGATCGCCTGCACGGCGCCTTCGGTCTTGATGCCCAGCATGTTGTGGCGGGTGGTCTGGGGCTTGCGCGAGGTGATCGCCAGCTTTTGACCCAGGATGTGGTTCAGCAGCGTGGACTTGCCCACGTTCGGCCGACCGACAATGGCGACATAGCCGCAGCGGGTGACGGTTGTATCAGTCATTGCCATTCTCCACACCCAGGGCAATCAGTGCTGCGGCGGCCGCTACCTGTTCGGCAATGCGACGGCTCACACCCTGACCCCGGCTTTTTTCATTCAATAGGACAACTTCGCATTCGACGAAGAAGGTACGGCAATGCGGCTCACCCTGGATATCCACGACTTCGTAGCGCGGTAGCTCGCAACTGCGCGATTGCAGGAATTCCTGCAAACGGGTCTTCGGGTCTTTGTTGGTGTCCACCAGCGTCAGGCTGTCGATCTCGGACGTCAGCCAGGCCAGCACGCGTTCGCGCGCCATTTCCATGCCTGAATCCAGGTAGATCGCGCCAATCAGCGCTTCCAGGGCATCGGCCAGGATCGACTCGCGACGGAAACCGCCGCTTTTCAACTCACCGGAGCCCAGGCGCAGGTAGTCGCCCAGGTCGAAACCACGGGCCAGTACGGCCAGGGTCTCACCTTTTACCAAGCGCGCGCGTAAACGCGACAACTGGCCTTCGCGGGCCAACGGGAAACGCTCGAAAAGCGCCTCACCGGCCACGAAGTTGAGGATGGCATCACCGAGGAATTCGAGGCGTTCGTTGTTGCGCCCGGCAAAACTGCGGTGAGTGAGGGCCAGGAGCATCAGATCCTGGTCCTTGAAGGTGTAGCCGAGCTGACGCTCGAGACGGCTTAGAGAAACGCTCACGGTTTACCCACGCTGAGTTCGTGGCTGGATTCCACCGCCACGGCGGCAAGGCGCCGTTGGCTTGGGACAATTAACGCTGTGTTCAAAAATGACGTCCTGACTATCGTTGGCTTCATGCCTTCGGGCAACCTTGTGCGGGCTCCAGAAAAGCATTCGGCGCTGTGTTCAACAGCGCCGTGTGTGATTACTTGATCAGGCCAACCCGCGAGAAATTCGGCAGGTGACTGAGTTTGGGTTCCGGCCAGCTCATCCAGACCGCAAAGGCCTTGCCGACGATGTTGCGGTCCGGGACCATGCCCAGCAGATTCTTGGGAATGTTCGGATCATCCCAGTACCGGCTGTCATTGGAGTTGTCGCGGTTGTCGCCCATCATGAAGTAGTGGCCCGCCGGCACGGTCCACGAATGGTCCGGTGCTGCGCGGTAGCGGCTCATTTCCTTGCGGATCAGGTGCTCGGCCTTGCCGAGTTTTTCCTGGTAGAGCTCGGCGCTGCCCAGTGTGCCCGGCTCGGAGCCGATCAGCTGTTCGGCCACCGATTCGCCATTGACGAACAGGCGCTTGTCGGCGGAGTAGCGGATCGTGTCGCCCGGCAGGCCAACGACACGCTTGATGTAGTTGACGCTCGGGTCGCTCGGGAAGCGGAACACCATGACATCGCCGCGTTGCGGGTCACCCACCTCGATGACCTTCTTGTCGATCACCGGCAGGCGGATCCCGTAGGAGAACTTGTTCACCAGGATGAAATCGCCCACGTCCAGGGTCGGCTTCATCGAGCCGGACGGGATCTGGAACGGCTCCACCAGGAACGAGCGCAGTACCAGCACGATGAACAGCACCGGGAAGAACGACTTGCCGTATTCGACCAGCAGCGGTTCCTTGTTGAGCTTTTCGACCACCACACCATCAGGCTGGCTGACGCTGCCCTGATAAGAGGCGATGGCCGCCCGGCGCCGAGGCGCCAGGAACAACAGATCAAGCAACGCCAACAGGCCGCAGACAAATACGGCGATAACCAGCAACAGCGGGAAATTTAGCGACATAGGACCTAACTATCCAACCTGAGCACCGCAAGGAAGGCTTCCTGTGGAATTTCCACGTTACCAACCTGCTTCATGCGTTTTTTACCGGCCTTCTGCTTTTCCAACAGCTTGCGCTTACGGCTGACGTCGCCGCCGTAGCATTTGGCCAATACGTTCTTTCTGAGCGCCTTGACGGTTGTACGCGCCACAATCTGCCCGCCAATGGCGGCCTGGATTGCCACATCGAACATCTGCCGCGGAATCAGTTCCTTCATCTTCTCGGTCAATGCACGACCTTTGTAGTGCGCGTTGTCACGGTGCACGATCAAGGCCAGGGCATCGACTTTCTCACCGTTGATCAGCACATCCAACTTCACCAGATTAGCCGATTGGTAACGATCGAAATGATAGTCCAGCGAAGCATAGCCGCGACTGGTGGATTTAAGGCGGTCGAAGAAGTCCAGCACCACTTCGTTCATCGGCAGGTCGTAGGTCACCTGGACCTGCGTGCCGAGGAACAGCATGTCGTGCTGCACACCGCGTTTCTCGATACACAGGGTAATGACGTTACCCAGGTGCTCCTGAGGCACAAGGATGTTGGCCCGCACGATCGGTTCGCGCATATCCTCGATGGCCGACAGGTCCGGCAGCTTGGACGGGTTGTCGACGTAGAGGGTCTCGCCGTTCTTGAGCAGCAGCTCGAAAATAACCGTCGGCGCCGTGGTGATCAGGTCCAGGTCGTACTCGCGCTCCAGGCGCTCCTGGATGATTTCCATGTGCAACATGCCCAGGAACCCGCAACGGAAGCCGAAGCCCAGGGCATCGGAGCTTTCCGGGGTGTACTGCAGGGACGAGTCGTTCAGGGTCAGCTTTTGCAGGGCTTCGCGGAAATCCTCGAAGTCGTCCGAGCTGACCGGGAACAGGCCGGCATAGACTTGCGGCTGGATACGTTTGAAACCTGGCAGCACATCGACGTCGGGGGTGGAGCTCAAGGTCAGGGTGTCGCCGACCGGCGCCCCGTGGATGTCCTTGATGCCGGCGATGATGAAGCCCACTTCACCGGCCTTCAGGTCTACGGTAGCGGTGTGTTTCGGGTTGAATACACCGACGCTGTCCACCAGGTGGATCTTGCCGGTGGACTTGACCAGGATCTTGTCGCCCTTCTTCACGCGGCCATGGCGCACGCGAACCAGGGACACCACGCCCAGGTAGTTGTCGAACCAGGAGTCGATGATCAACGCTTGCAGCGGATCTTCGATGTTGCCGGTCGGCGCGGGAATGGTCGTGACCAGGCGTTCGAGCACTTCATCCACGCCCAGGCCGGTCTTGGCACTGCAGGTGACCGCGTCGGTGGCGTCAATGCCGATGATTTTCTCGATTTCTTCCTTCACGCGGTCCGGATCGGCCTGGGGCAGGTCGATCTTGTTCAGCACCGGCATGACTTCCAGGCCCTGCTCGATGGCCGTGTAGCAGTTGGCAACCGACTGGGCTTCGACACCCTGGCCGGCGTCGACCACCAGCAGCGCACCTTCACAGGCCGCCAGCGACCGGCTGACTTCATAGGTGAAGTCGACGTGCCCTGGGGTATCGATGAAGTTCAGCTGGTAGGTGATGCCGTCGCGGGCCTTGTAGTAGAGGGTAACGCTGTGGGCCTTGATGGTGATCCCGCGTTCACGCTCCAGGTCCATGGAGTCCAGTACCTGGGCTTCCATTTCACGCTCGGCCAGGCCGCCGCACATCTGGATGAAGCGATCGGCCAGCGTCGACTTGCCATGGTCAATGTGGGCGATGATGGAGAAATTGCGGATATGACTCAAATCACTCACGGATCAACACTCAAAAAGGCTGCAGGCATAGCCCGCCGAAAAATAGCCGGGAATTGTACCTGATACACCGCGCGAGTGGGAGCAAAGCTTGCTCCCCCACAGCCTTGCTCCCACAGCCCCCTTGCGACAGGTGCGATCAACCCGCCCGACGCAACAGCCAGAGCCCGGCCAACGCGCAGACACCGGCCGGCACCAGCACCGCAAACAGCGGCGAGAAGCCGAACACCAGGCTCGACGGCCCCAGCAGATCCTGGGCAATGCGGAAAGTGAAGCCCACCAGCACGCCGGTAAACACCCGCTGGCCAAGGGTCACCGAACGCAGCGGACCGAAAATGAAGGAAATGGCCATCAACACCAAGGCGGCGGTGACCAACGGTTGCAACACCTTGACCCAAAACGCCAGCCAGTAGCGGCCGTTATTCAAGCCCTGGTCCGCCAGGTAGTGGATATACCCCCACAAGCCGGTAATCGACAGGGATTCAGGTGCCATCACCACAGTGCTGAGCAGCTGCGGGCTGATCGACACATCCCAGCGTTCCTGTGGCGCGGCGACCACCTCGGTACGCTTGTCATGGAACACAGTGGTGGTGACGTCATTGAGTTGCCAGTGATCCTCGGCGAATTTGGCGCGCTTGGCGAAGCTCGACGAGAGCATGTGCCGCTGGTCGTCGAAGCGATAACGGGTCACGCCGTACAGAATGCCGTTGGGCTGGACCGAGTTGATATGGATGAATTCATCGCCCTGGCGGTGCCACAGGCCGTGCTTGGCGCTTTGCGCATCGCCACCGCCCTGGGCCAGGGAACGGTTGGCCTGGGCAGTATTTTCGGTGGCAGGGGCAATGTATTCGCCGATCAACACACCCACCAGCATCAGCACCAACATGGGCTTCATCACCGCCCAGACGATCCGACCAATGGACACGCCGGCGGCGCGCATGATGGTCAGTTCGCTGTTGCTGGCCAGGCTGCCCAGGCCGATCAGGCAGCCGATCAACGCGGCCATTGGCAGCATGTCGTACAGACGCCGGGGGGCGGTCAGCAGCACGTAGCTCGCCACGTCCATCAAGGTATAGGTGTCGCTGACGTCGCTCATTTCATCGATGAAGGCAAACAGGGTCGCCAGGCCGAGAATGATCCCCAGCACCGCAAGGATCGCCATGAACACGCTGCTGCCGATGTAGCGATCGAGCTTAACCACGGGCCACCTCCAGCGCGCTGCGGCGACTGGCCAGCTTCAGGCGTAGCGGCTCCCAATAGAGCAGCCCCAGGCCGATGGCCAGGAAGATCGAGTGCACCCACCACAGGCCCAGGGCTGGCGGGATCTTGCCTTTCTCCAACGCACTGCGGGCGGAAATCAGGATGGTCAGGTAAGCCATATACAGAAGAATCGCCGGCAGCAGTTTGAGGAAACGCCCCTGGCGCGGGTTGACCCGCGACAGCGGGACCGCCATGAGGGTCACGATGAACACCAGCAGCGGCAAGGACAGGCGCCATTGCAGCTCGGTACGGGCACGAATGTCCTTGTTGCCCAGCAGGCTGGCGGTGGACATCGCGTCACGGTCAGTGACTTCGTCGCTGACCTCGGGCTTGGGCAACAGCACGCCATAGGTGTCGTACTTGATGGCCCGGTAATCGGCCTGCCCCGGCTTGCCGTCATAGCGATAGCCGTTTTCCAGGATCAGGTAGCGATTGCCGTCGGGGTTGATTTCCTGCCGGCCCTTCTCGGCCACCAGCACAGAAATGCCACGGTCTTTCTTGGTATCCGAAGACAGGTTCTTTTGTGTAATGAAGACGCCGCCCAGGTCGATCCGATCGTCCGAGAGCCGTTCGGTGTAGGTCACGCGCGTACCGTCGCGCAGGGCCTGGAAGCGCCCTGGCACCAGGGTGTCGAACTCGGTCATGGCGTCCTGCTGGTTGATCAGCAGTTGGAACTGGGTGGCGCCCTGGGGTGCCAGGCTCAGGCTCAGCCAGGCCACCACCAGTGCCACCAACGTGGCCGGGAACAGCGTCATGCGAAACAGGCGCTGCTGGCTCATGCCAGTGGCCGACAGCACGGTCATTTCGCTGTCCAGGTACAAGCGCCCGTAAGCCAGCAGGATGCCGAGGAACAACCCCAGCGGCAGGATCAATTGCAAGAAGCCCGGCAGGCGGAACCCCATGATCAGGAACAGCGAGCCCGGGTCCAGGGCGCCGGAGGCCGCCTGGGCGAGGTATTTGATGAAGCGCCCGCTCATGATGATGACCAGCAGCACGGCGCTGACGGCGCTCAGGGTCAGCAGGACTTCACGGGATAAATAACGGAAGACGATCAAACCAGACACTCCAGGATTGTCAGGCTAAGGCGGCCAAACAAGAAACGTATCGAGCCAGCTCATGCAACGAGCCGCCAAAAAAAGAGCCGCATTATCCTGTGATTGGAGGCGCCTGTCACTGCGCACGCTTTAAGCACACGCTTCACAAGGTCAAAAAGTTAACGGCTACCAGGGTTGTCAGGCTCGGCCGCCGGGGTTCAAACTGCGGCCTTTGTCGTCGGCACGTACCGGCGCTTCTCTTATATAGAAGACAGCTGCTCAGCGCGCCACTGTCTCGGCGCCTGGCCTCTTGACCATTGACTCAGGGATCCGGACATGGAACTGGTTGTAAAAAGCGTCAGCCCAGAAACGTTGAAAACCGCCACACTGGTAGTTGCCGTCGGTGAAGACCGCAAGCTCGGCGTGGTCGCCACCCAGCTCGATACCCTGAGCGGTGGGGCCATCAGTGCCGTGCTCAAGCGCGGCGACCTGGCCGGCAAAGTCGGCCAGAGCCTGTTGCTGCACAACCTGCCCAACCTCAAGGCCGAGCGCGTGCTGCTGGTGGGCGTGGGCAAGGACGCTGAGCTGGGCGACCGTCCGTTGCGTAAAATCATTGCCGGCGTGCTGGGCACCCTCAAGGGCCTTGGCGGCGCTGATGCCGCCCTGGCGTTGGACGAGTTGGTGATCAAGGGCCGCGACAGCTACGGCAAGAACCGCCTGCTGGCCGAAACCCTGGTGGACGGCGAATACCAGTTCGACCAGTTCAAGAGCCAGAAAGCCGAGCCCCGCGCCCTGAAAAAAATCACCCTGCTGACCATCAAGGCCGCCCAGGCTGAAGTCCAGCGTGCCGTGACCCACGCCACCGCGATTGCCAACGGCATGGCGTTCACACGCAACCTGGGCAACCTGCCGCCGAACATCTGCCACCCGACGTTCCTCGGCGAACAAGCCAAGGCATTGGGCAAGGAGTTCAAGGGCCTGAAGGTCGAAGTCTTCGACGAGAAGAAGATCAAGGACCTGGGCATGGGTTCGTTCTATGCCGTCGGCCAGGGCAGCGCCCAGCCACCACGCCTGATCGTGATGCAGTACAACGGAGGCAAGAAATCCGAGAAGCCGTACGCACTGGTCGGCAAGGGCATCACCTTCGACACCGGCGGCATCAGCCTCAAGCCGGGTGCCGGCATGGATGAGATGAAGTACGACATGGGCGGCGCCGCGAGCGTGTTCGGCACCCTGCGCGCCGTGCTCGAACTGCAACTGCCGATCAACCTGGTGTGCATCCTGGCCTGCGCCGAGAACATGCCCAGCGGTAACGCCTCGCGGCCGGGTGACATCGTCACCACCATGAGCGGCCAGACCGTGGAAATCCTCAACACCGACGCCGAAGGCCGCCTGGTGCTGTGTGATGCCCTCACCTACTCCGAGCGTTTCAAGCCCCAAGCGGTGATCGACATCGCAACCCTGACCGGTGCCTGCATCGTCGCCCTCGGCTCCCACACCTCGGGCCTGCTGGGCAACAACGACGAACTGATCGGCCAACTGCTCAGCGCCGGCCAGCAAGCCGACGACCGCGCCTGGCAGCTGCCACTGTTCGACGAGTACCAGGAACAACTGGACAGCCCGTTCGCCGACATCGCCAACATCGGCGGCCCGAAAGCCGGGACCATCACCGCGGCCTGCTTCCTGTCGCGCTTTACCAAGAACCTGAACTGGGCGCACCTGGACATCGCCGGCACGGCGTGGACCAGCGGCGGCAAGGACAAGGGCGCCACCGGTCGTCCGGTGCCCCTGCTGACCCAGTACCTGCTGGACCGCGCCAAGGCCTGACACCAATGACCGTCGCTGGCGTTGCCTTCGGGTGGCGTCATCGGCGGCTCAGGAACCGCAATGACCAAAGTCGATTTCTATATCCTGCCCAGCGCCGATCCGTCGGCGCGGCTGGATTTCGCCTGCAAGCTCGTCGAAAAGGCCTGGCGCATGGGGCACCGCATCTACCTGCATTGCAGCGATGCCGCCCAGCGTGAAGACCTGGACGCACGCCTGTGGGCTTTCAAGGGCGAGAGCTTCGTGCCCCACGGCCCGGCCGAAAACGAACCCGAAGGGTTGATCGTGCTGGGGCTGGGGGACGACTGCGGCCAGCACCAGGATCTGCTGGTCAACCTCGACCTGAAAGTACCGGCCTTTGCCCCGCGCTTCGCCCGTGTGGCGGAAGTGGTGGTCGAAGACCCGGTCATCCGACAAGCCGCGCGGGAGAGTTTCCGTTTCTACCGCGAACAGGGCTATCCTCTGCAAGACCACCGTTTACAGCGACTCTGAGCCCTACGATGGACACTCCAAAACCGCCACAAAAGCCCGCGCATCTGTTGGATGACCTCGAGTCGATCCGCCAACTGCTCGGCGACGACAACCTGCAACCGCCGCTGCTGACCGACACGGTCGTGCACGAGCCGGTGCATGACGAACAGATCCCCCTGCTGTTCGAGCCGATCAACGGCCAGCCCGAACCCAAGCCTGCCGCCAATACCGAAGCCAAGGGCCCCGACGCCCTGCTGCACCTGGACCGCGAACTACGCGCTGCCGCACAGTTGATCATGCAAGACGTCATCGACGACTTCGCCCCCCACATCGAGACCGAGATCAAACGCCGGCTGGATGCGCGGATGGAGCGGCTGCTCAGTCAGTACGAATAACCCGGTTCATATATGTTTTAGTGGCTCGGGCGCCTGCTCCGGCCGGACACGATGTAGGAGCTGTCGAGTGCAACGAGGCTGCGATCTTGTCCCGGACAATTGAGTCCTAAGCGAAAACCGAAAAGATCAAGATCAAGATCAAAAGATCGCAGCCTTCGGCAGCTCCTACAGTGCCTGGCGCGAGCAAGCGCCCTCGCCACAGGGACTTGTTGCGGCTCGCCCTGCGTCCTTCGCCCCGCTATACTTCCCGGCTTTTCCTGAATAAATGCCAATAGGGTCCCGCCGCGCATGGATAAGACCTACCAGCCGCACGCCATTGAAACTTCCTGGTACAACACCTGGGAGTCCGAGAATTATTTCGCTCCGCAAGGCGCGGGCGATTCCTACACCATCATGATCCCGCCGCCGAACGTCACCGGCAGCCTGCACATGGGCCACGGTTTCAACAACGCGATCATGGATGCCCTGATCCGCTTCCGGCGCATGCAAGGTCGCAACACCTTGTGGCAGCCGGGCACCGACCACGCCGGTATCGCCACGCAGATGCTGGTGGAGCGCCGCCTCGAAGCCCAGGGCCAGAGTCGCCATGACCTGGGCCGCGAGAAATTCCTCGAGAAAGTCTGGGAATGGAAAGACGAGTCCGGGGGCAACATCAGCCGCCAGATCCGTCGCCTCGGCTCGTCCGTGGACTGGAGTCGCGAGCGCTTCACCATGGACGACGGTCTTTCGGAAGCGGTGAAGGAAGCCTTCGTGCGCCTGCATGAAGACGGGCTGATCTATCGCGGCAAGCGCCTGGTCAACTGGGACACCAAGTTGCACACGGCCATTTCCGACCTCGAAGTGGAGAACCACGACGAGAAAGGTTTCCTGTGGAACCTGAAGTACCCGCTGGCCGACGGCGCCAAGACCGCCGAAGGCAAGGATTACCTGATCGTCGCCACCACGCGTCCGGAAACCATGCTGGGCGACGCCGCCGTGGCGGTGAACCCGAACGATGAGCGCTACCAGGCCCTGATTGGCAAATTCGTCGAACTGCCCCTGGTTGGCCGTCGCATCCCGATCATCGGTGACGACTACTGCGACCCCGAATTCGGCACCGGCTGCGTGAAAATCACCCCGGCCCACGACTTCAACGACTACGAAGTCGGCAAGCGCCACAACCTGCCGCTGCTGAACATCTTCGACAAGAACGCCAACGTCTTGCCGGCGGCCCAGGTGTTCAACCTCGACGGCACGCTGAACGACAGCATCGATGGCCAGATCCCGGCCGAATACGCCGGCCTCGACCGCTTCGAAGCGCGCAAACAGATCGTCGCGGCGTTCGATGCCGCCGGCCTGCTGGTCAGCGTCGACGATCACGCCCTGAAAGTCCCGAAAGGCGACCGCTCCGGCACCATCATCGAGCCGTGGTTGACCGACCAGTGGTACGTGTCCACCAAGCCGCTGGCCGAGCCTGCGATTGCCGCTGTCGAAGACGGCCGCATCCAGTTCGTGCCCAAGCAATACGAAAACATGTACTTCTCGTGGATGCGCGACATCCAGGATTGGTGCATCAGCCGTCAACTGTGGTGGGGCCATCGCATCCCGGCCTGGTACGACGAGTCGGGCAAAGTCTATGTCGGCCGTGATGAAGCCGAAGTCCGCGCCAAGCACAACCTCGGCCCGGACGTTGCCCTGGCGCAGGACAACGACGTCCTCGACACCTGGTTCAGTTCCGGCCTGTGGACCTTCTCCACCCTGGGCTGGCCGCAGCAGACCGAGTTCCTGAAGAAATTCCACTCCACCGACGTACTGGTCACCGGCTTCGACATCATTTTCTTCTGGGTCGCCCGGATGATCATGCTGACCATGCACCTGGTGAAGAACGAAGACGGCACGCCGCAAGTGCCGTTCAAGACCGTCTATGTCCACGGCCTGGTGCGCGACGGCCAGGGCCAGAAGATGTCCAAGTCCAAGGGCAACGTCCTCGACCCGCTGGACATCATCGACGGCATCGACCTGGAAACCCTGGTGCAGAAACGCACTTCCGGCCTGATGCAGCCGAAACTGGCGAAGAAGATCGAAAAAGCCACCCGCGAAGAATTCGCCGAGGGCATCGCCAGCTACGGCACCGACGCCCTGCGCTTCACCTTCTGCTCGCTGGCGTCCACCGGTCGCGACATCAAGTTCGACATGGGCCGCGTCGAAGGCTATCGCAACTTCTGCAACAAGATCTGGAACGCCGCGCGCTACGTGCTCGATAAAGGCGAAGACTGCGGCCAGAACGGCGAAGCCTTTGAGCTGAGCCTGGCCGATCGCTGGATCATTTCGCAGTTGCAACGCACCGAGGCCGAGGTAACTCGCCAGCTCGATCAGTTCCGTTTCGACCTGGCCGCGCAAGCCTTGTACGAGTTCATCTGGAACCAGTATTGCGACTGGTACCTGGAGCTGTCCAAGCCTGTGCTGTGGGACGAAAACGCCCCGGTCGAACGCCAGCGCGGCACCCGTCGCACCCTGGTGCGCGTGCTGGAAGTGGCCCTGCGCCTGGCGCATCCATTCATGCCGTTCATCACCGAGGAAATCTGGCAGCGCATCGCACCGCTGGCAGGCGTCCAAGGCAAGACGATCATGCTGCAACCGTGGCCGGTGGCCAACGAAACCCGCATCGATCCGGCGGCCGAAGACGACATCGAGTGGCTCAAGACCTTCATGCTGGGCCTGCGTAACATCCGCGCCGAAATGAACATCGGCCCGGGCAAGCCTCTGACCCTGTTCCTGAAAAACGCCAGCGCCGAAGACCTGCGCCGCCTCAACGAAAACGAGCCACTGCTCAAGAAACTGGCGAAGCTCGAATCGGTGACGGTCCTGGCAGCCGGCGAAGAAGCGCCACTGTCGGCCACCGCCCTGGTTGGCGAGATGGAAGTGCTGGTGCCAATGGCCGGCCTGATCGACAAGGCCGCCGAACTGGCGCGTCTGGACAAGGAAATCCTGCGCCTCAAAGGCGAAGTGCAGCGGGTCGGCGGCAAACTGTCCAACGCCGGCTTCGTCGACAAGGCGCCGGCCGAAGTCATCGAGAAGGAACGGGCCAAACTGGCCGAGGCGGAACAGGCCTTGGGCAAGCTGGCCGAGCAGCATGAGCGGATTGCCAGCCTGTAACGGCGGTTCGCAATGAAAAAGGAGGTCCAGTTGGACCTCCTTTTTCATGCCTGTCACTTTCTTGCGAACACTGAACAACTATTGTGGGAGCGAGCTTGCTAGCGATGACGGCAGTACATTCAACATGGGGGCAAGCTGACGCACCGCTATCGCGAGCAAGCTCGCTCCCACAGTAGATCGCGCCGATCGTTGCAGTTGGGTTCGCAGGGGCTGGATGTGGGACAATGCCCGCCACTTTTTGAGCCATCCCCGAATCGACTCGCCCATGACCGCCCCCCGCACACCCAAACCTGCCCGCCAGAAGCCCAAGTCCGCCCCGCCGGCCAAAGCCGTGGCACCGCGCGAGAAAGCCAGCCTGCATCCGCGCAACCGCCACCAGGGCCGCTATGACTTCCCAGCGTTGATCAAGAGCACGCCGGAACTGGCGAAGTTCGTGATCATCAACCCCTATGGCAAGGAAAGCATCGACTTCGCCAGCCCCGAAGCCGTACGGGTGTTCAACCGGGCGCTGCTTAAATCCTTCTATGGCATCGCTCATTGGGACATTCCGACCGATTACCTGTGCCCTCCAGTGCCAGGGCGTGCGGACTATGTGCATTTCCTCGCCGATTTGCTCGCCAGCCACAACGCTGGTGAAATTCCCCGCGGGGCGGCGGTCAAGGTGCTGGACATTGGCACCGGCGCCAACTGCGTCTATCCGCTGATCGGCTACAGCGACTACCGCTGGCACTTCCTGGGCTCGGAGATCGACCCGACGGCCATCGCCTCGGCCAAGGCCATCGTCCAGTCCAATGGCTTGAACAAGGCCATCCAGTTGCGCCAGCAAGCCAACCGCAAGCAGATTCTCCTAGGCCTGCTGGAAGACGGCGAACGGTTCGACCTGACGATGTGCAACCCGCCGTTCCATGCCTCCCTGGAGGAAGCCACCAAGGGCAGCCAGCGCAAGTGGCGGGCACTGGGCAAGGCCGATCCGAAGCGCAAGCTGCCGGTGCTGAATTTCGGCGGTCAAGCTGCGGAGTTGTGGTGCGAGGGTGGGGAAGCCCGATTCGTGACGCAACTGATCGGCGAAAGCGCACAACTGGCCGGGCAAGTGCTGTGGTTCAGCACCCTGGTGTCGAAGGCGTCGAACCTGCCAGCGATTCAAGCCGCACTGAAAAAGGCCGGGGCGCTGCACAGTCAGGTGGTGGAGATGTCCCAGGGCCAGAAACAGAGTCGTTTCGTGGCCTGGACCTTCCAGACCGAGGCGCAGCAGCAGGCCTGGCGCCAGGCCCGCTGGATTCGCAAGGATCAGAAAGACACGGCTCCACTGTAGGAGCTGTCGAGCGAAGCGAGGCTGCGATCTTTTGATCTTTCGCTCGAGATTCAACTGCCAGGGGAAAGATCGCAGCCTACGGGGCGGTTTCCAAGGCAATAAAAAACCGTGCCCGGATCGCTCCGAGGCACGGTTTTTTTTACAGCGGTCTTACTTGTTGACCGCGTCGGTCAGGCCTTTGGCCACAACCAGCTTGATCACTTTCTTGGCTGCGATTTCGATGGCAGCGCCAGTCGAAGGGTTGCGGCCGGTACGGGCAGGACGCTCGGTGACTTTCAGCTTGCCAACGCCTGGCAGAGTGATTTCGCCGCCATTTTCCAGCTGATCGGCAACGACTTGGCCCAGTTGGTCCAGCAGAGCACGCACGGTAGCTTTTGGTGCGTCTACAGATTCAGCCAAATCAGCGATCAGTTGGTCTTTAGTAAGAGCCATGTAGTGTTCCTTCCCTATCAAATTCATATGGATTGCAGAGTGCAGTGTCAGCCATCGAGCCCGATCTCTGTTGATCAGGCACCCTCGGCAATCACCGCGACGGATCGGGGTAATAGATGCCGAAAACCGGGTTTGGTTCGACCTGACAGATGCTGAATGCACGCTTAACGCAGTGACATCGCGTAAGACCGGGCAAAACTAGCACAACGCCTCTGAAATATCCGCTTCTAGCTACCCATTTGGTCAGCTTTCTTGCGCTAAAACGTTAAAAAAATGCATATAGGCTGTCGGACGGGTCTGAAAGGGTCTTTGCCGGGTTCCAAAACCAGTGATTGCGGTACACTGGGCCCTTTTTCGGGGAGCGCGCCCTCCTCTCTTTCATCAGCCGAGAAATCCATGCCGATCCGTCATTGCATCGTCCACCTGATCGACAAAAAACCCGACGGCACCCCTGCCGTGCTCCATGCCCGCGACTCCGAACTGGCAGAGTCCGCGGCCATCGAGAACATGCTCGCCGACCTCAACGAAAGCTATAACGCCAAGCAAGGCAAGGCCTGGGGCTTTTTCCATGCCGAGTCCGGGGCGCATCCGTTCAGCGGCTGGCTGAAGGAGTACCTGGACGGCGGCAAGGATTTCACCGCGTTCAGTCGCGTGGCGGTGGAACACCTGCAAAAGCTGATGGAGGAGTCCAACCTGTCGGTGGGCGGCCACGTGCTGTTCGCCCATTACCAGCAAGGCATGACCGATTACCTGGCCATCGCCCTGCTGCACCACAGCGAAGGCGTGGCGGTGACCGATGAGCTGGACGTGACCCCGTCCCGCCACCTGGACCTGGGCCAGTTGCACCTGGCGGCGCGGATCAACGTGTCGGAATGGCAGAACAACAAGCAGTCCAGGCAATACATCTCGTTCATCAAGGGCAAGAACGGCAAGAAGGTTTCGGAGTACTTCCGCGATTTCATTGGCTGCCAGGAAGGCGTCGACGGCCCCGGCGAAACCCGTACCCTGCTCAAGGCCTTCAGTGACTTCGTCGAAAGCGAAGACCTACCGGAAGACGACGCCCGGGAAAAGACCAAGACCCTGGTCGACTACGCCAGCAGCCAGGCCAAGCTCGGCGAGCCGATGGGCCTGGAAGAACTCTCCGAGCTGATCGACGAAGATCGACCGAAAGCCTTCTACGATCACATCCGCAACAAGGACTACGGGTTGTCGCCGGAGATCCCGGCGGATAAACGCACCCTCAACCAATTCCGCCGCTTCACCGGCCGCGCCGAAGGCTTGTCCATCAGCTTCGAAGCGCACTTGCTGGGTTCCAAGATCGAGTATGACGAGGAAGCCGGTACGTTGATCATCAAAGGGTTGCCCACGTCGCTCACCGATCAGCTCAAGCGGCGCAACTGATGCTCGCCGGGGCGCTGAAGAAGTGCCTGCTGGTTCTGCTGGTGGTGGTGGCCTATCAGAACTGGGGCAAGATCGAGCGGGTGTTCAACCCGTCGCAGATGGTTGCCGAGCAGATTCGCAGCAATGCCCGCGTGGTGCTGTACGCCACCGACTGGTGCGGCTACTGCAAGGCCACCCGGCGGTTCCTGGATGAAAAAGGCGTGCCGTTTCGCGAGTTCGATATCGAGAAGGACACCGAAGCGCGCAAGACCTATGAGGCGCTGGGTGGCCGGGGGATTCCGATCCTGGATGTGAACGGCACGTTGATTCGTGGGTATGAGCCGGAGAATATTCTCAGGGCATTGTCCGCGATATAGGTTTGAGGGCCTCATCGCGAGCAAGCTGGCTCCCACAAGGTCATTCGTTGTTCATCGAGCCTCGATCCGAAACCCGAGCCGCGGAAAGTGCACATGCACCACCCCGCCACGCGCGTCTTCACGACGCAGAATCAATTCCTCGCTCCCGGCAAACACCAACTCCCCAGCCACCGGATCAACACCATAGTCGGTCGCGGCGATGCTCACCTGTTGCCCTGTCGTGAAACCGTTCGGCTCATCGAATGCCTCATCCGGCAGCGCTGCCGGCGTAGCGTTGCGAGCAACCTCCAAGGCCTCTTCAGCACTCATCTGGCTCGAGGCACCATGACCAAAACCCAGCACCCGCGCCAACCATGCCGAAACAGCCGGATACGCATCCACCAGCGGCGAGGTCACCGGAGTGCCCTTGAGGAACCACAGCGAATGGGCCATGGCGAAGTCGGCAATCGACGGATCACCCAACAGGAAATCACCCTCCTCACGCTGCAACTGTTGCTCCAGGCGCGCCATGATCGTCGGCCATTGGTGCTTGGCCTGCTCGGCAGCCAAGCGGGTCGTCGTGCCACCGCTGAACAGCCCGGCGCGGTCGCTGACGAACGCCTTGATCGCTTCGGGCGATAGCTTGGCGAAACGTACCGCCACCGACTCCGGCTGGAACACCAGGCTCACCGCATGCTGGAACACCACCGAATCGGCCCACGCCGCGAAAGACGCGGCGATCATCTCGCGGCCTTCGGGGAACAGCGCCGGCGAGGCTTTCTCCTGCTCCAGGCGGCGGGCCATCAGTGACGTATCGCAATAGATATCCGCGCCGATCTGCAAGACCGGGGTTTTGCGATAACCGCCCGTCAGCGCCGTCAGGTCAGGCTTGGGCATCATCGGCGGGATGCTCACCGAACGCCAGGACAGCCCCTTGAAGCCCAGCAGCAGTCGGGCTTTTTCCGCGAAAGGAGACGTTGGGTAATGATGAAGGATCAGCTCTGACATGAGATTGCCCATTGCAGGAATGAAGTCCTACAGCTTAACGCGCCTGGCCGGGCCAGCCTACCGGCCTGATAAAGGCCTATCAGCCCGGCTGATGTAGCGACAGCGCACTGGCCACCAGGCATTCCTTGGCGCTTTTCCTGAGCTTTTTGATCAGCCGCTCCTGGCGCAGGGCCTCGCCCTTGTCGCGACAAGCCTCGGTGTACACCAGGGCCACTGCCGGGCTGGAAAGGAAGAAGCGTGCGCCCTTGCCGCTTTGATGCTTGGCGAAACGCCGCACCGGGTCATCACTGATGCCGCAGTACAGCGAGCCGTTGGCGGCCCGCACCAGGTAGACGAACCAGGGTTTGTCCGCTTCGGCGGGGCCTTGTGCAGGCAGATCGGGAGAGGGGGCGGCAGTCGTCACAAGATGTTCAACAGGTCGGCAAAGACAAGCCGCGATCTTATCAGCGACTGGCCTGGAACGCCCGCAGCCCCTTGAGCGCCTGGGACCTTACGGCGTTGCGCACCAGCGGTGTCCAGCCCAGCAACAGACCCTTGGTGCCCAATGCCTGGCGAGACCAGCGCCACAGATCGAAGCTGTCGTGGTGCTCGCAGATCTTGCCGTCGCGAAAAACGAAGCGCGCCTGAATGTCATTGATCACGATGTTGCCGGTCTGGCTGAACAAATACGTCGCCACCCAATGAGCACCGCCGGTACGCTCATCGCTGCGCACGTTATCGAAGGTCAGGGAAAAGTCCTTGGCCCGAGTCGTCAACATGCGCCACATGTCGCCGGCATCGCGCCCATGCAGTTCGCCAAACGCCGGGTCGCTGAACAGCACGTCGTCGGTGTAGCAAGCGCTCATGGCTTCGGCGTCCAGGCGCTGGAAGGCTTGATAAAAACGGCTGATCAAGGCGTTGTTGGCATCACTCATGGACAGGCTCCGAAAAACGTTTCAGTAGGCCTGCACGATAATCTGCCGCCGCAGGGAAGACTATCGTCATTCGCCATGAAAATGATATCAATGACGGTCAGTGACCCTTTCGCTGCTGACCCCAACGTACAACGCCCGGCCTGCGCCGATGCCCGCGATGATCGCCCCCAGGCCAACCAGGCCGAAGATCCAGCCCAGGGCATGCCAGCCGCCGGTCAAGTCGTGGACCACACCCACGGCGAACGGCCCCAGCGACGCCAACGTATAGCCGAAGCCCTGGGCCATGCTGGAAAGGTTGGCGGCCACGTGAGCGTCCCGCGAACGCAACACGATCAGCGTGAGCGCCAGGCTGAATGCCCCACCCTGCCCCAAGCCCAGCAGGATCGCCCAGCCCCACAAGCCATCGAGCGGAGCGTAGAGGCAACCGAACAGCCCGCCCAGGACCATGAGCATGACGATCACGATGGCCAGGCGCTGGTCTTTGCCGCGTGTTGCCAGCCAAGGCGCCGCGAGGGAACTGATCAACTGCACGATGACCGAACCGGACAGCACGAGCCCGGCTTGAGTCGGGGTCAGGCCACGTCCAATCAGGATCGACGGCAGCCAGCCAAAGACGATGTAGGCCAGGGACGATTGCAGCCCCATGTACAACGTCACTTGCCAGGCCAGGGGATCACGCAGCAAGCCGCGAACCCGGTACGCCACTTGGTGGGCACCGTGTTTCTCGCCCACTTGCGGCAACCAGAACACCGCGGCCAGCAGCGCCGGGACCACCCAGAACCCCAGGCCCAAGGCCCAACTGTGGCCAAGGTGCTCGCTCAACGGCACCGTCGCCCCGGCCGCCATCGCCGCGCCCAGGCATAAAGCCATGGTGTAGACACCGGTCATGGTGCCAGCCTGCTTGGCGAAGTCACGTTTGACGATGCCCGGCAGCAGCACGCCGATCACACCGATACTCGCGCCGGCCAGGATGCTGCCGACAAACAGCCCGACCTGACCGAAGGCGCTGCGCAAGACAATCCCGCCCGCCAGCGTCAACAAGATCCCCAGCACCACGCGTTCGGCACCGAAGCGCCGCGCCAGCACCGGTGCCAGCGGCGCGAACAAGCCCAGGCAAAGCACAGGCAATGTGGTCAGCAAACCGGCCTGGGCAGCCGACAGGCCGAGGCTTCTCGACACTTCGCTGAGCAACGGCGCCATGCTCGACAACGCCGGACGCAGGTTCAGCGCCACCAGGATCAACCCAAGCAGCAACAGCCAGGGGCGACGCACCAACGGATGGCGCTGCTGGGCCTGCTCATCGTCGGCCTCGGCGTCGATCAACAGTTCTTCAAGTTCGGCGGCGCGTTTGGGCGCCGTCGAAGTGGCAGGGTCAAGCAGATCGCGGGACATGGAAAGCTCTGGTTCAGGGTTCATTGATCAACTGCCGGCAAAGGGCCTTGGCCTGCTCCGGGTCTTGGCGTTCGACGGCTTCGAGAATTTCGACGTGCAGGTCGAACACATGTTGATGGCGCGGGGTGATGTTGAGGCTCTGGCGCAGCTGTGCGCCAATGACGCTGGAGAAGTAGCGATAGAGTTCACTGAGCGCAGGGTTGTGCGCGGCATCCACCAGGAGGCGGTGGAACACCAGGTCGCAGGCGATGTAGTGCTCCAGGTCGCCGTGATAGTGCTCGGCGCTGTCCTGCAGCGCCCGGCGCAAGGCAAGCAGATCCTCATCGGTACGCCGCAGCGCCGCCAGGCCAATGGCCTCCACCTCCAGGATATGCCGGGTTTCCCGGGCCTGTTCCAGCGAACAGCGCGACAGCACCTTGAGCGTATCCAGCGGGTCAACCACTGCCCGCACGTAGCTGCCGTCGCCCTGGCGGATCTCGATCAACCCGGAAAACGCCAGCACGCGCATGGCTTCGCGCACGGTGTTACGGCTGATACCCAGCTCCGCCACCAGCTCCGGCTCGGTGGGCAAGCGCTGGCCGACAGCCCACACCCCATCGCTGATACGCCGGCGCAATTGTTCCAAGGCCTGATCGACCAAGGAGCGTTTCATTAATGGAGAAATATCTGACATGGAGTCCACCCTTTCATCCAATCATAGGATGAATTTTCTGACATGTTAGTCAGCTTCGCGTAGGACGGCAATTGCCTAGGGTCAATGGGACGGAAAAGGTGCGAAATTTTCGATTAGTCAATATTACCCTTTAAGGGTAATTTTAAGGACAAGGCACACCGTCCATGGAAAAGAACACACCCCATTACGCCTTGGTGGCGATACAGGCGGATGTCAGGCGGCTTAAAGGGAAAGCTTTCACCAGCACTGCGAAGAACACTGCTCGGACGCTCGGTTTAAACGTCTCGGACATGCAGCAGGTCATCCATGGGCTTGAGCGAAAACAGTTCTACAAATCGATGACTACCTATGACGATCATCGAGTCTGGCATGACGTCTATCACGCCCATTCACACGGTCTGGAGATTTACCTGAAGGTAATGTGCCGCCCCAGTGGAGGCCCACCGGTAATTTCCTTCAAGGAGAAAAACTCATGAAAAATCAGCAGTGCTTCAGCTGTGGTGCCCAGGAGGGCATGTTGCATTTCGAAGGTCGCGGCGAAACCATGAGCGTCAAGGGACTGGAATGCCGGGTCGATGACTTGTCTGGCTGGGAATGTCAGATGTGCGGCGAAGTCGAGCTCGATTCAAGCTGCTCGGATCGCTACGACCACGCAGGTGATGAGCTGGTCAACGCGGCCAGGAGAATGATCGGCGAAGAGATGAAACGCATCCGTCGCAAACTGCATCTGTCGCAAAAAGAAGCGGTGTCGTTTTTGTCAGGTGGCGGACACAACGCGTTTTCCCGCTATGAGCGCGGTGAGGTATTGCCACCAAAAGCGTTGATGCTGCTGATGCGCCTGCTTGATCGCTACCCGCATTTGCTTGCAGATGCACGAACCCTGGCTGAAGGTGTGGACTTGAGAGGATTCAAGACTACGGTGCACAAAGAGCACGAAACCCTCACGACTCACTGAGTCTGCTGCAAAAAAATAAACCCGGACAAGTCCGGGCTTATTTCACTGCCTAAAGCCGGATCAATGCAGGATCTGGCTCAGGAACAGCTTGGTGCGGTCATTCTGCGGGTTGTCGAAGAAGTCGTTCGGCGCTGCCTGCTCGACGATTTCACCCTTGTCCATGAAGATCACGCGGTTGGCCACGGTACGGGCAAAGCCCATCTCGTGGGTCACGCAGAGCATGGTCATGCCGTCTTCGGCCAGGCCGATCATGGTGTCCAGCACTTCTTTCACCATTTCCGGGTCGAGGGCCGAGGTCGGCTCATCGAACAGCATGATTTTCGGCTTCATGCACAGGGCACGGGCGATGGCCACGCGCTGTTGCTGACCGCCGGAGAGCTGGCCCGGGTACTTGTGCGCCTGCTCTGGGATGCGCACGCGCTCCAGGTAGTGCATGGCGATTTCCTCGGCCTTGCGCTTGGGCATCTTGCGTACCCACATTGGCGCCAGGGTGCAGTTCTGCAGGATGGTCAGGTGCGGGAACAGGTTGAAGTGCTGGAACACCATGCCGACTTCACGGCGGATCGCTTCGATCTGCTTGAGGTCGTTGGTCAGTTCCACGCCGTCGACCACGATACGACCCTGCTGGTGCTCTTCCAGGCGGTTGAGGCAGCGGATGGTGGTGGACTTGCCGGAGCCCGACGGGCCGCACAACACGATACGTTCGCCCTGCTGGACGTTCAGGTTGATGTCTTTCAACACGTGGAACTGGCCGTACCACTTGTTTACGCCCTGCATCTGAATAATGCCTTCAGGGCTCACAGGCTGTTTGATCGCTTCACTCATGAGTCAACTCCTAACGCTTGTGGCCAGTGTCCAGCTTGCGTTCCAAATGCATGGAATAGCGGGACATACCAAAACAGAAAATCCAGAACACCAGGGCGGCGAACACATAACCTTCAGTAGCCATGCCCAGCCATTTCGGGTCCGCGGCAGCTTGTTTCACGCTGTTGAGCAGGTCGAACAGGCCGATGATGATTACCAGGCTGGTGTCCTTGAACAACGCGATGAAGGTGTTGACGATACCCGGGATCACCATCTTCAGGGCTTGCGGCAAAATCACCAGGCCCATGCTGCGCCAGTAGCCCAGGCCCATCGCCGCGGCCGCTTCGTACTGACCTTTGGGGATTGCTTGCAGGCCACCACGCACCACTTCAGCCACGTAAGCCGACTGGAACAGGATCACGCCGATCAGTGCCCGCAGCAGCTTGTCGAAGTTCATGCCTTCAGGCAGGAACAGCGGCAGCATCACCGAGGACATGAACAGCACCGTGATCAACGGCACGCCGCGCCAGAACTCGATGAAGGTCACGCAGACGACGCGAATCGCTGGCATGTTCGAGCGCCGACCCAGGGCCAGGACTATACCCAGCGGCAATGCGCCAGCGATACCGACGGTGGCGATCACCAGGGTCAGCATCAGGCCGCCCCATTGGCTGGTTGCCACGGCCTTCAGGCCGAATACGCCACCGTGCAGCAGGCACCAGGCGATGATGGGATACAGCACCAGGAAGCTCAGGCCGTAGATCGCCTTGCGCGGGAAGCGCGAGATGAACAGCGGCGCCACACCGATCACTGCCAGCCATACGGTCAGGTCGACGCGCCAGCGCAGGTCCGTCGGGTAGTAGCCGTACATGAACTGACCGAAACGCTGCTGGATGAACACCCAGCAGGCGCCGTCCTTGGTGCAGTCGGCACGGGTGGTACCGACCCAGTTGGCATCGATAATCGCCCAACTGAGAAGCGGTGGAACCACCAGGTAGATCAGGTAGAACGCAAACAGTGTCAGCAGCGTGTTGAGCCAGCTGGAGAACATGTTCGCGCGCATCCACGCCAGCACGCCGATGCTGTTGCTCGGAGGGGGCATGTCAGGTTTGAAAGTATGGGATGTCATGCGCTTTTCCTCACCGCTCGATCAGCGCAATGCGCTTGTTGTACCAGTTCATCAGCAGGGAAATGCTGATACTGATCGCCAGGTACACGCTCATGGTGATGGCAATGACCTCAATGGCCTGCCCGGTCTGGTTCAGCACCGTGCCGGCAAACAACGAAACCATTTCCGGGTAACCGATACCGGCCGCCAGCGAAGAGTTCTTCGCCAGGTTCAGGTATTGGCTGGTCAGCGGCGGGATGATCACACGCAGGGCTTGCGGGATGATCACCTTGCGCAGGGTCGGCCCGTTGCGCAGGCCCAGCGAGTGAGCCGCCTCGGTCTGGCCATGGCTCACCGACTTGATGCCCGAACGCACGATTTCGGCGATGAACGCCGCGGTGTACACCGTCAGCGCCAGGGTCAAGGCCAGCAATTCCGGAATCAGCACCCAGCCGCCAACAAAGTTGAAGCCTTGCAGCGTCGGCATTTCCCAACGTACAGGCGCGCCGAAGATGAGGGCGCACAGTGCCGGGATGACCAGGAACAGCGCCAGGCCAACCCAGAATTTGTGGAACGGCTCGCCGGTTGCTTCGAAACGCTTATTCGCCCAGCGCGTCATCAGTACGATGGCGACGATGGCCAGCACGACGCTGGTCACGAACGGCCAGAACCCGTCCGCAGTCAGCGCGGCCGGCATGTTCAAACCCCGGCTGCTGACAAAGAAGGTGTCGCCGAAGTTATGGGCGGCCCGCGGCCCCGGCATGGTCAGGAACACCGCGAAGTACCAGAACAGGATCTGTAGCAGCGGCGGGATGTTGCGGAAAACCTCCACATACACCGTCGCTACTTTGGCGATGATCCAGTTTTTCGACAGTCGGGCCACACCGACTATGAAACCGAGAATCGTCGCCAGGATGACACCAATGAATGTCACCAGCAGCGTATTGAGCAGCCCGATGACAAAGACGCGGGCATAACTGTCCGCCTCGGTATAGTCGATCAGGGTTTGAGCGATGCCGAAACCGGCACTGCGCTCCAGGAAGCTGAAACCGGAAGTGATGCCCCGGTGCTCGAGGTTGGTCTGCGTGTTATCGAACAGAAACCAACCCAGCGAGATAACCGCCACGATGGTGACGATCTGAAATACCCACGCACGCACTCGTGGATCGCTGAGGCTGAGCCTCTGCTTAGGTGCGCCGATTGAATTTTGCATGAAGTGCCCCGCAAAGAATGGAACAGAACATCACCCGGTGGTTGGCCCACCGGGTGACAGAACCATCAGCGCACTGGTGGTGCGTATTGAATGCCGCCGTTGGTCCACAGCGCGTTCAGGCCGCGATCGATTTCCAGCGGGGTGCCTTTGCCGAGGTTGCGCTCGAACACTTCACCGTAGTTGCCGACTTGCTTGACGATCTGCACGACCCAGTCTTTCGGCAGTTTCAGGTCCTTGCCGTACTCACCGTCGGCACCGAGCATACGAGCGACGTCGGGGTTCTTGGTGGACTTGGCTTCAGCCTCGACGTTTTTCGAAGTGATACCGGCTTCTTCAGCATTGAGCATGGCGTAGCCAGTCCAACGCACAACGGCCAGCCACTCGTCATCGCCATTACGCACGACCGGGCCCAGCGGTTCCTTGGAAATGGTTTCCGGCAGAACCACATAGTCTTTCGGCGAAGCCAGCTTGCTGCGCTGGGCGAACAGTTGGGACTTGTCGGAGGTCAGCACGTCGCAACGGCCGGATTCCAGCGACTTGGCGCTTTCATCGGAGGTGTCGAAGGTGATCGGGGTGTATTTCAAGCCGTTGCCGCGGAAGTAGTCGGAAACGTTCAGCTCGGTGGTGGTACCGGCCTGGATGCAGATGGTTGCACCGTCCAGTTCCTTGGCACTCTTGACGCCCAGCTTTTTGTTAACCAGGAAGCCGATGCCATCGTAATAGGTGATGAAGCCTGGGAATTTCAGGCCCATGCCCGCGTCACGGGAGCTGGTCATGGTGGTGTTGCGCGACAGGATATCGATTTCACCAGACTGCAGTGCGGTGAAACGCTCCTTGGCGTTCAGTTGGCTGAATTTCACTTTGTTCGCGTCGCCGAATACAGCAGCGGCCACGGCACGACAGAAGTCGGCGTCGATACCCAGGATCTTGCCGGTCGAATCAGGCACCGAGAAACCCGGCAGGCCATCACTCACACCACATTGCACAAAACCTTTCTTCTGCACGGCATCCAGAGTTGCACCCGCTTGAGCGAACCCGCTGACACCAAGTACTGCTGCTGCAGTCACGACGGCCAGGGTGGATTTCAGTAACTTCATTCAAACCTCCAGTTTTGCTCTTGTTGTGTCGGAGCTCGAGCCCTGTCGCACCCTTTTGGGGCATTGCCGACCCTTGTTGGCTTTTTTTAGGGTCAACCGACGTCTGGACCTTCGCTATGAGTCTAATAATGAGGATGTCCGTAAACAGTGGTCATGCCCATCTCTCACCAATCGGCCGAACGGGCTGTAGCCCTTCACGTTCGCGAAGCCCGTAGCGGCTGTTGGCGAACATTCATCACCGGATTTCTGATATCCCATGCGTAGCGGTGAACTGATAGTGTTACCGCACAGCGTAAGAATCATCACTCAGGTACACCCGTAGCAAAGCCCGTACCAGACCGCTGCGCTTAGCCGTTGTAAAACACGTCAAGACAAAAACTTTCAACTTTGCGACATCTAATTAACTGAGACACCGGGCACGCACTGAAATCACGCACTGATTGGGCGCGCCCGCACAGATTTGGAGCACAACCATGACCGACCCCCTGATTCTTGAGCCCAGCAGCACTGCCGACGCGTGCGTTATCTGGCTCCACGGCCTGGGCGCCGATCGTTTTGATTTCCTGCCGGTTGCCGAAATGTTGCAGCAAAGTTTACTCACCACGCGTTTCCTTCTACCCCAGGCACCGACCCAACCAGTAACGATCAACGGCGGCTATGCCATGCCCAGTTGGTACGACATCCGCGCCTTGAGCCCCGCGCGGGCCATTGACGAACAGCAGCTCGAAGCGTCGGCACAACGGGTCATCGACTTGATCGACACCCAGCGAGCCAGCGGAATAGACGCCTCGCGGATTTTCCTGGCGGGTTTCTCCCAAGGCGGCGCGGTGGTCTATCACACGGCATTCGTGAAATGGCAGGGCCCGCTGGGTGGCGTGGTGGCGCTGTCTACTTATGCACCGACTTTCAGCGATGAGCTGCAATTATCGGCCAGCCAGCAACGCATTCCGGTCCTGGCGCTGCACGGGCAATACGACGAAGTGGTACTCAACCCCATGGGGCGGACTGCGAAAGAGTATTTAAAGCAGCATGGTGTCACCGTGACATGGCGAGAATACCCAATGGGCCACGAAGTGTTACCCGAGGAGATTCGCGACATCGGCACCTGGCTGGCCGAGCGGTTGCGCTAAGTGGCTGACCGCCACGCCGGTCCCTTGACAATCACACTACGCCGCGCCCGTTTCTTGCATTACACTGGCCGGCGTACATTCCTTAACCAATCGATGAGATGACCGTGCTCAAAGCACTCAAGAAGATGTTCGGTAAAAGCGAGGCCGAGCAACTCGCGCCTGGCGCAAGCGCCCCCGTCCACGGCCCAAGCCGCACCGATGCGCAACAACCGCGCCGGACTGCCCCCGTTGCACAGGCAATAAAAGAGCCCGCCTCCCAACCTGTCACCGCCCCGGCAGCGGAAAAGCCACGTAACGAAGCCCCCAGGCCACGCCGCGAACGCGCACCGAAACCGCCGGTCGTCGCCTGGAAGCTCGAGGACTTCGTCGTAGAACCCCAGGAAGGCAAGACCCGCTTCCACGACTTCAAGCTCGCCCCGGAACTGATGCATGCCATCCAGGACCTGGGTTTCCCGTACTGCACGCCGATCCAGGCGCAAGTGCTCGGCTACACCCTCGCCGGCAAAGACGCCATCGGTCGCGCCCAGACCGGCACCGGCAAGACCGCCGCGTTCCTGATTTCCATCATCACCCAGTTGCTCCAGACCCCGCCGCCCAAGGAACGCTACATGGGCGAACCGCGGGCGCTGATCATCGCGCCGACCCGCGAGCTGGTGGT
Source organism: Pseudomonas brassicacearum (assembly GCF_009601685.2). Lineage (NCBI taxonomy): Bacteria > Pseudomonadati > Pseudomonadota > Gammaproteobacteria > Pseudomonadales > Pseudomonadaceae > Pseudomonas > Pseudomonas brassicacearum. The sequence continues at coordinate 5,338,710 of NZ_CP045701.2, forward strand.
GCAGATCGCCAAGGACGCCGCCGACCTGACCAAGTACACCGGCCTGAACGTCATGACGTTCGTGGGCGGCATGGATTTCGACAAACAGCTCAAGCACCTCGAGGCCCGTCACTGCGACATCCTGGTCGCCACGCCGGGCCGCCTGCTGGACTTCAACCAGCGCGGCGACGTGCACCTGGACATGGTCGAAGTGATGGTACTGGACGAAGCCGACCGCATGCTCGACATGGGCTTCATCCCGCAAGTGCGCCAGATCATTCGCCAGACTCCACCGAAAAGCGAACGCCAGACCCTGCTGTTCTCCGCCACCTTCACCGAAGACGTGATGAACCTGGCCAAGCAGTGGACCACCGACCCCGCCATCGTCGAGATCGAAGCCGAGAACGTCGCCAGCGAAAACGTCGAGCAACACATCTATGCAGTCGCCGGGGCCGACAAGTACAAGCTGCTCTACAACCTGGTCAACGACAACGGTTGGGAACGCGTGATGGTGTTCGCCAACCGCAAGGACGAAGTGCGGCGTATCGAAGAACGCCTGGTGCGCGATGGCGTCAACGCGGCCCAGCTCTCGGGCGACGTTCCCCAGCACAAGCGCATCAAGACCCTCGAAGGTTTCCGCGAGGGCAAGATCCGTGTGCTGGTGGCCACCGACGTGGCCGGTCGTGGTATCCACATCGACGGCATCAGCCACGTGATCAACTTCACCCTGCCGGAAGTGCCGGACGACTACGTGCACCGCATCGGTCGTACCGGTCGTGCCGGGGCCGCCGGGGTTTCGATCAGCTTCGCTGGCGAAGATGACTCCTACCAGTTGCCGTCGATCGAAACGTTGCTGGGCCGCAAGATCAGTTGCGAAATGCCCCCGACCCACCTGCTGCGGCCGGTCGAGCGCAAGCGCCCTTAACCGTCTCCCCAAAAAAGCGCAGCCAAGACAGGCTGCGCTTTTTTTTGCCTCGGGATATTGCTCAGTTAAACTAAAAGTCCATAATGGACAAATTAGTTTACTCAAGCTTCCCGGAGTCCCCCATGTCCAGCACGCCCTATTTGATGACCCAAGCCCAGGCCCGGGAACTGCTCGGTCAAATCGACGTGCCGCAAATCCTGCGCAAACTGTTTCGCGACCTGGCCGCTGGACAAGCGGTGCAGCCGCCCCAGCAATTGGTGGTGTTTCCCCAAGGCGCCGGGGACTTCATCAATTACCTGGGTGTGCTGGCTGAAGACCAGGTCTACGGGGTCAAGACCTCGCCCTACATCGTGCGCGAGCAAGGCCCACTGGTAACCGCCTGGACCTTGTTGATGTCGATGCAGACCGGCCAGCCACTGCTGCTGTGCGATTCCGCCGAACTGACGACCGCCCGCACCGCCGCCACCACCGCCGTCGCCATCGATGCCCTTGCCCCGCACAATGCCCGGCGCCTGGCGGTCATCGGCAGCGGCGCAGTGGCGCGGGCACATGTGCAATACGTCAAGGACCTGCGGGACTGGCAAGCAATCAGCCTCTATTCGCCCAGCCTGAAAGGCAAAACGGCACACATGCTGGCTTCGATCACCGACCTGGACCCTCGCCTGCACATCGCCAACACCCTTGAAGCGGCGCTGCACGACGCCGATGTGGTGATGCTCTGCACCTCGTCCGCCAAAGCGGTGCTCGACCCGAAAATGCTGGGCAAACCGGCGCTGATCACCTCCATCAGCACCAACGCCCCACGCGCCCATGAAGTCCCCCCTCAAAGTCTCAACGACATGGACGTGTTCTGCGACTATCGTCAGACCACCCCAGGCTCGGCCGGTGAAATGCTGATCGCCGGCGAACAATACGGCTGGGCGGCGTCGAGTATCGTCGGCGATTTGCCTGAATTGCTCAGCGAACACGTGGAGCGTCCCGACTACCAACGCCACGTGTTCTTCCGGTCCATCGGCCTGGGGCTGGAAGATGTTGCGCTGGCGAATGCGCTTTACCGGTTGCACCACCACTGACACGACTCGATTCCCTGTGGGATCGCCGCACCGCCGCCCCCACAAATTCCTCGGACTCCCGGCACCGTGCTCCACAGGAGAGCTTCATGACACAAGCAGATTTCATCATCATCGGCGGCGGCATCGCCGGTGCATCCACCGGTTACTGGCTCGCCCCCCACGGCCGGGTGATTGTGCTCGAACGCGAATCACATCCGGCCTACCACTCCACCGGACGTTCGGCGGCGCTGTACACCGCCGCCTACGGCACCCCTCAGGTGCGGGCATTGACCCAGGCCAGTCGCGATTTTTTCGACGCCCCGCCAGCCGGTTTCTGTGAACATCCCTTGCTGACCCCACGGGGCGAAATGACCGTGGATTTCACCGGCGACCCGGCCGAGCTGAACAACCAGTACCTCAGCGCCAAGGCCACGGTGCCGCAGATGCAACTGCTCAGCGCCGAGGAAGCCTGTGTGCGGCTGCCGATCCTGCGACGGGAAAAAGTGCACGGTGCGATCTACGATCCCACGGCCTGCGACATCGACACCGATGCACTGCACCAAGGCTACCTGCGCGGTATTCGTCGCAGTGGCGGTGAAGTGCACACCGACAGCGAAGTGCAGCAGTTGAGCCGCGCTGACCAGGGGCTGTGGCAGGTGAAAACCGCCAACCAGACGTTCACCGCGCCGGTGCTGATCAATGCTGCCGGCGCCTGGGCCGATCACATTGCCGAAATGGCCGGAGCCCGCAAGCTGGGGTTGCAGCCCAAGCGGCGTGCAGCATTCATCTTTGCCGGGCCCGAGGGCGTGGATATCCATGACTGGCCAATGCTGGTGAGCCTGGACGAATCCTTCTACATGAAGCCCGACGCCGGCATGTTCCTCGGCTCGCCAGCCAACGCCGATCCGGTGGAACCCCATGACGTGCAGCCGGAAGAACTGGACATTGCCATGGGCATATACCAGATCGAAGAAGCCACCACCCTGACCATCCGCCGCCCGACCCGTACCTGGGCCGGCTTGCGCAGTTTCGTGCCTGACGGTGACCTGCTGTCCGGTTTCGATCCACAGGTGCCCGGGCTGTACTGGGTCGCGGCCCAGGGTGGCTACGGCATCCAGACCTCACCGGCCATGGGCCAGGCCAGCGCGGCGCTGGTGCGTGGCCAGCCGCTGCCCGAGGCCCTGTCCCGTTTCGGCCTGAACAGCGCCATGCTGTCACCCGAGCGCCTGAGCCGAGCCACCTTGAGGTGACGCATCGCCGCGATTGCGGCACACTCCCCCGCGCCCCTGTTTCACGGGGCGCTGACGCTGCCTGGAGCCCTGTCATGACTGCCTCGCCACCCGATCCGGCGCTGGAAAACTTCCGCACCATCGCCGACGCCATCGCCACGCTGTTCTACCCCCACGCCGAAGTGGTGCTGCACGACCTGCGCTCGCAGAAAGTCGATTACATCGCCAACAACCTGTCCAAGCGTGAAATTGGCGATGACTCGTCCCTGGAAGACATGCTCAGCGAAGACGTCAGCGACCGTAACATCGGGCCGTACGAAAAGCTGAACTGGGATGGGCAGAAGATTCGCAGCCTCAGCAGCGTACTGCGCGACGCTGACGGTCATCCGCTGGCGGTGCTGTGCATCAACCTGAATATTTCGCTGTTCGAGAATGCCAAGGCCGCGCTGGATCTGTTCCTGTCGCCGAGCAAGTTGATCCCTCAGCCGGACTCACTGTTTCGCGATGACTGGCAGGAGCGGATCAACACCTTCCTGCACGCCTGGATGCGCGAGCGTCAATTGAGCCTGAACCTGCTGACCCGCGACCACAAACGCGAGCTGGTGCTGGCGCTGCATGCCGAAGGCGCGTTCAAGGGCAAGAGCGCGTCCAACTATGTGGCGAACGTACTGAATATGGGGCGGGCGACGGTGTACAAACATTTGAAGGAATTGAAAGGCTGAGTTTTTGTATTGCCAGGCCTAGCCTCATCGCGAGCAAGCTCGCTCCCACATTTGATCTCATTGCACACAAATATTGTGTACGACGCAAATTCCCTGTGGGAGCGAGCTTGCTCGCGATGGCGGTCAATCAGTCGCCGTAGATATCCGACTTGAAATACTTGGCCTGGATCTTCTGATACTCCCCATTGGCCCGAATCCCATCGATGGCCTTGTTCAAGTCCGCCACCAGTTGGGTATTGCCCTTGCGAACCGCGATACCGGCGCCTTCGCCGACGTATTTCGGGTCCTTGAGTTCGGGGCCGACAAACGCATAGCCCTTGCCACGTGGCATCGACAGGAAGTCTTCCAGCGGGATGGTGTCGGCGAAAATCGCGTCCAGGCGACCGGACGCCAAGTCCATGTAGATTTCTTCGTTGTTGCTGTAGCGCTTGACGATCACACCCTTGGGCTCGAGGACTTCAGTGGCGTAGCGGTCAGTGGTGGTGGCCCGCTGCACACCGACGGTCTTACCCTTGAGGCTGGCGTACTGGTCATCGACCACCGCCCCTTCCTTCATGACCAGGCGCGATGAGGTGAAGTAGTACTTGTGGGTGAAGTCCACCGATTTCTTGCGCTCTTGAGTGATGGTCATGGACGACAGCGCCAGGTCGATCTTCTTCACCTTGAGCGACGGAATCAGCCCGTCGAACTCACCTTCAATCCACTCGCACTTGACTTGCATCTGCGCGCACAGGGCATTGCCAATGTCATAGTCGAACCCCTCGATCTTGCCTTCCGAGGTCTTGGAAGCAAATGGCGGGTACGCCGCCTCGATGCCGATGCGCAAGGTTTTTTCGGCAGCGAACAGACTGCTGGAAGCCAACAGGCTCAAGGCCAGGCCGGTGATGAGGGGAAGTTTCTTCATGATCGATCTCTCGCGGGTTGTTGTTGGTTTGGCAGAGAAAGGTGGGGCGATGACTTTATATGTACTTATAAATCCATACTGGACTTTAATGTACACATCGTCAATTGGCAGGCAGGGGAAAGTGATGGGAGGTTGACGGCCTCATCGCGAGCAAACTCGCTCCCACAGTGGAACTTCGTTGTACAAAGGTCCCTTGTGGGAGCGAGCTTGCTCGCGATGACGGACTTATAGCTTGCGAAAAAACAACAGGTTGCTCACTGCTTCCAGCGATCCGCCGCAGCATGATCACTGTCCCGCCCTTCGACCCAGCGCGGGCCGTCGGCGGTGTTTTCCTTTTTCCAGAACGGCGCTCGAGTCTTGAGGTAGTCCATGACAAAGGCGCAGGCATCGAATGCCGCCTGGCGATGGGCACTGGCGGCCGCGACGAAGACAATCGGCTCGCCCGGCTCCAGGGCACCGATACGGTGCAGCACCTCCAGCTTGAGCAACGGCCAGCGCTGCTCGGCCTCGGTGGCGATCTTGCCCAAGGCTTTTTCGGTCATGCCCGGGTAATGCTCCAGGAACATCCCGGACACATCGAGGCCGTCATTGAAGTCACGCACGTAGCCGACAAAACTCACCACCGCTCCGACGCCGACATTGGCCGCGTGCATCGCGTTGACTTCGCCCCCTGCGTCGAACGGTTCGACCTGCACACGTATCGCCATGGTTCAACCTCCGGTCACAGTGGGGAAAAACGCCACTTCGTCGCCGTCCGCCAGCGGTTCGTCGAGCTGGCACAGGTCTTCGTTGCGCGCGCACATCAGGTTCTGTTCCTTCAGCACCTCGGCACTGCCACCTTGGGCAAGCAGCACGCGCACATCGTCGACCGTGGCGAAATCGCCTTCCACGTTGACCGAGTCCACACCCAGCGCTTCACGGTAACGGGCAAAGAACTTCACGGTGATGTTCATGACGCATCCGCCTGGAAGTGGCCGCTCTTGCCGCCGAGTTTTTCCAACACCCGCACGCCTTCGATGGTCATGCCACGGTCGACGGCCTTGCACATGTCGTAGATGGTCAGCGCGGCGACGCTGGCGGCGGTGAGGGCCTCCATTTCCACGCCAGTCTGCCCCGACAGTTTGCAGCGGGCGACGATGCGCACCCGGTCCTCGCCTTCGGCATTGAGTTCGACCTTGACGCCGGTGAGCAACAGCGGGTGGCAGAGCGGAATCAGGTCACTGGTTTTCTTGGCAGCCTGGATGCCGGCAATGCGTGCAACGGCGAACACATCGCCCTTGGGGTGACCGCCGCTGACGATCATCTGCAGTGTGTCGGGCAACATGCGCACAAAGGCCTCGGCCGTGGCTTCACGGAACGTCACGGCCTTGTCGGTCACGTCGACCATGTTGGCGCGACCTTGGGAATCGAGATGAGTCAGCACAGGGTTACTCCTGATCGGGAGCGTCGATTGTAAACCTGTGGGTCAAATTCCGGCAGGGTTGATTGTCGCACCCTGTGATGACCTGCAATTGCGCAAACACTGCAAATCCCCCTTGTGGGAGCGGGCTTGCTCGCGAAGGGGGCGTGTCAGGCAGCCTATATGTCAATTGATACACCGCCATCGCGAGCAAGCCCGCTCCCACAGGGGGTTAAGCGTCACGCAGAAAAAACCGGGCGACCGTAGGGTCGCCCGGTCCGGTTGGGGTTACAGGTGAGATTCGGCGTATTCGGCCAGGATCGAGCGAGGTACGCCCTGCAGGGTGATGTGGACCCCATTGGGGAAGTCCTTGAAGCGTTCGGTCAGGTAGGTCAGCCCGGAGCTGGTCGCGGACAGGTAAGGGGTGTCGATCTGCGCCAGGTTACCCAGGCACACCACTTTGGAACCGGCACCGGCACGGGTGATGATGGTTTTCATCTGGTGCGGGGTCAGGTTCTGGCATTCGTCGATCAGGATCAGGCTCTGCTGGAAGCTGCGCCCCCGAATGTAGTTGAGGGATTTGAACTGCAACGGCACTTTGCTGAGGATGTAGTCGACGCTGCCATGGGTGCTTTCGTCATCCATGTGCAAGGCTTCGAGGTTGTCGGTGATCGCCCCCAGCCACGGCTCCATTTTCTCCGCCTCGGTGCCAGGCAGGAAACCGATTTCCTGGTCCAGGCCCTGCACGCTGCGGGTGGCGATGATGCGCCGGTAGCGTTTGCTGACCATGGTCTGCTCGATGGCAGCGGCCAGGGCCAGGATGGTCTTGCCGGAACCGGCGGCGCCGGACAGGTTGACCAGGTGGATATCCGGGTCGAGCAAGGCGAACAGGGCCAGGCTCTGGTAGATGTCACGGGGCTTGAGGCCCCAGGCTTCCTGATGCAGCAAAGGTTCCTGGTGCAGGTCAAGGATCAACAGCTTGTCGACCTGGATTTCCTTGATCCAGCCGACGAAGCCTTGTTCGTCGATGATGAACTCGTTGATGTGCACCGCCGGCAGGTTGTCGATCAACTGCACCTGGTGCCAGGTGCGGCCGTGGTCCTGGCGGGTCTCGACCTTGCTCACACGGTCCCAGAAGGAGCCGGTCATGGTGTGATAGCCGTTGGGCAACAGCGAGACGTCGTCGACCAACTGGTCGGTGCTGTAGTCCTCCGCCGCGATCCCGCAGGCGCGGGCCTTGAGACGCATGTTGATGTCTTTGGTCACCAGCACCACGGCCTGGTCCTTGGTGCGCGCGTGCAGGTCGATCAACTGGTTGATGATGATGTTGTCGTTCAGGTGTTCAGGTAGCACCAGGTTGGGTTCGGTGCGCTTGCTCATCAGGATCGAAAGCAGGCCCTTGGGACCACTTTTGCCGCGCTGGATCGGCACGCCAAGCTCAACGTCCTCCGGAGAGGCATCGCCCAGGGTCTTGTCGATCAGGCGGATCGCCTGCCGGCATTCGGCCGCAACGCTGTGGTGTCCGCCCTTGAGTTTGTCCAGCTCCTCAAGCACGGTCATCGGGATGGCAACGTGGTGTTCTTCGAAGTTCAGCAGGGCATTTGGATCGTGGATCAATACGTTGGTATCGAGTACATAGAGGATTGGCTGGTTGGAGGAAAGGCTACGTCCGTGGTCATCCATACTCGGTCACCTATGTGGGGGCCATTCGACGCAATACCGTGACAGTGCTGCGCCTCGAGGTAGCCACCGAATTCACCCGCGAGGATTCAGGTGAACTGCACACAATCTGGGTCTTGGAAGACGCCACCTGTGTTGCAGGTTTCGGCGGTCTGACTTCTTGATACTCCAAAAACCATGACAGGAAAAAGCACTTTGACGCTTTTTTGAAGTTTATTTTTCAGAGTGACGAATAACCCTTGGCGTACCGCCATTGCGCCGTTAAAGTCGGAAGTCCGGTTGTCATGAATGTGTGCCAACTTTTCCTCTTTCCCCAATGTTTCCGGGCCTTTTCAGGTTTCAGCGAAACGCTTCCTGGCAGTCCGCCCAACCGATCCCGCTTTGCGCCGTCTGCGCCATGAGCCAGGGCATTGCCGTTTTCACCCCATCGTGCTTGGCATTGAAATTGATCACCCCGTGGCGCCACAACAGCATCAGGGTCAGCACACGCTGGGCGCTTTGCTCAGGCTTGAGCCGATTGTTGCTGTCCTGGGGGTCGATGTCCCACAGCGCCACTTGCAAGCCCTGCTGCCGGAAAAACCCTTCGGCATCGCCACGACGTTGACCTTGGGGTGGGCGGAACAGCGGTACGTAATTCTCGGGCAGCTTGCCCTTGACCAACTCGACACTGCGTCGGATCGAGTCCTGCCAGTCCTGCCAATGGCTGTGGGAGCGAAACTCCCAGCCCTGCACGCCCACGCATTGTCTCGAATACAACGCCTGGAGACTGTTGACCGAACCCTCTTGCAGCCGTGCCTGGATGTCCTTTCCCAGTACGAAGAAGGTGCCATTGATGTTCGCCTTGCGCAGGTATTCGGCCAACCACGGGGTGTTGTCCGGCACAACGTTGGCGGCGCTGTCGAAGGTCAGCAGGAACAGGCGATCGTTCATGTCTTCGCCGTTGCGCTCGTAATCGCCAAAACGTTCGATTTCGCTGCTGGTTTGCGGAAAAAGCGCGGCTTTACGCAGCAGTTCATCGCGGTATTGGGTATGAAATATCTGGCTCGGCGCGGCCCACTTGATGTAGTAGGAGTTGTCATCCAGATGGAACCTGCGCGCCTCTTCGCGCAGGGTCGCCATGTCGTCGACCAGGTAACAGAAGGAAGCGTCCTGATCGCAGCTGCGCTGGGCAAAGTTGTAGTTGGTCAGCAACCGCTGCCACAGCCGGGCGCGAAGCGCGTCGATCGCAACCATATTGACAGTGCGCAGCCCCAGGTACTGCTTGAGCGCAATTTCGTCCATGGCATCGACGTCCAGCAGGACCCGGGCGAACATCAGGATCTCGGCCCGCGAGGCCACGTCGAACAGCGTCGGGCTGGTGAGTTGTTCCGGCCAGGTGCTGCGGTCCAGGGTCGCGACGTCGTTGGGCGCGGCAATGGCACCCAGGCTCAACAGCCAGGCCGATAACAGAAGAACGATACGCAAAAGGGATGTCTCCATAACGAAACCCGCGCGGCATCATAGCCGATCCTGGCCCAATACCCTTGTGATCAGGGAACTTGGGGAGCAGACCTGTGGGAGCAAAGCTTGCTCCCACAGACTTTGCTGCCACAACTCCCTCACCACAAACGCCCGTTGATACTCTCCCATCCATCACCTATCAACCCAATAGCTGGAGTCCACCCGGACAACCCCCTAGAATCGCCGCACCCTCAAGGAGACGATTTCATGCTGATGGTGATTTCCCCCGCCAAGACCCTCGATTACGAAACACCGCCGGCCACCGAGCGTTTCACCCAGCCGCAGTACCTGGATCACTCCCAGGAACTGATCGAGCAGTTGCGTGAACTCTCCCCGACCCAGATCAGCGAGCTGATGCACGTCTCCGACAAGATCGGCGGCCTCAATGCCGCGCGATTCGGTAGCTGGACACCGGCGTTCACCCCGGCCAATGCCAAGCAGGCACTGCTGGCCTTCAAGGGTGATGTGTACACAGGCCTCGATGCGCAAAGCTTTGGCGACGCCGACTTCGACTACGCCCAGCAACATTTGCGCATGCTCTCTGGCCTCTATGGCCTGCTGCGTCCACTGGACCTGATGCAACCCTATCGCCTGGAAATGGGCACGAAGCTGGCCAATGCCCGGGGCAAGGACCTTTACGCTTTCTGGGGCACGCGCATCAGCCAATGGCTGAACGAAGCCTTGGCCGACCAGGGCGACGATGTACTGCTGAACCTGGCGTCCAATGAATACTTCTCGGCGGTCAAGCGTAGCGCCCTGAAAGCGCGCGTCATCGATACCGAATTCAGGGACCTGAAAAATGGCCAGTACAAAATCATCAGCTTCTACGCCAAGAAAGCCCGGGGCCTGATGAGTCGTTTCGTGATTCAGGAACGGATCAACGACCCTGCGGCACTCAGCCAGTTCGATGTACAGGGCTACCGCTTCAACGCTCAACAATCGAGCCGAGACAAATTGGTTTTCCTGCGCGATCACGCCCCCGAATAAGGCATGACCTTATACCGCCCCCTGATCGGGGGCTTCGATCATCTCCCTATTTGTCATCTTAGTTCATCGCCCACTTCGCCAGTTTCATGGCGCCAATAAATCAACCCACCCCTGCGCTAACTTTTCTTTCACTCGACACTCGTCAGTTTTTTGCGTAGTGGCACCGATTTTTTTCATCGGTAGTGGCACAAAACCATCTAAGCCACCTAACTCCCCATTAATAAAGGGCGAAACGGCAAGTGCCATCATATTGAGGCCAGTGCCATCTTGGATAATATTTCGAAAAATTTCGAAAATCGCGATGAGCGGATCGGAACTATGTGAAATCGCACGGCTCATACCATCCGTAACGATTCTCGGCGAGTGTGTACGAGATAACTTACACAGGACGTCGAACGGATTAACCAAGTTGTCACGACAACTTAGCGAAACGGTCTTCTAATCGGATCCACCCTTAAAGGATGGGAGATAACGCACCATTACTATCCCCTACAAGGCCAAGGCTGCGCCCCTATAACGTGCTCACCCGAGCACACAACCTTTTGATTTTGTGGGCTTTTTGCCAGGGATCAAAAGTGAAGGACCTTTGCACGAGCGTTCCCGATAACGAGGACTGGCTGCATAACAGGGCAGGTCATAACAACTAGGCCACATTGCGCACAACTTGAGTGCATTTATTTAGACACTCGGAACTTAGTATGCCTGCACACGGCATTGTGGCGCCTGCATTCCACACTTCCGAGTGCACTATGACCGCTGAACACTATTAACTCCGGCCATTTAATGGCGTGAAAAACAGAGGGAAATGCGATGCGCATTAGCATATTTGGTTTGGGTTACGTCGGTGCAGTATGTGCCGGTTGCCTGTCTGCACGGGGCCATGATGTAGTTGGCGTAGATGTCGCCAAAGACAAAATCGACATGATCAACGCGGGCAAATCGCCAATCGTTGAACCTGGTCTTGGCGAGCTATTGGCGCAAGGCATTCAAACAGGCCGACTGCGCGGTACGACCAACTTCGCCGAAGCGATTCGCGATACTGACCTGTCGATGATTTGTGTCGGTACACCGAGCAAAAAGAACGGCGACCTGGAACTGAACTACATCGAAGCCGTGTGCCGCGAAATCGGTTTTGTCCTGCGTGACAAGACTACCCGCCACACCATCGTGGTTCGTAGCACCGTATTGCCAGGCACTGTGGCAAACGTTGTCATCCCGATCCTGGAAGACTGCTCCGGCAAGAAAGCCGGCGTCGATTTCGGTGTCGCGGTCAACCCTGAGTTCCTGCGCGAAAGCACCGCCATCAAAGACTACGACCAACCGCCGATGACCGTTATCGGTGAGTTCGACAAAGCCTCTGGTGACGTTCTGCAATCGCTGTACGAAGAGCTCGATGCGCCGATCATCCGCAAGGACATCGCGGTCGCCGAGATGATCAAGTACACCTGCAACGTGTGGCACGCCACCAAGGTGACCTTCGCCAACGAGATCGGCAACATCGCCAAGGCCGTCGGCGTCGATGGCCGTGAAGTGATGGACGTGGTCTGCCAGGACAAGGCCCTGAACCTGTCCCAGTACTACATGCGCCCAGGCTTTGCCTTCGGTGGTTCCTGCCTGCCCAAGGACGTTCGTGCCCTGACCTATCGCGCCGGTTCCCTGGACGTGGAAGCGCCGCTGCTCAACTCGCTGATGCGCAGCAACGAATCCCAAGTGCAGAACGCTTTCGACATCGTTTCCAGCCACGACAAGCGCAAAGTCGCCCTGCTGGGCCTGAGCTTCAAGGCCGGCACCGACGACCTGCGTGAAAGCCCGCTGGTAGAGCTGGCGGAAATGCTGATCGGCAAGGGTTTCGACCTGAAGATCTACGACAGCAACGTCGAATACGCCCGCGTCCACGGTGCGAACAAGGATTACATCGAGTCGAAGATTCCTCACGTCTCGTCCTTGCTCAACTCCGATTTCGACTCGGTGATCGACAGCTCCGACATCATCATCCTGGGCAACCGCGACGAGAAGTTCCGCGCGTTGACCGAAAACGTACCGGAAGGCAAGCAGGTCATCGACCTGGTCGGCTTCATGTCCAAGGCCACCAACCCGAGTGGCCGGACCGAAGGCATCTGCTGGTAAGTCTGTTTGCCGGCCGGGGCATGCCCCGGCCGGCCTTTCGCCTGCCTTAACCCATCGGGCCGCCCACAAGGCCCGCCCGAGATAGAGACGGATGCAGATTATGCACAGGCTAAAGCACGGCCTGCTTCAGGCCGCCGGTTGGCTGTTTTACTTGAGTTTATTGATGGGCATCGCCATGGCGCTGCCCACGTCCACGTTCGACTCCGAATCCAAGGATTTCATCTTCCTGATCGGCGCCGTGGGCATCTGGCGTTACTCCATGGGAGCAACGCATTTCGTGCGCGGCATGATCTTCCTGTACATCGTCTACCCGCACCTGCGCCGCAAGGTACGCAAGCTGGGCAAGGCGGCGGATCCGTCCCATGTGTACCTGATGGTCACCAGTTTCCGGATCGACGCGCTGACCACCGCCCAGGTCTACAGCTCGGTGATCCGCGAAGCCATCGACTGCGGGCTGCCCACCACCGTGGTTTGCTCCATCGTGGAAATGTCCGACGAACTGCTGGTCAAGAGCCTCTGGGCCCGCATGAATCCGCCAGCGCGGGTCAAGCTGGACTTCGTGCGCATCCCTGGCACCGGCAAGCGTGACGGCCTGGCCTATGGTTTCCGCGCCATCTCCCGCCACCTGCCGGACGACCGCGCCGTGGTCGCCGTGATCGACGGCGACACCGTGCTCGCCGAAGGCGTCGTGCGCAAGACCGTGCCGTGGTTCCAGCTGTTCGGCAACGTCGGCGGCCTGACCACCAACGAGTTCTGCGAAGTGCGCGGCGGCTACATCATGAGCGAATGGCACAAGCTGCGTTTCGCCCAGCGTCACATCAACATGTGCTCCATGGCCTTGTCCAAGCGCGTGCTGACCATGACCGGCCGCATGTCAGTGTTCCGCGCCACCGTGGTCACCAACCCGGACTTCATTGCCGACGTGGAAAGCGACTCGCTGCAACACTGGCGCCTGGGTCGCTTCAAGTTCCTGACCGGCGATGACAAGTCGAGCTGGTTCAGCCTGATGCGCCTGGGCTACGACACGTTCTACGTGCCCGATGCGGCGATCAACACCGTTGAACACCCGCCGGAGAAGAGCTTCATCAAGGCCAGCCGCAAGCTGATGTTCCGCTGGTACGGCAACAACCTGCGGCAGAACTCCCGGGCACTTGGCCTGGGCTTGAAGCGTCTGGGCCTGTTCACCTCGGTGGTGCTGTTCGACCAGCGCGTGTCGATGTGGACCTCGCTGCTGGGCCTGACCGTGGCACTGATCGCCAGTTTCAAGTACGGCACCGCGTTCATCCTGGTGTACCTGCTGTGGATCGGCATCACGCGGTTGCTGTTGACCCTGTTGTTGTCGTGCTCCGGACACCGGATCGGCCCTGCCTACCCGGCGATTCTCTATTACAACCAGATCGTCGGTGCCCTGGTGAAGATCTACGTGTTCTTCCGCCTCGATCAACAGTCCTGGACCCGCCAGCCCACCCACCTGACCCGTGATCTCGCCAGCTTTCAACGTTGGTTCAACACTTGGTCGTCTCGGACCATGACCTTCTCCGCCGGCAGCATTTTTGTCGCCGTGCTGCTGACGATGGTCTGACCGGACTTGAATGAATTAACTAGGAAATCGCCCCTATGAACACCGCCGTGAATGTCAACGTAGTGCATGAATCCGAAGCCCAGCGCCAACACGCCCGAGTGAAAATCCCGGCCAAGCTGCGCTTCTTCGGCCCTGATCGTACGCCGATGGAAGTCAAGGTCCTGGACCTGTCCGCCGGTGGCCTGTGCTTCAACGCCGGCCAGATGCCGCTCAAGGTCGGCGAGTCCTACAAGGGCCGCCTGCAGTTCGTCATCGACAACCTTGGCCTGGCCATGGACGTGGAACTGCAGATCCGCTCCTATGATCGCCAGACCGGTCGCACCGGCTGCCAGTTCCAGAACCTGGAGCCTCGGGATATCTCGACACTGCGTCACATCATCACCTCGCACCTGGCCGGCGACATCGTCGGTGTCGGCGACGTGCTGGCGACCCTGCAGCGCGACAACTTCACCAAGGCTCGCAAGCAGAAAGATGAAAACGGTGGCATGAGTGCCTTCGGCCGCCTGCGCGCCGTGACCTTCAGCCTGGGGGTCTTCGTCGTTGGCCTGGCGGCGTTCGGGTTCATCTTCAAGTCGGTGTACGGCATGTACTTCGTCAGCCACGCCCAGGCAGGCCTGGTGAATGTACCGGGCATGGCCATCACCATGCCGCGCGACGGCACCGTGCAGAGCCTGGTCAAGACCGACGGCGTGGCCGCCAAGGGCGCCCCGCTGGCGACCTTCAGCACCAGCATGCTCGACGTGCTCAAAGGTCACCTGGACGATAATCAGCTGCAGCCGGCCAAGGTCGAGGAGCTGTTCGGCAAGCAAATGACCGGCACCCTGACCTCGCCGTGCGACTGCATCGTGACCCAGCAACTGGTCGCCGACGGCCAATACGCCAGCAAGGGCGACGTGATCTTCCAACTGGTCCCACGGGGCACCGAAGCCAACGTCGAAGCGCGCTTCTCCTATCGCCAGTTCGGCGACGTGCGCCCAGGTACGCCAGTCAACTTCCAGGTCGCCGGCGAAGACACCACCCGTACCGGCAAGATCGTCAGCAGCACCAGCCTGAAAAGTGCCGACCTGTCCTCCGATATCCGTGTGCTGATCCAACCTGACGAACCCCTGGACAGCTCGCTGGCCGGCCGTCCGGTAGAAGTCACCAGCGACCGTGGCCCGAACCTGAACTGGCTGATCGACAAAGCCATGGCCGTCGGTATTTAAGTCGAGGATATGCCCGTGACCATTATAAAAATCCTGAACACCCCACAGACTCTGTGGGAGCGAGCTTGCTCGCGAAAGGATCAACGCGGTCAGGATGATATGCCGCAAACTCGTTCCAACATGGGAACACTGTGTGCCCTGGCACTGGCCGTCAGCCTGGCCGGTTGCGCCGGCCTGCCCGATCAACGCCTGGCCAACGAAGCCCTCAAGCGCGGCGACACGGCGCTGGCGCAGCAGAACTATCAGCAACTGGCAGACCTGGGCTACAGCGAAGCCCAGGTCGGCCTGGCCGACATCCAGGTGGACAGTCGCGACCCCGAGCAGATGAAAAAAGCCGAGGCGACTTACCGCGCCGCCGCCGATATCTCGCCGCGGGCCCAGGCTCGCCTGGGTCGCCTGCTGGTGGCCAAGCCCGGTTCCACTGAAGCTGAAAAGCACGAAGCCGAAGGACTGCTGAAGGAAGCCTTCGCCAACGGTCAAGGTGGCACCCTGATCCCGCTGGCGATGCTGTACCTGCAATATCCCCACAGCTTCCCGAACGTGAACGCTCAGCAGCAGATCAACCAATGGCGCAGTGCCGGTTACCCGGAAGCGGGCCTGGCGCAGATTCTGCTCTACCGCACCCAAGGCACCTACGACCAGCACCTGGACGAAGTCGAGAAGGTCTGCAAGGCCGCACTGGCGACCACCGACATCTGCTACGTCGAACTGGCCACGGTCTATCAGAAGCGCGGCCAGCCGGAACAGCAGGCCGAGTTGCTCAAGCAGATGCAAGACGGTCACGCCCGTGGCGTCGTATCCGCTCAACGCGTGGACAGCGTCGCCCGCGTCCTGGCCGATGCGAGCCTGGGCAAGACCGACGAAAAAACCGCCCAGTCGTTGCTCGAAGGCATCGCCCCTGGCTATCCCGCTGCCTGGGTCAGCCTGGCACAGCTGCTCTACGACTTCCCGGAACTGGGTGACGTCGACAAGATGATGCAGTACCTGGAAAACGGCCGCGCCGCCGATCAGCCGCGCGCCGAGCTGTTGCTGGGCAAGCTTTACTACGAAGGCAAGTGGGTCCCGGCCGATGCCAAGGTTGCCGAGGAGCATTTCCAGAAAGCCGTTGGCCGCGAAGTGGCCGCCGACTACTACCTCGGCCAGATCTATCGCCGCGGTTACCTGGGCAAGGTGTACTCGCAAAAAGCCCTGGACCACCTGCTCAAGGCCGCCCGCAACGGCCAGAACAGCGCCGACTTTGCCATTGCCCAGCTGTTCTCCCAAGGCAAGGGCACCAAGCCCAACCCAGTCAACGCCTACGTGTTCAGCCAGTTGGCCAAGGTGCAGAACACCCCGCAAGCCATCGAGCTTGCCCAAACCCTCGAAGCACAATTGCCGCCGCAGCAACTTGCACAAGCGCAACGCCTGCTACAACAAGAGCAGGCCGTTCGCGGCTCGATGAGCCCCGATACGCTGGAACTGCAAGCCCTAAAAGAAGATGACGGCGAGGAACCTCTATGAAGCTTTTGAAGCTCAATCCTTTTGTGCAGGCTGGTATTGGCCTGTCGTTTGCCCTGCTGTGGTCCTGCCCGACCCTGGCAGCGCTGACCGAGAGCAAGAATTTCGGCCTGGAAGTGAAAGTCACCGGCCAGTCCGAAGACGACCGCGACCTCGGCACCCAGAGCGGTGGCGACGTCAACGGTATCGGCCTGGACCTGCGGCCGTGGGTCTACGGTGAAAGCGGCGCCTGGAGCGCCTACGCCATGGCCCAGGCCGTGACGTCCAGCGACATCATCGAGACCGACACCCTGCAACAGTCCGATGGCAGCACCCAGCAAACCGACAGCGGTGATCGCGAAGCCAAGAAAAGCTACCTGGCCATGCGCGAGTTCTGGATTGGCTACAGTGGCCTGACCCCCTACCCGGGCGAGCAGCTGAAGTTCGGTCGCCAGCGCCTGCGCAATGACGACGGCCAATGGCGCGACACCAACATCGAAGCCCTGAACTGGACCTTCGACACCACCTTGCTGCGGGCCAACCTCGGTGTGGCCGAACGCTTCAGCGAATACCGCACCGACCTCAAGGAATTGTCCCCCAAGGACAAGGACCGCCTGCACGTCTACGGCGACGTGGGCTACCAGTGGATGCCAGGCCAGTGGGCCGGTATCCGTGCCCACCACTCCCATGACGACGGCAGCCTCGACTACCCGACCCCGGGCGAAGCCACCGACACCCTGGACAAGACCGAGAACGGTGACTTGACCTGGCTGGGCCTGGAAGCCAACAGCGACGCCTACAACTGGCGCAACACCAACACCGTCAACTACTGGGCCAGCCTTACCGGCATGACCGGCGAGCGTGACACCGTCAACCCGCTCAATGCCGACGGCACGCGCCCAACAGAAGCCAAGCACAGCGATGACGTGGACGGCTGGGCCACTGACCTGGGTATCCGCCTGCGCCTGGACCCGCAATGGCAAGTCGGTGCGGCCTATGCCCGCGCCAGCGAGGACTACGAACAGAACGGCCTGCAGAGCAACCGCTCGAACTTCACCGGCACCCGCTCGCGCGTGCACCGTTTCGGCGAAGCGTTCCGTGGCGAAATGGCCAACACCCAGAGCGCCAGCCTGTTCGGTTCCTGGCAACTGCGCGACGAATACGACGCCAGCCTGGTCTACCACAAGTTCTGGCGCGTGGATGGCAACAAGCCGGTGGGCAGCAACGGTATCAACGCCGTGGAAAACAACACCGACGACGTGACCGGCGCGATCCTGTCCACCTCGTCCCTGCCACTGCGCGACGGTAACAAGGACCTGGGCCAGGAAGTCGACCTGGTCGTCACCAAGTACTTCAAGCAAGGCCTGCTGCCGGCCGCGCTGAGTCAGTCCATTGATGAGCCGTCGGCGCTGGTGCGCTTTCGTGGCGGCGTGTTCAAGCCAGGCGACGCTTACGGCAAAGAGGTCGATTCGTACATGCATCGCGCCTTTGTCGACGTGATCTGGCGCTTCTGATGCGAATGGCCATGGGAGTGCCCGATATGAACCGCTACCTCAGGAACAGCCAGGCGATGAAAGGTTCGATCAGCCTGTTGGTCGCAGCGATGCTGCTGGCCGGCTCGCCGGCGTTCGCCAACGTTGAACCGGTGGTCAAACCGGGCAAAGTGGTCAAGGAACTGCAACAAGCCAAGACCTACACCGTCAGCAGCGCGCCGACCGCACCGCTGGAGCTGGCCACGCCGACCCTGCCCGACCTCAAGGGCTACACCGCCGAAGCGGCTGCGGCCAAGATCGTGCGGACCAAAGTCGGCAAGGTCAGCGTGCGGCGGATGATGCAGGAAAACGCCCTGAAGGACTTCATCGGCGGCGACAACAAGATGGCCGAATGGGTGGTGCGTCAGCACGGCATCCCACAGGCCATCTTCCTTGACGACGGCTACATGAACCTGAAGGACCTGGCCAAGAAGGTGCCCAAGTACGTCATCGAAACCTCGCCGGGTGTGTACCTGGCGAAGATTCCGATCGTGGTTGGCCAGAAAGGCATCCTGGAAATCGACAAACAGACCCAGGAACTGCGCCTGTCCCAGGAGGGAGGCTCGTTCCTGGTCAACGATGGCCAGATGTTCATCAGCGACACCAAGGTCACCGGCTGGCGCGAAAAGGACAACGGCCCCGCCACGTTCCGTTCGCCCAACGAGTTCCGTCCGTTCCTGCTGGCCTGGGGTGGCACCGAGACGTACATCGTGAACTCGAAAATGGCCAGCTTCGGCTACGCCAACAGTAAGTCGTACGGGGTGAGTATTTCGCAGTACACGCCGAACATGGCCAAGGTCCTCAAGCGCCCGGAACCCACCGGTTGGATCATCGGTTCCGAGTTCTCGGACATGTGGTACGGCTTCTACTGCTACGAGACCCGCGATTTCGTGATCAAGGGCAACACCTACAAAGACAACATCGTCTATGGCATCGACCCCCATGACCGTTCCCATCGGCTGATCATTGCCGACAACACTGTCTACGGGACCAAGAAAAAACACGGGATCATTATTTCCCGCGAGGTCAACGACAGCTTCATTTTCAACAACCGCAGTTACGACAACAAACTCTCGGGCCTGGTGATCGACCGTAACAGCGTGAACAACCTGATCGCCTACAACGAAATCTACAAGAACCACACCGACGGCATCACGCTCTACGAGAGTGCCGACAACCTGTTGTGGGGCAACAAAGTGATCAGCAATCGCCGCCACGGCATTCGCATTCGTAACAGCGTGAACATCCGCCTCTACGAAAACGTGTCCATGGCCAACGGCTTGACCGGTCTCTACGGCCACATCAAAGACCTGTCCGACACCGACCGGGACATCAAGCTCGACCCGTTCGACGCCCAGGTCTCGCTGATCGTGGTCGGCGGCGAACTGGCTGCCAATGGCAGCGGCCCGCTGTCCATCGACTCGCCATTGAGCGTCGAGCTGTACCGCGTGTCCATGCTCGCGCCGACCAAATCCAGCGGCATCAGCTTCTCGGGAATTCTCGGCGAGCGCCAGGATGAAATTCTCGACCTGCTGGTGCGCCAGCAGAAAGCCGTGCTGATCGACCCTGTCGAACGCCAGACCGAAATGCGGGACTGAGGATGACCTTTATGAACCCACAGATGATCAAACTTTTGGGCCTGTCTGCCCTGACTGCCGGCATTCTGGCCGCTGCAAGCGGCGCCCGTGCCGATGAAATCAAGGCACCGACCTTTACCGCCGAGCCGTGCTGCAACCTGTGTCCGGCAGCCCATGACGCAAAGAACTACACCACGCGCTACCAGCAGAACTTCACCACACTGGTACAGGCCCAGGGCGACTGGCTGTTCCGGACCCAGGAAGACCTGCGTACCGAATTCAACACCACCGCGTCCGGCTACAAACGCCTGCAGCAGTTGCACGATGCGTTCAAGGCCAAAGGCGTCGAGCTGGTGCTTGTCTACCAGCCGACCCGGGGCCTGGTAAACCGCAACAAGCTCAATGCCCAGGAGAAGGCCAGCTTCAACTTCGACAAGGCCCTGACCAACTACAAATCCATGCTCGGTCGTTTCGCCCAGATGGGTTACGTGGTGCCGGACCTGTCGCCGCTGACCAACGAAAACCTGCCCGAAACCCTGCCGGCCCACGATTTCTATTTCCGTGGCGACCAGCACTGGACCCCGTACGGCGCCCAGCGCACGGCCAAGATCGTCGCCGAAAAGGTCAAGCAGCTCCCGGCCTTCGCCGACATTCCCAAGCGTGAGTTCGAGACCAAGAGGTCCGGCCGCATGGGCAAGACCGGCACCCTGCACAACATGGCCGGGCAACTGTGCGGCACCAGCTACGCGATCCAGTACATGGATCAGTTCACCACCGAGCCTAAGGGCGAGGCCGGCGACGGTGACCTGTTCGGCGACTCCGGCAACCCGCAGATCACCCTCGTGGGCACCAGTCACAGCGGCAAGAACTACAACTTTGCCGGCTTCCTGCAGGAAGACATCGGCGCCGATATCCTCAACGTTGCCTTCCCTGGCGGCGGTTTCGAGGGCGCGATGATCCAGTACCTGGGCAGCGAAGACTTCCAGAAGAACCCGCCGAAAATCCTCATCTGGGAATTCTCGCCGCTGTATCGCCTGGACCAGGAAACCATCTATCGCCAGATGATGGCGCTGCTGGACAACAACGGTTGCGAAGGCAAGCCGGCAGTGATGAGCAGCAAGACCGCGCTCAAGCCGGGCACGAACGAATTGATGGTCAACAGCAAGAACATGGATCTGCGTAACGGCAGCCACCAGGTCGACATCCGCTTCGCCGACACCTCGGTGAAAACCTTGCAAGCCACCCTCTGGTACATGAATGGGCGCCACGAGGACATCAAGATCGAAAAACCGGATACCGCAGAAACCGACGGACGTTTCGCCTTCCAATTGCGCACCGACGAGGACTGGGCTTCGCAGAACCTGCTAGCCGTCGAAGTCCAGGGCCCGGAAGCCGGTAAAGAGCCACTGCAAATCGAAGCGAAAGTCTGCAAACGCAACGCATCTGGGCAAGCCGGGCAACAAACGGCTCAAATCGGACAATGAGGTCTCGTCTCATGACTAGAACCACGCGCACCCGAACGTTGAAAACGCTGCTGGCGCCGTCGCTGCTGACTCTGGCGATATTCGCCGGAGCAACGCAGGCCGCGGCCCCGCTGCGTCCGCCACAGGGTTACTTCGCACCGATCGAAAAATTCAAGACGGGCAGTTCTGATGACCGCTGTGAGGCGGTACCGACGCCCTACACTGGCGCCCTGCAATTTCGTAGCAAATACGAGGGCTCCGACAAGGCCCGTGCAACGCTGAACGTGAAATCGGAGAAGGCCTTCCGCGATGCCACTTCCGACATCACCCGGATCGAGCGCGGCGTCAGCAAACAAGTGATGCAATTCATGCGCGACGGCCGTCCCGAGCAGCTGGAATGCACCCTGAACTGGCTGACCGCCTGGGCCAAGGCCGATGCGCTGATGTCCAAGGACTTCAACCACACCGGCAAGTCCATGCGCAAATGGGCCCTGGGAAGCATGGCTTCGGCCTATGTACGCCTGAAGTTCTCCGAGTCTCGCCCGCTGGCTAATCATCAGGAACAGGCACAACTGATCGAAGGCTGGTTCAGCAAGATGGCCGATCAGGTGGTCAGCGACTGGGACAACCTGCCGCTGAAAAAAATCAACAACCACTCCTACTGGGCCGCCTGGTCGGTGATGGCCACCGCCGTGGCGACCAACCGCCGCGACCTGTTCGACTGGGCCGTCAAGGAATACAAAGTCGGCGCCAACCAGATCGACGCCGAGGGCTTCTTGCCCAACGAACTCAAGCGCAAGCAACGCGCCCTGTCCTACCACAACTATGCCCTGCCGCCCCTGGCGATGATCGCCAGTTTCGCCCAGGTCAACGGTGTGGACCTGCGCCAGGAAAACAACGGCGCCCTCAAGCGACTGGGCGACCGAGTGCTGGCCGGGGTGGAAGACCCGGACATCTTCGAAGAGAAGAACGGCGAAGAGCAGGACATGAAGGACCTGAAGATCGATTCGAAATTCGCCTGGCTCGAACCGTTCTGCAGCCTCTACACCTGCTCCGAGGATGTGCTGGAGCGCAAGCATGAGATGCAACCGTTCAAGACTTTCCGCCTCGGTGGGGACTTGACCCGGGTGTACGACCCTTCGCGTGAGAAAGGTGAAAAAGGAAGCTGATGCCATATCCCTTGCCTGGCAGGGGAGCTGTGGGAGCAAGGCGACTGAAATGCAATAAACCCCCCGGTTTTCATGGGGGGGTTTGGGGGGGCTCTGGCCCTTGACTGTTGATTCAACATGGAGAGATCGGGATGGTATTTTCATCCAATGTGTTCCTGTTTCTGTTCTTGCCGATCTTTCTCGGCTTGTACTACTTGAGCGGGCAACGCTATCGCAACCTGCTGCTGCTGATCGCCAGCTACGTGTTCTATGCCTGGTGGCGGGTGGACTTCCTGGCGCTGTTCGCCGGCGTCACCCTGTGGAACTACTGGATCGGCCTGAAAGTCGGCGCCGCCGGCGTGCGCACCAAACCGGCCCAGCGCTGGCTGCTGCTCGGCGTGGGCGTGGACTTGGCCATCCTGGGCTATTTCAAGTACGCCAACTTCGGCGTGGACAGCCTCAACGCCATCATCACCGGCTTCGGTCTCAATCCGTTCATCCTGACCCACGTGCTGTTGCCGATCGGGATCTCGTTCTACATTTTCGAGTCCATCAGCTACATCATCGACGTCTATCGCGGTGACACGCCGGCAACCCGCAACCTGATCGACTTCGCAGCGTTCGTGGCCATTTTCCCGCACCTGATCGCCGGCCCCGTGTTGCGTTTCCGCGACCTGGCCGACCAGTTCAACAACCGTACACACACGCTGGACAAGTTTTCCGAAGGCTGCACGCGCTTCATGCAGGGCTTCATCAAGAAAGTGTTCATCGCCGACACCCTGGCGGTGGTGGCCGACCATTGCTTCGCCTTGCAGAACCCGACCACGGGCGATGCCTGGCTCGGCGCCCTGGCCTACACCGCGCAGCTGTACTTCGACTTCTCCGGCTATAGCGACATGGCCATCGGCCTGGGCCTGATGATGGGTTTCCGCTTCATGGAAAACTTCAAGCAGCCCTACATCAGCCAGTCGATCACCGAGTTCTGGCGCCGCTGGCACATCAGCCTGTCGACCTGGCTGCGCGACTACCTCTACATCACCCTGGGCGGTAATCGCAAAGGCACGCTGATGACCTATCGCAACCTGTTCCTGACCATGCTGCTCGGCGGTCTGTGGCACGGTGCGAACTTCACCTACATCATCTGGGGTGCCTGGCACGGCATGTGGCTGGCCATCGAAAAAGCGGTGGGCATCAACACCACGCCACGCAGCATCAACCCGATCCGCTGGGCGCTGACTTTCCTGCTGGTGGTGATGGGCTGGGTAATTTTCCGTGCCGAGAACCTGCACGTGGCCGGTCGCATGTACGGCGCCATGTTCAGCTTCGGCGACTGGTCGCTGTCGGAACTGACCCGCGCCAACCTCACCGGCCTGCAGATCGCCACGCTGGTGGTGGCCTACGTCACCCTCGCCTTCTTCGGCCTGCGGGACTTCTACACCAACCGTCCGCCGGTCAAGACCAAGCCTGAGGTCAATACCGAGGCCAACGGCCCGGCCACCGCGCAACCGGGAATGATCAAGGCCGTACCGGGTGACAACCCATCGACGATCCACGAACCGGGCTACACCGTGGGTGTCGAAGCCCAGGTGCAACCGGCCTACTGGACCGTGGACTGGTCACGCTACGTGATGCGCGCCCTGGTGCTGCTGCTGTTCATCGCCTCGATTCTCAAACTCTCGGCGCAAAGCTTCTCGCCGTTCCTTTACTTCCAGTTCTGAGGGATCTGAACATGACCCGCTCATTACGTATCTTTTACATCGCACTGTTCATGCTGATCCTCACAGCACTGGGCCTGTGGTCGATGCGCAGTTTCTTCGGCTTCACTACCAACCCCGACGCGACCGTACTCAACGGCCGCTGGACCAAGGCCGTGGAAACGCACTACGACGACGAGTTCCCGATCAAGCGCCTGGGCACCAACATCTGGGCTGCGCTGGACTACAAGCTGTTCAACGAAGGCCGCAAAGGCGTGATCCTGGGCCGCGACCAGTGGCTGTACAGCGACGAAGAGTTCAACCCG
Source organism: Pseudomonas brassicacearum (assembly GCF_009601685.2). Taxonomy (NCBI): domain Bacteria; kingdom Pseudomonadati; phylum Pseudomonadota; class Gammaproteobacteria; order Pseudomonadales; family Pseudomonadaceae; genus Pseudomonas; species Pseudomonas brassicacearum. Next base: position 5,363,217 of record NZ_CP045701.2, read on the forward strand.
ATCGTCAACGAAGAGCTGAACCTGCAAGGCAACTACGCGCTGGTCGAAGGCGTGCGCCAAAAGCTCAAGGAACAAGGCATCACCCTGGTCATGGCGATCGTGCCGGCCAAGGCGCGGCTGTACCCCGAGCACCTGGGTGACGTGAAGCCATCGAGCATTCACGCCAACCTCTACCAGGATTTCCACGCTCGCGTGGCGGCCGACAAGATCCTCGCGCCTGACCTGCTCGGCCCGCTGCAACAGGCCAAGCAAGGCGGCCAGCAAGTGTTCCTGCGCACCGACACCCACTGGACGCCGGAAGGTGCCCAGGTCGCTGCCGAGAACCTGGCCAAGGCCATTGCCGAACGCGCACCGCTCAACGGTGAGCCACAACGCTTCGTCACCGAACCTGCAGAAAAAATCACCCACAAGGGCGACCTGCGCCAGTTCCTGCCCCTGGACCCGCTGTTCGAAAACCTGATGCCGGCCCAGGAGCCATTGGTCAAGCGCAACACCCGCGAAGCCGACGACCAGCCGGCCGGCGACGATGCGCTGTTCGCCGACACCCAGGTGCCCGTGGCCCTGATCGGCACCAGCTACAGCGCCAACCCCAACTGGAACTTCGTCGGTGCACTCAAGCAAGCCCTGCACAGCGACGTCGTCAACTACGCCGAAGACGGCCACGGCCCGATTCTGCCGATGCTCAGCTACCTCAAGAGCGATGCCTTCAAGCACAGCCCGCCACAGGTGCTGATCTGGGAGTTCCCTGAACGTTATCTGCCCGTGAACAACGAAATCGGCGATGCCGACCCACAGTGGGTCGCAGAGCTCAAGCAAGTCGGCGCTCGCCAACAGAATGTCGCCGCCAACACTCAATCCGAGACGCCCGACCGGGCGCAAAACTGAAAGAGAGGTCCACCATGACTTTCAACACTACTCCTCGCCGTCTCGCTGCTCGCACCTTCAAGGCCGTTGCTCTCGTCGCCAGCATGAGCGCCCTCTCACTGTCGGCCTTTGCCGGTGACTCGGCCCTGTATGGCCCGGTCGCGCCAAAAGGCTCGAGCTTCGTGCGGGTCTATAACGCCGCCAACGCCGAAGTCAGCGCCACCGTCGGCAGCACCAACATCAGCGACGTAGCCCCGTTGGCCAGCAGCGACTTCAGCTTCATGCCCGGTGGTGACTACAGCGCCAAGGTAGACAGCCAGACCGTACCGGTTAAACTGGCTTCCGATCACTATTACACCCTGGTCAACAACGCCAGTGGCCAGCCTCAACTGATCGAAGAACCACCTTTCAAGAACAAGCAGAAATCCCTGGTCCGTGTACAGAACCTCAGCGACAAGGCACTGACCCTCAAGACCGCCGACGGCAAGACCGAAGTGGTGCCGAACGTAGCGGCCAAAGGCCGTGGCGAACGTGAGATCAACCCGGTGAAAGTGTCCCTGGCGCTGTTCGAAGGCGACAAGAAAGTCGGCGACCTCAAGCCCGTGGCCCTGGAGCGCGGCGAAGCGGCCGTGCTGTACGTCACAGGTTCAGGCAGCAACCTGTCGCCGGTGTGGGTAAAACGCCCGGTGTCGACCCGCTGATGAATTCACCTGAGGGCTGAACACCTATTTGTGTAGGAGCTGCCGCAGGCTGCGATCTTTTGATTTTGATCTTTCACTTGCGATTCAAGTGTCAGGGGAAAGATCGCAGCCTCGCTGCACTCGTCAGCGCCTACAGAGGGTCAGTCATTCGGGTACGGAACAAGAACAAGAGAGTGAAACGACAGAACGCAGTAGCTCTAACAACCATTTCGCTTCAAGGAGTAACAAACATGATTCCGGTGATCTTGTCAGGTGGTAGTGGCTCACGTCTTTGGCCGCTTTCGCGCAAGCAATTCCCTAAACAGTTCCTGGCCCTGACCGGTGAACACACCCTGTTCCAGCAAACCCTCGAGCGCCTGGTGTTCGAAGGCATGGACACGCCGATCGTGGTCTGCAACAAAGACCACCGCTTCATCGTCAACGAGCAGTTGAACAACCGTAAGCTCGAAGCCCAGCGCATCCTGATGGAGCCGTTCGGGCGCAACACCGCACCGGCCGTGGCGCTGACCGCGATGATGCTGGTCAACGAAGGCCGCGACGAGCTGATGCTGGTGCTGCCCGCCGACCACGTGCTGGAAGACCAGAAAGCCCTGCAACGCGCCCTGGCCCTGGCCACCGTGGCCGCCGAGCGTGGCGAAATGGTGCTGTTCGGCGTACCGGCCACCAAACCGGAAACCGGCTACGGCTACATCAAGTCGACCAACGACGTGCTGCTGCCTGAAGGCGTGAGCCGTGTCTCGCACTTCGTCGAAAAACCCGACGTCAAGCGCGCCACCGAGTTCGTCGAGGCCGGCGGTTACTTCTGGAACAGCGGCATGTTCCTGTTCCGCGCCAGCCGTTTCCTCGAAGAGCTGAAAAAGCACGATCCGGACATCTACGACACCTGCCTGCTGACCCTGGAGCGCAGTGAGCAGACCCCGGATACCATCACCTTCGACGAAGCCACCTTCGCCTGCTGCCCGGACAACTCCATTGACTATGCCGTGATGGAAAAAACCCAGCGCGCCTGCGTGGTACCGCTGTCGGCGGGTTGGAGCGATGTCGGCTGCTGGTCGTCGCTGTGGGAAGTCAACGCCAAGGATGCCAACGGCAACGTCACCAAAGGCGACGTGGTGGTCCAGGACAGCCGCAACTGCATGATCCACGGCAATGGCAAACTGGTGTCGGTGATCGGCCTGGACAACATCGTGGTGGTCGAAACCAAGGACGCCATGATGATCGCCCACAAGGACAAGGTCCAAGGCGTCAAGCAGATGGTCAACACCCTCAACGCACAGGGCCGCACCGAAACCCAGAACCACTGCGAGGTCTATCGTCCGTGGGGTTCCTACGACTCGGTGGACATGGGCGGTCGTTTCCAGGTCAAGCACATCTCGGTCAAGCCGGGCGCGTGCCTGTCGCTGCAGATGCACCATCACCGCGCCGAACACTGGATCGTGGTCAGCGGCACCGCCGAAGTGACCTGCGACGAGAACGTGTTCCTGCTCTGCGAAAACCAGTCGACCTACATCCCGATCGCGTCGGTCCACCGCCTGCGCAACCCGGGCAAGATCCCACTGGAAATCATCGAAGTGCAGTCCGGCAGCTACCTGGGCGAAGACGACATCGAGCGTTTCGAAGACATCTACGGTCGCTCGACGCCGATCGAACGCGGCGTCTCGGTGAAAACCATCGCCCAATAACGATCAACGTCGATCAGTCGCACAAGAAGCCCCCATCCAACCCACTGCGTCCCCTATCCGCAGTGGGTTGGGTGGGGGCTTTTTTAGTTCTTTCTTCGAAAATTCATCAACAACCCGGGATATGAATCTGCATTACGCATGATCACAGCCGCACGTACCCGTGGGTTTTTAACGAATGCCTCCCGTCGTTCCGATGGAGACGTAGCAGGTGATTGCCCCGTCTGCTTCAAAGAAACATTGATGATCCCTTCGTACGCTTTGCGTCCGTGGGGATTCATTCGTTCCTCTACAGGTCCCTCGCTTACAACATCCTCGGACATTAAAAGTTTGAGCAGAGGATAAGTATCAATATCCTCTGAAGTTGCGTCCGCCGGTAACGCTTCTGGAAGATACCAAAAATCATGAACGTGCTGACCTTCACCAAGGTACATAGCATGGGCAGCCTCATGTACTAAGGTACTCGCTACCCTTAGCGCATGTGAGTTTTCAATCAACTCCAAACTCAGCCAGATATTATGACTTTGAGTGTTGTTATATGCCGTTCTCCCAGTGATTCCGCCTCGTTCAAACTTCGCCAACCCTAGCCTCCAACCATTATTCTCCTTGAGGTCGCGCAGATAATTACTGAGGTCACTTAGCTTTTCCTGCAAGGGTGTTCGAAGATTATCGATGTCCTCTTCCTTGGCAAGAGCGTCCTCGCCAAAAATTTTTTCGAGCAATTTTTTGGTGCTTCGACTCAGCGTGCTTGACGACAGTTCCTTCGTCGCCTCACGCAGCCAGAACTCGCCCTCGGCGAAGGCATCGTTAACTTTTTGCCTCGCTGCTGCAGGGAAATAATCCAGCCCGCGAGCAACCAGCTCGCTGCCTTCATTTATCGCCTTTGTCTCAGACTCGTTCAGTACATCGAAGCGATTGTCAGCGGTCACTTGAAAACTGTTCCCGCCTGAGTCGTCCTTATAACTGAGTGGGCAATTCCTGAGCATCCGGAACAGATTCAACCCATCAACTTGTCCCACCGGATCCGGATTCACCCAGCGCTGCAACCATGGGATGTAATACCGAAAGCCATAGTAGTAAAACCCCGTTGCATCCCGCTCTTTGCCCGAATAACGAACGGTCTTGTAGCTGACCTCAATCGCATCCTCTCCAACCAGATAAGCCGTTTCACCAAACGGATAAAAGTGCTCCCGACTGATAATCCGCCCATCTTGTGCAAGCTCCAGGCCGACCGAGCCCAAATGATCGGCAACGCTGTATCGATAGCAGTCGTTCTCGCCGGTTGGCGGCGGGCTTTCCCAATGCAGGATCTGGACGCTGCTGAGCCCGCCCGGGGCAACGATCACTTGCAGCGCCTCGCCCGTGCCGCTGTCGGCGTGCAGTTTTAGTCCCGGCAAATATCGAACCTCGGCGGCCAGCGTGCGGGCGCCGGTTTGCAGGGTGCGCAGCTTGCGCACTCGTTGCCCGCCGCCGTCGTAAACATACGACTCGCTGTCATTGAACCCTGAAGCCCGTTCAATCGGTATGACCGAACTCAACTGGTTTCGCAAATCCCAGGCCAGGAACCGTCCCACATCCAGTTCCAGGCAGTTGCCCCGCGCATCGAACGCAACGGCGATTTCCTCTTCAGTGGGTGGCATACCGTTGCGGTACAGCAGGCAGCGATTGCTGTAGCGCGCCGCTTTCATTTGTCGACCATGACTTTGGGCGCCGACGTGCGTCAGCTCCAGCAGATTACCGGCCTCGTCGTAGCGGTAGGTCTGCCGGTAGTTGCTGACCGCCGCCGGGTCGTTGCGTCCAGCGGACTCGGGGCCTTGGCTGGCCATGCCCGCCTCCCAACCCGTGGCTTCGATCAGTTGGTAGAGGCTGTCGTAGACAAATCGGCTGACCGGCTCGATGCGCTGGTTGGCGAAGTGACGGACCGGCTGGGCTTGGTCCTCGATATTCAGCACATTGCCCATGGGGTCATAGTCGTAGAGCAAATGTTGCAAAACTTGGTCGACGCGCACGGCGTGGCGTTGTATCAACCGTCCGTCTTCAGGGCTGTACGTGAGCGTGGTCCTGAGGCCATTGCCGGACGCTTCCTGTTCGATCTGCCCAAAGGCGTCGTAGCGAATGTCGCTCACCAGCGCCTGCCAATCGCCCTGGCCCGCCAACTGCAATTGACTGCCGAACAACCGGCCATCGAGCGTCAGGTTTTGCCGTTGTCGATTTCCCCTGGCATCGACTTGCTCCAACACATCACCCAGCGGGCCGACGCGCCACGTCGAAACGGCGCCGTCGCCGGGTTCAAGCAAGAACTCGCGATCAGCTTCTAACTCCGGCCAATCGGCTGGCGCCGCGTCGAGAATAAAACGACGGTCTTGGACAAGGTTCTCCCCGGCCAGGGCAAACGAGACCAGCAACAGCGTACCCGCCGGGTCGTCATGGCGGATCAATTGTCCGTACAGGTTTAGGTCCTGATTATCCTGGCCGGGATATCCGTAGGTCATGCGCTCGGTACACCGACGCGGCTGGCTGGCGCCTTGCTCGAACACGGCCACGGGACGCAGCAAGTCATCGTAGAGCGTCTCCTGCTGCGTCCCTCGGGCATCCCAGCCCAGCAAACCTTCGGCGGCGAGACCCGGCAGACCGATCTGGATGCCTGCATCGACGCTGTCTGTATGCAGCAAGGTGCCGGACAGCGAATGAATCGCAGAGAGATTGGCCGGTGCCGATTCATCGGTCTGCTGCAAGGTCCACAGGCGCGGATCCCATTGTTTGACCGCACATCCCGCCACGTCAAAGAGACTGCGGTTGATGCGCGGCAGCGCGGCGCTACCCTCAAGGCTGCGGCAATAACCGACCGAGCGAACCGCCAAGCGACGCGGATCGGAGACAGTCAGCGTTGGTGTTCGATGATCCACGCCCATCAAACAAGAGTCCCGTCGTAGCACCTGGGTGGTTGCGAACCATCAAAACCTCGACTCCACAACGTTGCCTACTGTCAGATGTGACAGTGGCGACCGGCGGTACGTGGAACGTGAATACCCATGGCCGGCGGCCTTCGGTAGGATGTGCCTACGGTAACGGAGGCTTTAACCATGCTTATCGGCGTCTTGCTGGTCATCACCTGGCTCATCCTGCTGTTGCGTTACCCGGCCAAGGCCTTGCCGGTCTCCCTGGCGGCGTTCATCGGGCTGGGACTGGTCGCTGCGTGGGTGCTCTGGGAGGAAGGCCGCGAGACCCGGCAATTGGAGCGCCTGGAATTGCGCATCACCTATGCCCCCGAACGCTGCCCCGCCGACCGACCGCTGTCGCTGAACCTGAAAAATACCAATGACGTGCCGCTGATCGAACTGCGCTGGCGGGTCGCGGCCTATGCGCCTGGCGACACCATCAACCTGGCCGACAATCCCTATGATGCACCGCGCTACCGGGGCCCCGGCCAATTGCAGGCTGGCGCCGACTGGCAAGACTGCCTGCCCCTGCCGCCCCTGCGTCCGGGTTATCGCCCGCAGACCCTGGAGTTTCGCGCCGAGCGTTTGCACGGTAGCTTTTCCAATTGATTGCTCTCCCCACTTTTTGCACAAGGAATGCGCCATGCCTGTTGCGCTGATTACCGGATGTTCCAGCGGCATTGGCCGCGCCCTCGCCGACGCCTTCAAGACTGCCGGTTATCAGGTCTGGACCACGGCGCGCAAGGCTGAAGACGTAGCGACACTCGCCACGGCCGGGTTCACCGCCGTGCAACTGGACGTCAACGACGGCCAGGCGTTGGAACAACTGAACGAGCGGATCAACCAGCAGCATGGTGGCCTGGATGTGCTGATCAACAATGCCGGCTACGGCGCCATGGGGCCGCTGCTGGACGGCGGTGTGCAGGCTCTGCAGCGTCAGTTCGAAACCAACGTGTTCGCCATCGTCGGGGTCACCCGCGCCCTGTTCCCGGTGTTGCGTCGGGCCAAGGGGCTGGTGATAAACATCGGCAGCGTTTCCGGGGTGCTGGTCACGCCGTTTGCCGGGGCCTATTGCGCCTCTAAGGCGGCGGTGCACGCCTTGAGCGATGCCTTGCGCATGGAACTGGCGCCGTTCGGCATCGGCGTGATGGAGGTCCAACCCGGCGCCATCGCCTCCAGCTTCGCCAAGAATGCCGGCCATGAAGCTGAACAGCTGATCAGCGAGCAATCGTCCTGGTGGCCGCTGCGCGAGGGTATTCGCGCTCGGGCCAGGGCCTCCCAGGACAACCCGACCCCAGCCGCCGAATTCGCCGCTGGCCTGCTCAAGGCCGCGCAACAAGCCAAGCCTCCCCGCCTGCTGCGCCTGGGCAACGGCAGCCGATCACTGCCCTTGATGGCCGGCTTGCTGCCCAAGGGGTTGCTGGAAAAGGGGTTGATGAAGCGGTTTGGTTTGGGTGGGTCGCTTTGATAAATGGCGGACACCTCGAAAACTGTGGGAGCGAGGTTGCTCGCGATGACGGCGTGTCAGCCACCATCGATACGGCTGAACCACTGCTATCGCGAGCAGGCTTCCACAGGGGGTCAGCGCTTGTCGCGGGGTTCTACCACCACCGTGCAAGTCATTCCCGCCGCCAGCAGCACCCCGTCGGGTACTTCGTCCAGATGAATGCGCACCGGCACCCGCTGGGCCAGGCGAACCCAGTTGAAGGTCGGGTTCACATCGGCGATCAGTTCGCGGCTTTCGGGGTTGTCCCGGTCGTAGATGCCACGGGAGATACTTTCCACATGCCCCTTGAGCATCTCACCGCTCATCAACTGCAACTGCGCTGAATCGCCGACCCGCACCTTGGGCAATTTGGTCTCTTCGAAGAAGCCATAGACCCAGAACGAATTCATGTCCACCACGGCCATCTTCGCCTCGCCGATGCGGGCGTAGTCGCCACGGTGCACGTTGAGGTTGGTGACGTAGCCATCCACCGCCGCGCGGACTTCGGTGCGCGACAGGTTCAGCTCCGCAGCTTCCAATTGGGCCTGGGCCTGCTGGTAATCGGCCAGGGCCGAGTCGGCGATGTTGCTGGCGTCGTCGCGGTTTTCCCGGGAGATCACCAGGCTGTCCAGGTCGGCACGCCGATGGGCGTTGACCTTGCGCATCTCCCAAGTGGCCTTGCGCGACGCCACCAGGGAGCGGGCCTGCTTCACGGCGATGCGGTAATGCTCGGGGTCGATGCGCATCAGCAGGTCGCCCTTTGTCACCTGCTGATTGTCGCGCACCGGCACTTCGACCACCTCGCCGCTGACATCGGCGGCGACATTGATGATGTCGGCCCGTACCCGGCCATCACGGGTCCAGGGTGTGTTCATGTAATGGACCCACAGCGTGCGGCCGATCCACAGCGCCAGGGCCAGTACCAACAGCGTCGCCAGCAGGCTGAAAAACTTTTTCATTGCATCGATCTCAACGGTAGACCGTCAGCGCCAGCGCGCCGAACAGACAGGTAAACAGACTCAGGCGCAGCAACGCCGGGTGCCAGAAGAAGCGGTACAGGTCCAGCCCCGACAGGAAGCGGTCCAAGGCCCAGGCCAGGCCGGCGGCGATGAAAAACATCAAGGTCATGGTGGGCATGTACACACCATGGAAAGCGATCTCACGGGGCATGTTCAGGTTCCTGGGGGAGCGGTGTGGCATGCGACATGGCATAGCCGGCCAATGGCGATTGCGGGTCCAGCAACGAGGTACGGATGAAATGCAGGTAGCTTTTCACCCGGCGCAGCGCCGAGGTATCGAAATGCGGGGCGAAGGGTTCGTCGGTGGCCTGCACGCGGCTGATGGCGTGGTCCACCGCCACCAGGGCACGCTCCAGATTGCTCTGGCTCGGTTGGCGGAACAGCCGCACCAGCGCCCGCCCCATCACCCGAATCGCCTGGCGCCATGGCTGGCTTTGGGCATAAGCCGGATGCACCGGCAAAATCGCCTGTTCCTTGCGCAACTCGATAATCGCGTGGCCGACCTCCAGCACCACGAACATCCAGCGCAGCAAGCCCCGCTGCACCCGAGGCTGCCCCGCTGCCAGCCCGTAGGCCTGATGCAACAAGTCGCGGGTACCACTTTCGAAGCTCGACGCCAGGCCCTTGAGCTTGCCGCTGATGGCAAACACCACTTGCTCGCGCAAATCCTGTTCGAGCCGGCGCCACAACCAACGGCTGTTGGGCGGCAGGATGATCGCCCCGGCGGCGGCGCACACCAGCATGCCGAGAATCATCGCGATGTAATCGTTGATGAAAGCGTAGGGGTTGTAGACCGTCAGGTTGTCCGGCACCGAACCGGTGCTGAAAAAGATCAGCAGGCCCAGCCCGACCCCGGCGTATTTCGGTCGCGAGCTGAGGAACGAACCGAGCATGATCACCGGCGCCAGCATCACGCAGAGCAAAGGGAAGCCGTCGATCAACGGGAAAATGAAGAACATCTCGACAAAGCCGATCAACGCCCCGAACAGCGTGCCGCAGGCCATCTGGAAAGCCATGCGCTTGGGGTTCGGCGTCGCGGCCGACAAGCCCACGGTGGCGGCGGCGATCATCGTCATGGTCGCGCCGCTCGGCCAGGCCGTGGCGACCCAATAACTGCCCAGCACCAACAGGATGAAGGCGGCACGAACACCCGATGCCGTGGCGGCCAGCCAGTTGGTCTGCGGCACGAACGGTTCGTCCCAGCGTTCACGTTCGTGGCGATGATCGGCCAGGGAGGCGTGGGTCAGGGCATAGCCGTGCAAGTCGTCGACGAAGCGATAAAGCAGCTCGTAGGCGGTATGGAAATCCAGTTGCTGCCCATCGCTGGGCGCCGTTTCCTGGAACAACGCCCGCAGCCGTCGCACCTGGGCTGGCAGCTCGGCCTTGTACTCGGCCAGCGCCGTCACCAGACGGGCCGCATCGGCGTCAGTCAGGGCGCGACCGCTGAAACCGTCCAGCAGTTCGGCCAACGTTTGCAAACCCGGCTTGATGGCATTGACCACGTGATCCGCCGCACTGCTGCGCAAGCGCTCCAGCAATTGGTGCAAAGCGTTGAAGCGGGTGGTGATGCCCATGAATTCGCTGTTCAAGCGACTGAGCCGGCCGTTGCGCCGACGCATGTGCGGGTCTTCGAACACGGTCACGCTGCGCAGGCTTTCCAGGCCCACCGCCTCGGCAATGAAGCCCACGTTGCGCGCTTCGAAGGTCTCCCGCTTGCTGCGCCCACGCAGGCCATCGGTGACAAACAGGGCAAAAACCCCGAAGCGTTGGTACAAGGCATTGCGCATGGCGGCACTGGCGGTTTGCGGCAGGATCGCGGCGCTGACCAGGGTGGAGCAGAGAATCCCCAGGGAAATCTCCAGCACCCGCCAGACCGCCGCCATGAACGCGCCTTCCGGATGGGCCAGGGCCGGCAGGCCGATCATCGCCGCGGTGTAGCCGGCCAGCACAAAACCATAGGCCCGGAAGTTGCGATAACGCGCCGCGCCTGCCGAACAAAGGCCAACCCAGACCGCCAGGCAAGCGAGGAACGGCTCGGTGTTCTGGGCAAACAAGGCGATCAGCGCCACCATCACCGCCGAGCCGGCCAGGGTGCCGAGGAAGCGGTAGAAGCTCTTGGCGAACACCTGGCCGCTCTGGGGCTGCATGACGATGAACACGGTGATCATGGCCGTGCGCGGTTGCGGCAACTCCAGGCGCATCGCCAGCCACAAGGTCAGGAACGCGGCAAACAGGACCTTGAAAATATAGACCCAGGTCACCCCGTCGCTGCGGGCCCAGTCGAAGAAACCACGGCGCCATTCCAGGCGGTAGAGCCAGCGGGCAGGAGCGAAAAAAGACATCACAACAGAACTACTCAGCATGGCTTAAGTCAGGGGAGTCGTTGCCGGCTTCCAATCCACCGCCCAGCGCCGTCACCAAATCGGCATGGGCACTCAAGCGGGCAGCCTGCACTTGCTGTTGCACCTGTTGCTGCTTGAACAACAGGCTTTGGGCGTTGAGCACGTTGAGGTAGTCGGTAAGCCCGCGCTGGAACGCCACCATCGCGATGTCGTAGGTGCGCTGGGCAGCGGCCACCGATTCGGCGGCGAAGGCCTGCTGCTTGTCCATGGATTGGCGGCGGATCAATTGATCGGAAATCCCCTTGAGGGCGTTCACCAGTGTCTGGTTGTAGTGCGCCACGGCGATGTCATATCCGGCCGCCGCCTCACCCAATTGCGAACGCAAGCGCCCGCCGTCGAAGATCGGCAACGTGATCGCCGGCCCGACGTTGTAGGTGAGCTTCTTGCCCGTCAAAAACTCCAGCGCCCCACCGCCGGTGGCCATGTAGCCGAGGCTACCCACCAGGTCGACGTTGGGATAAAAACCGGCCCGGGCCACATCGATGCCCCGGGCCTGGGCCGCCACTTGCCAACGCCCGGCCACCACATCCGGACGCTGGCCGAGCAGTTCGGCGGGCAAGACCGACGGCAGCTTCAAGGGTGCACCGAGGGCCAGGGTCGGGCGTTGCAATTGCGCACCCGCTCCCGGCCCCTTGCCCGCCAGCGCCGCCAACTGATTGCGGCTCAAGGCGATGGCTTCGTCCAGGGCGTCGAGTTGGCGATGGGTCTCGGGCAGTGGTGCCTGGGCCTGGCTGACTTCGAAATGGGTGCCGATGCCGCCGTCCAGGCGCTTCTGCGCAAGGTCGAGAATTTGCTCTTGTTGATGAAGGGTCGCGGCGACGATATCGCGCTGGGCGAAGTGCAGTGAAAACTGGATGTAGGCGCGCACGATGTTGCTTTGCAGTTCCAGTTGCGCCTGGCGCGCCTGCGCGACACTGGCATGGGCCAGGTCGACCGCCCGTTCGCTGGCATTGCGCTCGCGGCCCCACAGGTCCAGGGCGTAGCTCAAGCCCAAGGCGGCGTTGTTGTCCCAGGTCGTGGTGTCGGCCAGCTCGCCCGGGCCATAGAACTGATCGGTGGGCCAGCCATGACGCTTGAGGGTCGCCTGGCCATTGATCTGCAGCGACTCGGCGGCCTCGGCAATGCCGGCCATGGCCTTGGCCTGGCGGACCCGCGCAGCGGCCATGGCCAGGCTCGGGCTGTCCTGCACGGCCAGGTCGATCCAGCGGTCCAACTGCCGATCGCCATAGGCTTGCCACCACTGGCGGGTGGGCCAGTGGGCATCGCGAGCCGCCTCGCGGATGGCGGCATCGGTCGCCAGTTGGTTGGCTGGCAGTACCTGGCTTTGCGGCCCAATCCCTCCTGTCCCGATGCAACCGCTGATGGTTAATGTCAGGACCCAAACACTGAGAGTCTTCAGCTCTCTGCTGATGCAACGCGGCACTTGCGCAAAATTCCTAGGAGAGAAAGTCGGGGGAGCTGTGGGAGCGGGCTTGCTCGCGAAAGCGGTGTGTCTGTCACCGATGATGTTGGATGTCAGTTCGCCTTCGCGAGCAAGCCCGCTCCCACAGGATCAGCGCCGCACAGTTAGGCGATCTGCGCCACAGTGTCGGCAATTCTAGGCATCGCCCTGCCCGGCGATAAGCCGACCTTTCTGTGAATCTTTGTTACCGTTAACGCGATAATCCATTAGTCGGGTCCCGCAGCTCTGTAACTTCGTGTCACAATTTGCCACCTCCCAAGAGAGCCCTCCATGGACACCCTGCAAAACATGCGCGCGTTCAGTTGTGTTGCCGAAGCGGGCAGTTTCACCGCCGCCGCCGCACAACTGGACACCACGACGGCCAACGTCTCGCGTGCGGTTTCCAACCTGGAAGCCCATCTGCAAACCCGCCTGCTCAACCGCACCACTCGCCGCATTGCCCTGACCGAGGCGGGTAAACGCTACTTGTTGCGTTGCGAGCAGATCCTGGCTTATGTCGAAGAAGCGGAAGCCGAGGCCAGCGACGCCCATGCGCGACCGGCCGGGCAGTTGAAGGTCCATACGATGACCGGCATCGGCCAGCATTTCGTGATCGACGCCATCGCCCGTTACCGCAAGACGCATCCGGATGTGACCTTCGACCTGACCCTGGCCAACCGGGTGCCGGACATCCTGGACGAGGGCTACGACGTCTCCATCGTGCTCGCCAGCGAGTTGCCGGACTCGGGCTTCGTCTCCCAGCGCCTGGGCATCACCTACAGCATCGTCTGCGCGTCGCCCGCCTACGTGAAAGCCAGCGGCTGCCCACAAAAACCCGGCGACCTGCTCAACCACGCCTGCCTGCGCCTGGTCAGCCCGGTCATTCCGCTGGAAAAATGGGTGTTCGACGGCCCGGAAGGCCAGGAGATGGTCACCATCAACAGCTCACCGTTCCTGGTGAATTCCGCCGATGCGATGAAAACCGCGATCACCAGCGGCATGGGGGTGGGAGTATTGCCCGTGTACGCGGCCATCGAAGGCTTGCGCAACGGTACGTTGGTGCGGGTCATGCCCAGCTACCGCTCCCAGGAACTCAACCTCTATGCCATCTACCCATCGCGCCAATACCTGGATGCGAAGATCAAGACCTGGGTCGAGTACCTGCGAGGCTCGTTGCCGGAAATCCTCGCGGCGCACCAGTCTGAGCTGGCGGCTTACGAATTGAGTGGAAGCCTGGCAGGCGCACGGGTCGCGAACTGAAGTCGGCCCCGTGCGTGAAGGATGATTTCAGCGCTTGCCCATCGAACGACGCGTGCCGGGAGGCGCGGCGCCCGGGGTCTTGGTATGGCCATTCTTCGCGCCGTTCTTGTACCACGGCTGCTGGCCGGCGCCCTTGGCCGCAGCCAGTTCACCGGGTTTGAACGGGAATTTGAAGGCAGGGATCGCCGCTTTGGCGTCCTCGGCGCTGGAAACATTGCTGTCGGACAAATCGGCCTGTTCGCCGCCGGGGAGTTCATCCGCAGGCGAAGGTGTCGGGGAAGTCATGTAAGGCTCCGGGTCATGCATGCAAGTCGGGCCCGAAGGGCGAGCCGCGAAAGGCGGCAGTATACCTGCCCGATATCACAGCGCGCAGGGCAGTTTCATCCAGCACAACCATTCATCCGACGACAAGCCGGGACAAAACTGACAAGCCTGTCAGTTAGCCGTCACCTTCCTGACCGGCTCGCAACGCTATATAAGAAAGCTCCAACTCCTGCGTCCAGAACCGGCCCTTCATATCCATGCGCACCCAGAAGAAAACTGTCCTGCTCGTCGTGCCGTTGGTGGCCCTGGCGGCCCTCGTCCTCTGGTTTGCGCTCAAGCCCGTGACCGCCAGGCCCAGCGCTCCCCCCGCCGTTCCGGTACGGTCCGTCAGCGTGGTGCAAAAGGACGTACCGCGCTTTGCCAGCGGCATCGGCACGGTCCTGTCGCTGCACAGCGTGGTCATCCGGCCGCAGATCGACGGCATCCTCACCCGGCTGCTGGTCAAGGAAGGACAACGGGTCAAGAAGGGTGACCTGCTGGCGACCATCGACGACCGTTCGATCCGCGCCAGCCTCGACCAGGCCAGGGCCCAGCTCGGCGAGAGCCAGGCCCAACTGGCGGTGGCCCAGATCAATCTCAAGCGCTACAAATTGCTGAGCGTCGATGATGGCGTCTCGAAGCAGACCTACGACCAGCAACAGGCGCTGGTCAACCAGCTCAAGGCCACCGCCCAGGGCAATCAGGCGGCCATCGATTCGGCGCAGGTGCAACTGTCCTACACCCAGATCCGCTCCCCGGTGAGCGGTCGCGTCGGCATTCGCAACGTGGATGAAGGCAACTTCCTGCGCACCAGCGACACCGAAGGCCTGTTCTCGGTGACCCAGATCGACCCGATTGCCGTGGAATTCTCCCTGCCCCAGCAAATGCTGCCCACCTTGCAACGGTTGATCGCGGCGCCCGAGCAAGCCTTGGTCAAGGCCTATATCGGCGCCGATGGCGCCACCGGGGAGCTGCTCGGCGAGGGGCGCCTGAGCCTCATCGACAACCAGATCAACGCCAACACCGGGACCCTGCGGGCCAAGGCTGAATTCAACAATGCCGCGCAACGGCTGTGGCCCGGGCAACTGGTGACGCTGAAGATCCAGACCGCCCTCGACAAGGACGCCCTGGTGGTGCCTCCCACCGTGGTCCAGCGCGGGCTGGAGCAACATTTCGTGTACCGGATCAAGGGCGACAAGGTCGAAAGCGTGCCGGTGGTCATGGTTTACCAGGACAGCGACATGCACATCATCAAAGGGGTGAACGCTGGCGATCAACTGGTGAGCGACGGTCAGTCGCGGCTCAAGCCAGGCAGCCACATCCAGGTGCTCAGTGATCCGCCCGCCCTGGCCAAGACTTCGGCGCCGCAACCATGAAGGGCCGCGGCTCGGTTTCAGCGTGGTGCATCGACCACCCCATCGCCACGGTGCTGCTGACATTTGCCCTGGTACTGCTGGGCGTGATCGCGTTTCCTCGCCTGCCCGTCGCGCCGTTGCCACAGGCGGAATTCCCGACCATCCAGGTTAACGCGCAGTTGCCTGGGGCCAGTCCCGAAACCATGGCGTCGTCGGTCGCGACACCGCTGGAAGTGCAATTCAGTGCCATTCCCGGCATCACCCAGATGACCTCCAGCAGCGCCCTGGGCTCGACCAACCTGATCTTGCAATTCAGCCTCGATAAAAGCATCGACACCGCCGCCCAGGAAGTGCAGGCGGCGATCAACACCGCCGCCGGCAAACTGCCCAACGACATGCCGAACCTGCCGACCTGGCGCAAGGTCAACCCTGCCGACAGCCCGGTGCTGATCCTCAGCGTCAGCTCCTCCCTGATGCCCGGCACCGAGCTGAGCGACTACGTCGAAACGCTACTCTCGCGTCAGATCAGCCAGATCGATGGCGTAGGACAAATCTACATTACCGGCCAGCAGCGTCCGGCGATCCGGGTCCAGGCCTCGGCTGACCGACTCGCCGCCATCGGCCTGACCCTGGCAGACATCCGCCTGGCGCTCCAGCAGGCCAGCCTCAACCTGGCCAAGGGCGCCCTGTACGGCGATTCGAGCATTTCCACCCTGTCCACCAACGACCAGTTGTTCCAGCCTGAGGAGTACGGTGAACTGATCGTGTCCTACAAGGACGGGGCACCGGTTCACCTCAAGGACATCGCCAAGGTCGTCAACGGCTCGGAAAACGCCTACGTGCAGGCCTGGTCCGACAACGAGCCGGGGGTCAACCTGGTGATCTTCCGGCAACCGGGGGCGAACATCGTCGAGACCGTCGATCGCATCCAGGCGGCCCTGCCCACCCTGCAAGCCATGTTGCCCGCCGCCGTGCAGGTCAAGGTCCTGATCGACCGCACCCAGACCATCCGCGCCTCGTTGCATGAAGTGGAGATCACCTTGCTGATCGCGGTGCTGCTGGTGGTCGCGGTAATGGCGCTGTTCCTGCGCCAGCTTTCGGCGACCCTGATTGTCTCGGCGGTGCTGGGGGTATCGCTGACCGCCAGTTTCGCCCTGATGTACGTGATGGGTTTCAGCCTGAACAACCTGACCCTGGTGGCGATCGTCATCTCGGTGGGGTTCGTGGTGGACGATGCGATCGTGGTGGTGGAGAACATCCACCGGCATCTGGAAGCCGGCGAAGGCATGCGTGAAGCGGCGATCAAGGGTTCCGGCGAAATCGGCTTCACCGTGGTCTCCATCAGCTTCTCGCTGGTGGCGGCGTTCATTCCGTTGCTGTTCATGGGCGGCGTGGTCGGGCGTCTGTTCAAGGAATTTGCCCTGACCGCCACCTCGACCATCCTGATTTCAGTGGTGGTGTCGCTCACGTTGGCGCCGACCCTGGCCGCGCTGTTCATGCGCGCCCCGGTGCATCATGCCCACAGCAAGAGGGGGTTCGGCGAGCGTCTGCTGGGCCGGTACGAGCGCGGCCTGCGTCGGGCCCTGACCCATCAGAAACTGATGATCGGCGTGTTCGGCCTGACCCTGGCCCTGGCGGTGGTGGGCTACGTGTTCATTCCCAAGGGATTTTTCCCGGTACAGGACACCGGCCTGGTACTGGGCACCAGCGAAGCCGCCGCCGACGTGTCGTTCCCGGACATGGTCGCCAAGCACAAGGCCCTGGCCGAAATCGTCGCCGCCGACCCGGCAGTGCAGACCTTCTCCCACTCCGTCGGCGTCTCGGGCAACAACCAGACCATCGCCAACGGCCGCTTCTGGATCGCCCTCAAGCCCCGGGGCGAGCGTGACGTGTCGGCCAGCGGCTTCATCGACCGGATCCGCCCGCAATTGCTGAAGATCCCTGGCGTGGTGCTGTACCTCAGGGCCGGGCAGGACATCAACCTCAGCTCCGGCCCCAGTCGCGCCCAATATCAATACGTGCTCAAGAGCAACGACGGGCCGAGCCTCAACGCCTGGACGCAAAAACTCACCGACAAGCTGCGTGGCAACCCGGCGTTCCGTGACATCTCCAACGACTTGCAACTGGGCGGCAGCATCACCCACATCAACATCGACCGCAGTGCGGCGGCGCGTTTCGGCCTCACCGTCACCGATGTCGACCAGGCCCTGTACGACGCCTTCGGCCAGCGGCAGATCAATGAATTCCAGACCGAGACCAACCAGTACAACGTGATCCTGGAGCTCGACACCCAACAACGCGGCAAGGCCGAAAGCCTGGCGTACTTCTACCTGCGTTCGCCCCTGAGTGGGGAAATGGTGCCGCTATCTGCCCTGGCCCGCTTCGATGCGCCGAGCAACGGTCCATTGTCGATTGCCCACGATGGCATGTTCCCGGCCGCCAACCTGTCATTCAACCTGGCGCCCGGCGTGGCCCTGGGGGACGCGGTGCGCCTGCTCGACCAGGCGAAGAACGAAATCGGCATGCCCGCCGCCATTACCGGCAATTTCCAGGGCGCGGCCCAAGCGTTCCAAAGCTCGCTGGCCAGCCAGCCGTGGCTGATCCTCGCCGCGCTGGTGGCCGTGTACATCATCCTCGGCGTGCTCTACGAGAGTTTCGTACACCCGTTGACGATCATCTCCACCCTGCCCTCGGCCGGCCTCGGCGCACTGATCATGCTCTGGCTGCTGGGCCAGGACTTTTCAATCATGGCGCTGATCGGGCTGGTGCTGCTGATCGGGATCGTCAAGAAGAACGGCATCCTGATGATCGACTTCGCCCTCGATGCCCAGCGCAACCAAGGCATGGCACCCCAGGAGGCGATTTTCCAGGCGTGCCTGACACGTTTTCGGCCGATCATGATGACCACCCTGGCCGCCCTGCTCGGCGCCTTGCCGCTGATGCTCGGCTATGGCCCCGGCTCGGAGCTGCGCCAGCCCCTGGGCATCGCGGTGGTGGGCGGCCTGCTGGTGAGCCAGGCGCTGACGCTGTTCACCACACCGGTCATATACTTGTGGCTGGAGCGACTGTTCCATCGACCCGCCCATCAGCCAGGGTCGGCGCCGATGGCGGCGCTGGCAAGCACAGACCACTGAGGCAGGGCCATGCGCGTTCTGATTATCGAAGACGAAGAAAAAACCGCGGACTACCTGCACCGCGGCCTGAGCGAACAAGGCTACACCGTGGACGTGGCGCCGGACGGCATCGAGGGGCTGCACCTGGCCCTGGAAACCGACTACGCGGTGATCGTGCTCGACGTGATGCTACCGGGCCTGGACGGCTTCGGCGTACTGCGGGCCTTGCGCGCCCGCAAACAGACGCCGGTGATCATGCTCACCGCCCGGGAACGGGTCGAGGACCGCATCAAGGGCTTGCGCGACGGCGCCGATGACTACCTGGGCAAGCCGTTCTCCTTCCTCGAACTGGTGGCCCGCCTGCAAGCCCTGACCCGTCGCAGCGGCGGCCACGAACCGGTGCAGGTGAGCATCGCCGACCTGTGGATCGACCTGATCAGCCGCAAGGCCACACGCGCCGGCCAACGCCTGGAGCTGACGGCCAAGGAGTTCTCCCTGCTTAGCGTTCTGGCCCGCCGCCAGGGTGAGATTCTCTCGAAAACCGCCATTGCCGAAATGGTCTGGGACATCAACTTCGACAGTGACGCCAACGTGGTGGAAGTGGCAATCAAGCGCTTGCGGGCCAAGCTCGATGGGCCGTTCGAACAGAAGCTGCTGCACACCATCCGTGGCATGGGTTATGTGCTGGAGAGTCGCAGTGATGAGCGTCCCTGACAGCATCGCCCTGCGCCTGAGCGGTATGTTCACGCTGGTGGCGGCGCTGGTGTTCCTGTTGATCGGGGGCGCCTTGTACCAACAGGTTGCCAAGGGCCTGGGCCTGTTGCCCGAAGCCGAGCTCGATGCCCGCTACAGTGTCCTGGAGTCCATGGTCGGCCGCTACGGCACGCCTGAACATTGGGTGAAGATCAACAACAAACTGCGATTGCTCGGCGAAGAAGACAAACGCATCCACTTCTGGATCGTCAGCGACGATCCACGCTTTGAATACGGCAATCCCGATGCGCAGATCCGCACCTTCGCCCAAGGCGCCCTCGGCAAACGCGACCTGACGTTGCCCCAGCGGCACTACCCGATGAAAGTGCTGGTGAGCCAATTTCCGGCCAAGGACCAGCGTCCGCCGCTGCGCTTCATGATCGGCATCGACACCCAGACCTTCTACCAGACCCAGCATCACCTGCTGGTGGCCTTGGTGAGCCTGGCGATTGTCGGTGTGCTCCTGGCTTCGTTGCTGGGCTACTGGGTCGCGCGCATCGGCCTCAAGCCGCTGATCAAACTGTCCGATGAAGCCCGGCGCCTGGCCCCGCCCCGCCTGACCGGACGCTTGCAACTGTCGCCCTTGCCGCCGGAACTGAACCAGTTCGTCAGCTCCTTCAACGCCACCCTCGACCGGGTCGAACAGGCTTACTCGCGGCTGGAATCGTTCAATGCCGACGTCGCCCATGAATTACGCTCGCCGCTGACCAACTTGATCGGCCAGACCCAGGTTGCGCTGACCCGTGGGCGCTCGGCCGAACACTACTTTGAAGTGTTGCAATCGAATCTCGAGGAGTTGGAGCGGCTGCGCTCGATCATCAACGACATGCTGTTCCTGGCCAGCGCGGACCAAGGCAGCAAGGCCACCAAACTGACCAGCACTTCGCTGGCCAGCGAAGTGGCGACCACCCTCGACTACCTGGATTTCATTCTGGAAGATGCCCAGGTCCAGGTCCGGGTCAGCGGTGACGCCCGGGCCAACATCGAGATCGCCCATCTGCGTCGGGCGCTGATCAACCTGCTGAGCAACGCCGTACAGCACACCGCGCCCGGACAAGTGATCGACGTGCGCATCGAAGCCCTTGGCGAGCACATCACCCTCGCGGTCACCAACCCCGGCGAACCGATTGCCGGCGAGCACCTGCCGCGCCTGTTCGAACGCTTCTATCGCGTCGATGCCTCGCGCAGCAACAGTGGCGCCAACCATGGGCTGGGGCTGGCCATCGTCAAGGCCATCGCCCTGATGCATGGTGGCGAGGTATTTGTGCACAGTGACCAGGGCGCCAATACGTTCGGGATCCGCTTGCCAGCCTGAGGCCTCCACAAGGTTCGATCTTTTCCAGCATTGAATGCTGAGCGAAAGCCAACTGGATCAAAATCAACAGATCGCAGCCTTTGGCAACGCCTACCCAGTTTATTGTGCAAACACTGATTGCCCGCCCTCACCGATCCAAGCACAATCAGTAAAAGGCCAGCACTTGGTTCATTGCCGGTTTGCAATCCTTTGGGACGGATCCCAGCCATATGACAATGCAGATATCGGCCCCATGAGCGCGCGCAGTGCGACACCCGGCAACCCCCCGCCTTCGATACGTTCAGAATGGGTACTCGTACTGGCCAGTTCGCTGGTTGTCATTGCCATCCTGAGCATCGTGACGTTCCTGCTGATTCGCGAACATGCCGCCGCACAACAGGCCGCGACACGTGCGGCGACCAATATCGTGCAACTGATTGACGCCGATGTGCTGCGTAACGTGGAGCTCTACGATCTGTCGCTGCAAGGTTTGGTCAGCGCCGCCAAACGCGAAGACCTGAAAGACGTTTCGCCGGCGATTCGCCATCTGGCGCTGTTCGACCGCGCCACCGCCGCCCCCTATAAAGGCGACATCCTGCTGCTGGACAAACGCGGCGATGTGATCGCTGACTCCGCCTCGATCACGCCGCGTATAGGCAACTATGCCGATCGGGAGTATTTCCAGTCCCACGTCCAGGATCCAAACCCGGGCATGATGATCAGCCGCCCGTTCCGCTCCAGAAGTCACGCGCAGGACTGGCGCATCAGTTTCAGCTATCGACTGAGCGACGAACGGGGCGAGTTCATGGGCGTGGCCGAGGCCGCGATGCGCCTCAACTACTTCAACCAATTGTTCAAGAGCCTGAACATTGGTCATGGCGGTACGGTCAACCTGGTCAGCCGCGACGGTATTCTCCTGGCACAAGAGCCACCCTTGGCCGACGACCTGACAGGCCAGGACTTCAGTCACCGACCGAATTTCATGCGGATCCTGCGCGAAGGCAATGGCAGTTTTACCAGTGTTTCTGGCCAGGATCAGACGCCGCGCCTGTACACTTTTTCCCAGGTGGGCAACTTGCCCTTGATCGTCGTGGTGGCGCTCTCCTCTCAAGAGGTGTTCGCGTCATGGCGACGCACGGCATTGTTGGTCAGTGGCGCCACCGGCGCGCTGTGCATTGGCCTGCTTTGGCTGACCTGGCTGTTGCGCCGTGAACTGCGACGCCGCCACGCCGCTGAGCGGGAATTGGCCCAAAGGGCCTCCGTCGACTCGCTGACGGGCCTGGCCAACCGCCGGACCCTGGACGAAACACTGCAACAGGAATGGATGCGTGCCCAGCGTTCGGATCAGCCCCTGTCCGTCATGATGATCGATGCCGATCACTTCAAGGCTTTCAATGATCGCCTTGGCCATCAACGCGGTGACGAGGCCTTGCGAACCTTGGCGCAGTTGATCAGCAAGCATGTCCGTCGCCCGGCCGACCTGGCAGCGCGCTACGGTGGTGAGGAGTTCTCGGTAGTACTGCCGGAGACCACAACCGCCGGAGCCTTTACCATGGCCCAGAACATTCGCGAAGCGGTGGAACGATTGCCGCCCGTCCGCGAAGGTGAGGCTCCCATGACAGTCAGCATCGGCATCGCCACTTGGGCCCAAGGGCCGTATGGCGACCTCGAACAACTCATGTTCGCTGCCGACAAGGCGCTGTACCAGGCCAAGGCCAGTGGGCGCAATCGTGTGGTTTGTGCGATGTGACGGTCCCCCTGTGGCTGTTCACTTAGTGTGTATATCCGTTGCTGCGGTAACGGCCACTGGCGGTTCCGCTCTTACAGCGGGTCACTTTCGAAAATCCGAAAGCCGGCCCAGGCGAAAGTAACCGAAGCGCTTCTGCCCCACCACTCGGTGCCTCGCCTAGGCTCGGCATGCCTGATAGCCGACCTGGCTCTCCTGGTCGTACACCTGTCAGATCTGTGGGAGCAAAGCTTGCTCGCGAAGGCGGTGTCACAGTCGATGAAAGTGTTGAATGTACTGACCTCTTCGCGAGCAAGCCCGCTCCCACAGTAGTTCTGTGTTGGGCATAAGTTTTGGTTCACTGAAGATTTAAATGTGGGAGCGAGCCTGCTCGCGAAGGCGGTGTGTCAGCTTGCGGTGATGTTGGATGTGCTGGCCTCTTCGCGAGCAAGCTTTGCTCCCACAGTAGTTCTGTGGTGGACATAAGTTTTGGTTCACTGAAGATTTGAATGTGGGAGCGAGCCTGCTCGCGCGGAAACATAAGCAGCCGTTACCGCAGCAATGGATATACACACCAAAAAAGCGCCCATAAAAAAAGGCCACCCAAAGGCAGCCTTCAAAAACTAGAGAGGTTTTTTTGCTTACACGGCCGCAACAGGACGCATGTAAGAGATTGGTGCAGTGCTGGCATCTTCGAACGTCACGACTTCCCAAGCATCTTTCTGCTCAATCAACTTGCGCAGCAGCTGGTTGTTCAGTGCGTGGCCGGACTTGAAGCCCTTGAACTCACCAATCAGGCTATTGCCCAGCAGGTAGAGGTCGCCGATTGCATCGAGGATCTTGTGTTTGACGAATTCGTCTTCATAGCGAAGGCCGTCTTCGTTCAATACACCATCGGAATCGACCACGATCGCGTTTTCAACACTGCCGCCGAGTGCGAGGTTGTGCTTGCGCAGGTACTCGATGTCACTCATGAAACCAAAGGTACGGGCGCGGCTGACTTCTTTTACGAACGAAGTGCTGGAAAAATCCACGCTTGCACTCTGGGTGCGGTCACGGAAAACCGGGTGATCGAAATCGATCTCGAAGCTCACCTTGAAACCTTCGAAAGGGACGAAAGTGGCGCGCTTGTCGCCGTCTTCCACTGTCACTTCCCGCAGGATGCGGATGAACTTCTTGGCGGCGTCCTGCTCTTCCAGGCCAGCCGATTGAATCAGGAATACGAAGGGTCCGGCACTGCCATCCATGATCGGGACTTCGGACGCGGAGAGCTCGACGTAGGCGTTATCGATGCCCAGGCCAGCCATGGCCGAGAGCAAATGCTCCACCGTGTCCACTTTGGTGTCACCGTTGACCAGTGTGGTCGACATAGTGGTTTCACCAACGTTTTCCGCGCGAGCAGGAATCTGCACCACAGGGTCGAGGTCGGCACGACAAAACACAATGCCGGTATCGATAGGCGCGGGCTTGAGGGTCAGGTAGACCTTCTCGCCGGAGTGCAAGCCGACACCTGTGGCACGGATAATATTCTTCAGGGTGCGTTGTTTAATCATGGCATGGGCCGCTTCAGCGCAAATTGCGAACTGGTATCAACAAAGGCTGGCGATGATAGCAGACCAGACCTTTGCTGAACACCAATCACCCGTATCCCCCTGATACATTTCATCAATCGGCCTGACGACGCAGGAAAGCCGGGATGTCCAGGTAATCCAGATCGTCTTGCGGATTCATCTTCGCGGCAGTCGCAGTACCGGCCTGGGCCTGGTTGCGCATGACGGTCGGACGGTCCAGGTCACGGTAGTTCACCGCAGGCGCTTCCTGGCGCGAAGCCGCTTGTTGTTGCGGTTGCGCAGCCATGGAAGTGTGAACGGTATTGTCGATGACCTTCACAGGCTTCTCGATTTTCGCGCCCAGCCCCGTGGCAACCACGGTCACGTGCAACTCGTCGCGCATGTCCGGATCGATAACGGTACCGACCTTGACCATCGCGTGCTCGGAAGCGAAGGCTTCGATGATGCTACCCACGTCGGAGTACTCACCCAGGGACAGGTCAGGACCGGCGGTGATGTTCACCAGGATGCCGCGTGCACCTTGCAGGTTCACGTCTTCGAGCAACGGGTTGCGGATGGCCGCTTCGGTGGCCTCGCGTGCACGGTTCGGACCGCTGGCGCAGCCAGTACCCATCATCGCCATGCCCATTTCGCTCATGACAGTCCGTACGTCGGCAAAGTCGACGTTGATCATGCCCGGACGCTTGATGATGTCGGAGATACCGCGAACGGCACCGGCCAGTACGTCATCGGCCTTGGCGAAAGCCGACAGCAGGCTTGCGTCTTTACCGAGGATGGTCAGCAGCTTCTCGTTAGGGATGGTGATCAACGAGTCGACGCTTTCAGACAGCAGACGGATACCTTCGTCGGCGATCTGCATGCGCTTGCGACCTTCGAAAGGGAACGGACGAGTCACCACCGCAACGGTGAGGATCCCCATTTCCTTGGCCACTTCGGCAATGATTGGCGCCGCACCGGTACCGGTACCGCCGCCCATGCCCGTGGTGATGAACACCATGTTGGTGCCTTGCAGGACTTCAGCGATGCGCTCACGGTCTTCGAGAGCGGCCTGACGACCGACTTCAGGGTTGGCGCCGGCGCCCAGGCCTTTGGTCACGCCAGTACCCAATTGCAGGATGGTCCGCGCGCCGATGGATTTCAGCGCCTGGGCATCAGTGTTGGCGCAGATGAACTCAACGCCTTCAATGTTGCTCTTGACCATGTGGTTGACAGCGTTGCCGCCGCCACCGCCGACACCGATTACTTTGATAACCGGGCTAGCGGGGATGTTGTCTACGAGTTCGAACATTTTCCCTCTCCTTTCATTCTCTAGTTTTTTCGCCTACTGCGTTTGCTGCGTCTTCCAGCGCCAAGCCTGAAACTTGCCGCTTGAAGCTTTGGAACTTAAAAGTTGCCTTTGACCCAGGCCTGGAGCCGCTCGAACAGCGGTGCCTTCGGCTCTTCGCTGCTGTAGCTGTCGCGGCTGCCGATGCCTGAGAACGAAATCCCGTCGGACTGTTTCTGCAAGCCATACATCAACAGGCCCACGCCGGTGGAATAGATCGGGTTGCGGACCACGTCATCCAGGCCCTTGACGCCATGGGGCACGCCCAGGCGCACCGGCATGTGGAAAATCTCTTCGGCCAGCTCGACCGCGCCTTCCATCTTCGACGTACCGCCGGTCAGCACGATGCCGGCCGGGATCAGGTCTTCGTAGCCACTGCGCCGCAGTTCGGCCTGGATCAGCGTGAACAGCTCGTCGTAACGCGGCTCGACCACTTCGGCCAGGGCCTGGCGCGACAGCTCGCGCGGTGGACGGTCGCCAACGCTTGGCACCTTGATGGTTTCGCCGGCACCGGCCAGCTTCGCCAGGGCGCAGGCGTAACGGATCTTGATCTCCTCGGCGTACTGGGTCGGGGTGCGCAACGCCATGGCGATGTCGTTGGTCACCTGGTCACCGGCGATCGGGATCACCGCCGTATGGCGAATGGCGCCTTCGGTGAAGATCGCGATGTCGGTGGTGCCGCCGCCGATGTCCACCAGGCACACGCCCAGTTCTTTCTCGTCGTCGGTCAGCACGGAGTAGGCCGAGGCCAACTGCTCGAGGATGATGTCGTCGATTTCCAGGCCGCAGCGGCGCACGCATTTCTCGATGTTCTGCGCAGCGTTCACCGCACAGGTCACCACGTGGACCTTGGCTTCCAGGCGCACGCCGGACATGCCCAGGGGCTCACGCACGCCCTCCTGGTTATCGATGACGTAATCCTGCGGCAGGGTGTGCAGCACCCGCTGGTCCGCCGGGATCGCCACGGCCTGGGCCGCGTCGAGTACGCGCTCAAGGTCGGCGGAGCTGACTTCGCGATCACGAATCGCCACGATGCCGTGGGAGTTCAGGCTGCGGATGTGATTGCCCGCCACGCCGACGAACGCCGAGTGGATCCGGCAACCGGCCATCAGTTGCGCCTCTTCGATGGCGCGCTGGATCGATTGCACGGTGGACTCGATGTTCACCACCACGCCTTTTTTCAAGCCACGGGACGGGTGTGTACCGATCCCGACGATGACCAGCGTGCCGTCGTCCGCGACTTCGCCTACCAGCGCCACCACCTTGGAAGTGCCGATATCCAGACCGACGATCATTTTCCCGCTTTGCACGTTTGCCATGGGTCCTGCCTCTTCTTAATTCTTCGCGACGGCGGGTTCGGCCGTCGTGGGCGCTACAGGTTCCCGCCAGCCAACAGCCAGGCCGTTGGCGTAGCGCAGATCGATGCGCGCAATGTTCGTAATCTGTTCTTTAAGCGTCTTGTCATAGATGGCGATGAAGCGGCGCATCTTTTCCACCAGGTTGCCGCGCCCGAGCAACAGCTCGATGCCCGGCCCCGAGCTGCCTGCGCCCGTGGTCAGGAACCAGCTGCCGCGCTCACGCAATTCCAGGCGTGCGATGGAGAAGCCCAGTGGCCGCAACATCTGGCTCAACACCTGGTACTGCTGCATCACTTTCTGCTGGGCCCGCAGTGGGCCGAACAGTTGTGGCAAATGTTCATAGTTGGCCAGTTCCCGCGGCGTAAACGCCTGGCCCTGGTTGTTCAACAACGACTCGTCGCCCCAACGGGCCACCGGCAATTGTTCTTCCAGGCGGATCGACACCTGGTCAGGCCACACCCGCCGGACTTCGGCATGGGCGATCCACGGCATCTGCTCCAGTTCCTTGCGCATGCCCGCCAGGTCGATGGTGAAGAAACTCGACGCGACAAACGGAGCGATCCGTTGCTGCACGGCCTGCTGGCTGATGTAGCTCAGGTCGCCCTGGACGTTGATCCGGGCGATTGGACGGTCGGCATAAGGCAGCAACCGTTGCGCGCCTTCATACGTACCGAACCCCAACGCCACCAGCAGCACCGGCCAGAACAAGCTCTTGAGAAAACCAAAATTGGCTTTCGGCAAACGCGCCGACATCGGCTCTTTGGCCACCATTCGGCTGGCACCCCGCGGCACCGGCTTGCGACCGGGTGCGGATGGCTGATGACGAAGCGATGCGCCTTGCATGGCTTAACCTCTTGGCTCTTGCTGGCCGACACTGGCGGCCAGGATCGACAGCACCAGTTGCTGGAAATCCAGACCGGCGGCGCGGGCCGCCATCGGCACCAGGCTGTGATCGGTCATGCCCGGCGCGGTGTTGACTTCCAGGAACCAGAACTGCCCCTCGGCGTCCTGCATCACGTCCGCCCTGCCCCAACCGGCGATACCCAGTGCCTCACAGGCCTTGGCCGTGAGGTCCATCAGTTCTTTTTCCTTGGCGGCGTCCAGCCCGCAGGGAACGCGGTACTGGGTATCGTTGGCAACGTACTTGGCGTCGTAGTCGTAGAACGTGTGGGGCGTGCCCAACGCAATCGGGGGCAACACCTGGTCACGCAGGGTGGCGATGGTGAACTCGGGACCGGTGATCCATTGTTCGACCAACACTTGCGAATCGTAGGAACTGGCGTCTTTCCATGCCGCGGTCAACTCAGGCAGCGAATTCACTTTCGCCATGCCGATACTTGAACCTTCATGGGCCGGTTTGACGATCAAAGGGAAGCCCAGTTCCGTGGCCGCCGAAATACAATCGGCCTCGCACGCCAACACGGCGTGACGCGGCGTGGGAATGCCGAGGCTGTGCCAGACCTGCTTGGTGCGCAGCTTGTCCATCGCCAGGGCGGAAGCCAGGATGCCGCTGCCGGTGTAGGGAATGCCCAGGCACTCGAGCAGGCCTTGCATGCTGCCGTCTTCGCCACCGCGACCGTGCAGGATGATGAACGCGCGGTCGATTTTTTCGCTCAGCAGACGCTGCAGGAAATCGTCGCCCACATCGATGCCGAAGGCGTCGACACCGGCGCTTTGCAAGGCTTGCAGCACGGCGTTGCCGGACTTGAGGGACACCTCGCGCTCGGCGCTCTTGCCGCCGAACAGCACGGCAACGCGGCCGAAGGCTTTCGGATCAAGGGTCGAAACCAGGTTGGCGTAGGCAGCAGTCATTTCACTTTCCCCTCGCTGGCGGCCACGATGGCACCGGCGAATAACGGACTGTTCAACAGTTTCGGGGCCAGGCCACCGATGTCACCGGCACCCTGGCACAGCAGGATGTCACCGGCGCGCAGCAGCGGTTTGACCAGCGGCGCGAGGTCCACGCCGCGTTCGATGTAGATCGGGTCCAACTGGCCGCGCTGGCGAATGCTGTGGCACAGCTGGCGGCTGTCGGCCCCCGGGATGGGTTCTTCACCGGCCGGGTAGACTTCCATCAACAACAGCACGTTGGCGTCGGCCAATACCTGGACGAAATCGTCGTACAGGTCGCGGGTGCGGCTGTAGCGGTGCGGCTGGTAGACCATCACCAGGCGGCGTTCCGGCCAGCCACCGCGCACGGCCTTGATCACCGCCGCGACTTCGGTCGGGTGGTGGCCGTAGTCGTCCACCAGCATCACGTTGCCGCCGTCCACCGGCAGTTCGCCGTAGACCTGGAAGCGTCGGCCCACGCCCTGGAACCCGGACAGGCCCTGGACGATGGCTTCATCGCTGACGCCTTCGTCAGTGGCGATGCAAATGGTGGCCAAGGCATTGAGCACGTTGTGGTTGCCAGGCATGTTCACCGACACGTCCAGCGGTTCGCGATCCGGACGCAGCACGGTGAAGAACGTCTGCATGCCCTGCTGGCGCACGTTGATGGCGCGCACGTCGGCTTCTTCGCCGAAACCGTAGGTCACGGTCGGCCGCTTGATCAGTGGCAGGATTTCACGCACCACCGGGTCGTCCAGGCACACCACCGCCAGACCGTAGAACGGCAGGTTGTGCAGAAACTCGACGAAGGTTTTCTTCAGTTTGTTGAAGTCACCGTCGTAGGTGGCCATGTGGTCGGCGTCGATGTTGGTAACCACGGCCACCAGCGGTTGCAGGTGCAGGAAACTCGCGTCGCTTTCATCGGCTTCGGCGATCAGGTAGCGGCTGGTGCCCAGCTGGGCATTGGTGCCCGCCGCATTCAGGCGCCCACCGATCACGAAGGTCGGGTCCAGGCCACCGGCCGCGAACACCGAGGCGATCAGGCTGGTGGTGGTGGTTTTGCCGTGGGTACCGGCGACGGCAATGCCGTGGCGATAGCGCATCAGCTCGGCGAGCATCTCAGCCCGAGGCACCACGGGAATGCGGCGTTCCAGGGCGGTGGCGACTTCCGGGTTGGAGGTGTTCACGGCACTGGAAACCACCAGCACGTCGGCATTGGCGGCGTTCTCGGCGCGGTGGCCGATAAAGATGTGAGCGCCGAAGGACTCCAGGCGCTCGGTCACCGGGGAAGCTTTCAGGTCGGAACCGGAGACTTCATAGCCCAGGTTCAGCAGTACTTCAGCGATCCCGCACATGCCCACGCCGCCGATACCGACGAAGTGGATACGGCGGATACGGCGCATTTCAGGTTGCGGCATGGCTTTGCGATTCTCAACCATGGGCCACCTCCAGGCAGGTATCGACCACTCGGGCCGTGGCATCGGGTTTGGCCAGGCGGCGGGCGGCGCGGGCCATGTCTTCAAGTCGTTGCGGCTGCATCAAAACCTCTGTCAGGCGGGCGGCAAGATCCGCGGCGCCAGTCGTTCTTTGCGGCATCAGGAAGGCAGCGCCTTCACGGGCCAAATAATCGGCGTTACGGGTCTGGTGATCGTCGATGGCGTGGGGCAAAGGCACCAGCATCGAGGGCAGACCGGCGGCAGCCAGTTCACTGATGGTCAGCGCGCCTGCGCGGCAGACCACCAGGTCGGCCCAGCCATAGGCTTGGGCCATGTCTTTGATGAAAGGCTGCACTTGCGCCTCCACGCCAACGGCGCGATAGCGCTCGGCGGTCACTTCATCGTGGTTTTTGCCAGCCTGGTGAAACACTTCCGGGCGCAGTTCGGGTGCGACCTGCGACAGCGCTTCGGGCAGCAGTTTGTTCAACGGTTCTGCCCCCAGGCTTCCACCCAGGACCAGCAAACGTGCCTTGCGTCCGGCCAGGGCCGGGCGTGGTGTATCGAGAAACAGCTCGGTACGCACCGGATTACCGGTGGTGCGGCGGCTGCTCGACAGGGTAAAGGTGTCGGGAAAGGCTTCACAGACCCGGGCGGCCAACGGCACCAGTAACCGATTGGCGGTACCGGCCACGGCGTTCTGCTCGTGGACGATCACCGGCACACCGGCCAATTTCGCCGCAACTCCGCCAGGGCCGGTCACATAACCGCCAAACCCGACCACGCACACCGGCCGCAACCGACGGATGATCGCCCGCGCCTGCCAGATCGACTTGAGCAGCATCAGCGGCGCCTTGAGCAACGACAACTTGCCCTTGCCCCGCAGGCCGCTGGCGTCGATCCGATGCAGCTCAAGGCCGGCAGCTGGTACCAGTTCGTTCTCGATGCCCCGCGGCGTACCCAGCCAGTGCACGGTGTAGCCGCGCGACTGGAATTCCCGGGCACAGGCCAGCGCCGGGAACACATGCCCGCCGGTACCGCCCGCCATGATCAGCACGTTAGCGCCCATGAGTCGGCTCCTCGGCGAAGTCGCTCTCCTGGAACTCCATCTCCTCGCTGCCCAGATGGGTTCGACTCTCCCATTCGATGCGCAGCAACAGGCCCAGACAGGCGCAGCAAATCACCAGGGAGCTGCCGCCATAACTGAGGAACGGCAGCGTCAGGCCCTTGGTCGGCAACAGGCCGACGTTCACGCCGATGTTGATCAGGAACTGACCGATCCACAGGAACGACAAGCCATACGCCACGTAGGCGGCAAAAAACTGCTTGGCCTTCTCGGCCCACAAACCGATGTACATGCCGCGCACGCAGACGAACACGAACAGGGCAACGGTGCACAAGGAGCCGACCACGCCGAGCTCTTCGGCCAATACCGAGAACACAAAGTCGGTGTGGGCTTCGGGCAGGTAGAACTGCTTCTGCACGCTGTTGCCCAGGCCCACGCCCAGCCATTCGCCGCGACCGAAGGCGATCAGTGCCTGGGTCAATTGATAGCCGGAACCAAACTGGTCGGCCCACGGGTCGGTGAAGGTGATCAGGCGCGCCATCCGATAAGGCTGGGCCTGGACCAGCACGGTCACGGCTGCCACCGCCAGCGCCACCATCAGGATGAAGCGAAACAGCCCGACGCCCCCCAGGAACAGCATCGCCGCAGCGGCCCCCATCATGACCACGGTGGCGCCGAAGTCCGGCTCCATCAGCAGCAGGCCCGCCATGGGCAGCAGCACGATGAACGGCTTGAAAAAGCCCATCCAGCTCTCGCGCACTTCTTTCTGGCGACGCACCAGGTAACCGGCGAGAAAAATCACCACGAAGACCTTGGCAATTTCCGAAGGCTGCACGTTGAAGAAGCTGAAGCCGATCCAGCGCATCGAACCGTTGACCTCGCGGCCAATGCCCGGCACCAGCACCATCACCAACAGACCGAAGGCGCCAAGCAGCATCATCCAGCCCAGGCGTTGCCAGGTGGCGATCGGCACCATCATGGTGACGATGCAAGCGCCCAGGCCGATCACCAGGTAAATCAGGTGGCGGATCATGTGGTAAAGCGTGTTGCCCGACTGCACGGCGGCCACTTCCGACGACGCGGAGGTGATCATCACCAGGCCAAGGCCCAGCAAGGCCAGGCAACCGGCGAGCATCGGGAAATCCAGGTCGATGCCGCGCCCGGTGATCAGCGGCGACGGGTACGGCTTGATGATGTTCATCAGGCTCATGCCAAGTCCTCCGCGGCCCGGGCGAACAGCTGCCCGCGCTCTTCATAGTTCTTGAACATGTCGAAACTGGCGCAGGCCGGTGACAACAGCACCGCATCGCCCGGTTGCGCGAGGGCGCGGCACTGTTGCACCGCCTCGTCCAGCGAACCGACCCGGACCAGCGGCACGGCATCGCCGAGGGCCTGGGCGATCAATTCGCGATCGCGACCCATCAGCACCACGGCGCGGCAGTTGGCCGCCACCGGGTCGCGCAGGTCCTTGAAGTCCGCACCCTTGCCGTCGCCGCCGGCAATCAGCACGAGCTTGCCTTGGATGTCCGCGCCCAGCCCTTCGATGGCCGCCAGTGCGGCACCGACATTGGTGGCCTTGGAGTCGTTGTACCAAGCCACGCCGTCCAGGTCGCGCACCCACTGACAGCGGTGCTCAAGACCGGCGAAGCTGCGCAGGGCCGAGAGCATGGCGTCGAACGGCAGGCCGACCGCATGCCCCAGGGCCAACGCGGCCAGGGCATTGGCCTGGTTGTGGGCGCCACGAATCTTCAGTTCGCGCACCGGCATCAGGTTCTGGAATTCGAAGGCCAGGTATTTCTCGCCGTTCTCTTCGCGCAGCCCGAAGCCTTTGAAATCCGGCACGCCCAGGCCGAAGGACCAGCACGGCATGCCCTCGCCCAACAATGGACGGGTCAGGGCGTCCTGGCGGTTGAACACCACTTGCCGGGCGCCACGGAAGATCCGGTGCTTGGCCAGGTGATAAGCCGGCAGGCCGCTATAGCGGTCCATGTGGTCTTCGCTGATGTTGAGCACGGTCGCCACTTCGGCGCCCAGGTGGTCGGTGGTTTCCAGCTGGAAGCTCGACAGCTCCATCACGTACAACTCGACGTCGTCACTGAGCAAGTCCAGCGCCGGGGTACCGAGGTTGCCGCCCACCGCGACGCGCTTGCCGGCCGCCGCCGCCATCTCGCCCACCAGGGTGGTGACGGTGCTCTTGGCATTGGAACCGCTGATGGCGACGATCGGCGCCTTGGCGTTACGCGCGAACAGCTCGATGTCGCCGGACAATTTCACGCCACGGGCAGCCGCCGCCTGCAGGGCCGGAGTCGCCAGGGCCAGGCCAGGGCTCACGTAGAGCTCATCGGCGCGGCACAGGAATTCGACGTCCAGCTCGCCACAACGCACGTCCACCTGCGGATAGTCACGGCGCAGCGTGGCCAGCTCAGGTGGATTTTCCCGCGTATCGGCCACGGCAAACGACACGCCCCGGTTCGCCAGGAAGCGAACCAGGGACATGCCGCTCTTGCCGAGGCCGACAACGATGCGGAAGTGGTCAGAAGCGATCAGGGACACTCGTTCTACCTCAGCTTCAGGGTGGCAAGGCCGACCAGGACCAGAATCACGGTGATGATCCAGAAACGGACGATCACGCGTGGCTCGGGCCAGCCCTTGAGTTCAAAGTGGTGGTGGATCGGCGCCATGCGAAATACCCGGCGGCCGGTCAATTTAAAGGACGCAACCTGAATGACGACTGACAGGGTCTCCATCACGAATACACCGCCCATGATGAACAGGACGATTTCCTGGCGAACGATGACGGCGATGGTGCCCAGGGCCGCGCCCAGCGCCAACGCGCCGACGTCGCCCATGAAGACTTGCGCCGGGTAGGTGTTGAACCACAGGAAGCCCAGGCCGGCACCGATCAGCGCACCGCAGAACACGATCAACTCGCCCGCCCCCGGCACATAAGGAATCAGCAGGTATTCGGCGAATTTCACGTTACCCGACAGGTAGCAGAAGATCCCCAGGGCGCCGCCGACCATGACCGTGGGCATGATCGCCAGGCCATCGAGGCCGTCGGTGAGGTTGACCGCGTTGCTCGAACCGACGATCACCAGGTAGGTCAGCACGATGAAGCCTGCGCCCAGCGGAATGCTGTAGTCCTTGAGCATCGGCAGGATCAGGGTGGTCTCTACCGGCGAGGCGGCGGTCATATAAAGGAAGATCGCCGCGCCTAGGCCGAACACCGACTGCCAGAAATACTTCCAGCGGCTTGGCAGCCCACGGGAGTTCTTCTCGATGACCTTGCGATAGTCGTCGACCCAACCGATGGCGCCAAAGAGCAAGGTCACCAGCAGCACGACCCAGACATACCGGTTCGCCAGGTCGGCCCAGAGCAACGTACTGATGCCGATGGACGACAGGATCAGCGCGCCGCCCATGGTCGGGGTGCCGGATTTGGACAGGTGCGACTGCGGGCCGTCGTTACGGACCGACTGGCCGATCTGCAGGTTCTGCAGGGTGCGGATCATCCACGGGCCCAGGAACAGCGACAACGACAGCGCGGTCAGCACACCCAGGATCCCGCGCAGGGTCAGGTACTGGAAGACCGCGAAGCCTTTGTGGAACTGTTGCAGGTACTCCGCTAGCAGCAGCAGCATTAATGTTTCTCCGTGGAGGCGCCGCACAGCGCCGCGACGATGTTTTCCATCGCTGCGCTACGTGAGCCCTTGATCAATAAGGTGGTGTTCGGGTCCTGCTCGGCGCCCAGGGCCTGGATCAGTTCGGCCTGAGTGGTGAAATGCCGTGCGTGTTCGCCAAACGCGGCGACCGCATGCGCCATCATCGGGCCGACCGCATACAGCGCGTCGACCTTGCCGCGCGCATAGGCACCGACGTCGTGATGCCCCTGTTGCGCCCACTCGCCCAGTTCGCCGATATCCCCCAGCACCAGCACGGTACGGCCGGAAAAACTGGCAAGGATATCCACGGCCGCGCACATGGACGACGGGTTGGCGTTATAGGTGTCATCGATCACGCGCATGCCGTTGCTGGCCAGTTGCGCGACGGAGCGCCCCTTGACCGGCTGCACGGCATTCAGCCCGGCAACAATGCCCGGCAGCGACACGCCCAGCGCATGGGCGGCAGCCGCCGCGGCCAGGGCGTTGGCAACGTTATGGGTGCCAAGCAGGTTCAACTGCACCCGCTCGGCACCAACCGGGCTGTGCAGGTTGAAAGCCGGGCAACCGCGAGCATCGCGGTCCAGGTGGCTGGCGTAGAAATTCGCGGCGGGGTTGCTCAGGGCGAAGGTCAGCACCTTGCGCGCCCCCGCCCGGGCCTTCCAGATGTCGAAGGCTTTGTCGTCGAGATTCAGCACGGCGACGCCATCGGCATCCAGCCCCTCGATGATCTCGCCCTTGGCCTCGACGATTTTTTCCGGGCCGCCGAACTCGCCGACGTGGGCAGTCCCAGCGTTGTTGAGCACCGCCACGTGGGGCTTGGTCATGGCCACGGTGTAGGCAATCTCGCCGAGCCGCGAAGCGCCCAGCTCGATGACGGCGGCGCTGTGTTCCGGCGCCAGCTCCAGCAGAGTCAGCGGCACGCCGAGGTCGTTGTTCAGGTTGCCACGGGTCGCCAGCACCGGACCGCGGGTGCGCAGGATGCTGGCAAGCATTTCCTTGACCGTGGTCTTGCCGCTGGAGCCGGTGATGGCTGCGACCGGGTTGCCATATGCCGCGCGGTTCAGCGCACCGAGCTGGCCCAGGGCCTGGCGGGTGTCGTTGACGAGCAATTGCGGCAACGTGCTGTTGGTCACTTCGCGCTCGACCAGGGCGGCGACCGCACCTTTGCCCGCGACTTCGTTCAAGTAATCGTGGCCATCGAAACGCGGTCCAGTCAGGGCGACAAACAATTGCCCCGGCGTGATCGCCCGGCTGTCGATGCTGACGCCGTCAAAGGTGGCGTCCGCGGCGATGAGGCGCGCATTCAGGGCGTTGGTCAGCTCACTGAGTTTCAAGGCCTTAAGCATGGGCAACCTCCCACGCGGTCAGGGCGTGATCGGCTTCCACCAGGTCGGAGAAAGCATGGCGTTCGCCGTTGATTTCCTGATAGTCCTCGTGCCCCTTGCCGGCCAGGACGATGACATCATCCGCCGAGGCGCTGGCGATCAATTGGGCGATGGCCTGGCCGCGACCGGCCACGAAGGTGACGTTATCCACAGCCGTAAAACCGGCGCGGATGTCGTCGAAAATCCGTAGCGGGTCTTCGCTGCGTGGGTTGTCATCGGTGACCAGCACGCCGTCTGCCAAGCGCTCGACCACTTCGGCCATCAACGGACGCTTGCCGCGATCGCGATCGCCACCGCAGCCGAACAGGCACAGCAGCCGACCCTTGGCGTGAGGACGCAGGGCCGTAAGAACTTTTTCCAAGGCGTCGGGGGTGTGGGCGTAGTCGACCACCACCAGCGGCTGAGTACCGCCACCCAGGCGCTGCATGCGACCGGCCGGGCCTTCGAGCTTCGGCAGGACCTTGAGGATTTCGTCCAGCGCGTAGTCCAGGCCGAGCAAGGCACCGATGGCTGCCAATACGTTGCTCAGGTTGAAGCGACCGAGCAAGGTGCTGCGCAAATGGTGCTCGCCCTGGGGCGTGACCAGCGTGGCGCGCACGCCTTCGTCATTGAATTGCGCCTGGCGTACATAAAGGTAGGCGCTGGCATCTTCCAGGCTGTAGGTGATCAACCGGGACTCGCGCTTTTCGGCAGCCAATTGCCGGCCGAATTCGTCATCGAGGTTGATGACCCGGCACTTCAGGTCATTCCAGGCAAACAGCTTGGCCTTGGCTTCACCGTAGGCCTGCATGGTGCCGTGGTAATCCAGGTGATCCCGGGACAGGTTGGTCAACACCGCGACATCGAACGCCAGCGCGGTCACAC
This sequence comes from Pseudomonas brassicacearum, assembly GCF_009601685.2. NCBI lineage: Bacteria > Pseudomonadati > Pseudomonadota > Gammaproteobacteria > Pseudomonadales > Pseudomonadaceae > Pseudomonas > Pseudomonas brassicacearum. The sequence goes on from NZ_CP045701.2 coordinate 5,400,045, forward strand.
GGCCCTGGTCCAAACCATGGGAAGAGACCTCCATCGCAACGGCCTTGGCACCGGCCTTTTTCAGGTCCGCCAGGGTCGCTTGCACGGCTATTGGGTTCGGCGTGGTGTGCAGGCCGCTTTCCAATGCGCCATGGAAGCCGTTGCCCAGGGTCCCGACAATGCCGCAATGCTGGCCGAGCAGGTCCAAAGCCTGGGCCACCAGTTGGGTCACGCTGGTCTTGCCGTTGGTGCCGGTCACGCCCACCAGGTTCAGGTGACGGCTCGGGTCACCATAAAAACGCCCGGCGATATCCGACAGTTGCGCCGCCAGGCCCTTGACTGGAATCAGCGGAACGTCGGTGATCGGCAGCACGGTCGCGCCTTGTACTTCATAAGCCACAGCAGCCGCGCCACGTTTCAGGGCATCGGCGATGTGGTCACGGCCATCGAAACGAGCGCCCGCCACTGCCAGGAACAAGTCCCCGGCGCGTACATTGCGACTGTCCAACGCCAATTCGCGAATCAGCAGATCGTGACCGGCGTGGGCAAAAATCTTGTTCAGGCTCAGGGACATCAGCCACGCCCTCCTTCAGCTTTCAAGGGAACGACCGGCGCGGTACTGGCCTGCTGGGTCGGCGGCAGGTTATCCGGGGTAATGTTCATCAGGCGCAGGGTGCCGGACATCACTTTGCTGAACACCGGCGCCGAGACCAGGCCGCCGAAGTAGCCCGCCTTGCTCGGCTCGTCGATGACCACGACGATGGCGTAGCGCGGGTCGCTCATCGGGCCGAAACCGGCGAACAGCGAACGGTAGGAGTTCTCGGCATAGCCCTTGACGCCCGCAGAGGTTTTGCGGGCCGTACCCGACTTGCCGGCCACGTGATAGGCCGGCACCTGGGCGCGATAAACGCCACGCGGCGCTTCGATCACCTGTTGCAGCATGCCCTGCATGGTCTTGGCGACATCCTCCGGAATGACCTGAGTAGACTCCGGGGCCTTGTCGGTTTTGATCAGCGACAGCGGTGTCATGCGGCCGTTGTTGGCCAGCACCGAAAACGCGTGGACCAACTGGATCGCGGTCACGGAAACACCGTAGCCGTATGACAACGTGGCCGTTTCAGCCTTGCGCCACTCGCGGTAGTTCGGCAGATTGCCGACACGCTCGCCAGGAAAGCCCAGGCCAGTACCCTGACCAAGACCGATTTTCTGGGCAAGACGGTAAATCGTTTCCCCGCCGATATCGAAGGCGATCTTGCTCATGCCGACGTTACTGGAATTGATCAGGATGCCGGTCAAGTCCAGCACCGGGCCTTCGCTCCTGGACACGTCGCGAATGGTGTACTTGCCGATCTGCAGGGTGCCCGGGTACACCTCGACGGTGTCGCTCGGTTTCCAGCGTCCGGTTTCCAGAGCGGCGGCCATGGACACCGCCTTCATGGTCGAACCCGGCTCGAACACGTCGATCATCGCGCGATTACGCATCATCGCCGGTTGCAGGTTGCGACGGTTGTTCGGGTTGTAGGTGGGCTGGTTGACCATAGCCAGGATCTCGCCAGTCTTCACGTCCATGATCACCAAGCTGCCGGCCTTGGCACCGTTCTCGACGATGGCATTGCGCAGCTCACGGTTGGCCAGATATTGCAGGCGCAGATCAATGGACAACGCCAAGGGCTTACCGGCCTTGGCGTTTTTGGTGACTTGGACATCCTTGATCAGCCTGCCGCGCCGATCCTTGATAACCTGCCGCTTGCCGGGAACCCCGGCGAGCCAGTCGTCGTAAGCCAGCTCTATGCCTTCCCGCCCTCGATCATCGATGTCGGTAAACCCGACCATGTGGGCCGTGACTTCACCGGCCGGGTAGAAGCGCCGGAACTCTTCGATGCCGTAGACACCCGGGATTTTCAGGTCGAGCACGCTCTGGCCTTGCTCAGGCGTCAGCCCGCGCACCAGGTAGATGAATTCTTTGTTGGCCTGGGCTTCGAGGCGCTCGGCCAGGGCCTTGGGATCCTGTCCAAGGGCGGCGGCCAGGGCCGGCCACTTTTCCTTGGCCTGCTGCATTTCCTTGGCGTTTGCCCACAACGTCGTTACCGGGGTGCTCACGGCCAACGGCTCGCCATTACGATCGGTGATCAGGCCACGGTGAGCCGGAATCGGAATATGACGCAAGCTGCGGGCATCGCCTTGTTCCTGGAGGAAATCACGATCGACCACTTGCAAATCGATGATGCGCCAGACGATAGCGCCCACCATGATCCCGAGCAAACCCAGGACCAGGCGGAAGCGCCACGGAAAGAGTGCCCCTTCGAGTTTTATCATGGCGTCACCATCTGCACTTCGGCAGCGCCAGGGATGCGCATTTTCAGCTGCTCGGTGGCCAAGACTTCGATGCGGCTATGGGCGGTCCAGGTGCTCTGCTCCAGGATCAACCGGCCCCACTCGGCCTGCGCCTTGTCACGCACGCTCAGCTCGTTGTAAAGGGAATTGAGAAGCTGGCGGTTCCAGTGCGCGCTATAGGACACGGCAATGGCCGACACGAGCACGCCGATAAACAGCAGCAGCATGAAAAAGCTGCCGCCGGGCAGGGGCTTGGCGAAGAGCCTGCTCACCGCAACTTCTCCGCGACACGCATGACCGCGCTACGGGCGCGCGGGTTGACCTTGAGCTCGGCCTCGGAGGCGAACTGCGCCTTGCCATGGATCTTGATTTTCGGCACGAAGGCTTCGAAACGCACCGGCAGGTTGCGCGGCAGGTTATCGGCTTCGCCCTTGGTGAGTTTGCGCATGAACAGCTTGACGATGCGGTCTTCCAGGGAGTGGAAGCTGATCACCACCAGCCGACCGCCGATCTCTAGCGCTTCAAGCGCCGCTTCGAGACCGACTTCCAGATCGCCCAGCTCGTTATTGACGTGAATGCGCAAGCCTTGGAAAGCCCGGGTTGCCGGGTTCTTGCCCTTTTCCCAGGCCGGATTGGCAACCTTCAGCACCTCGGCCAGGTCGCCGGTGCGCTCGAATGGCTTGATGTCGCGCCGCTCGACCACGGCACGGGCCATGCGCCCGGAGAAACGCTCTTCACCGTATTCCTTGAAGACACGGGCGATTTCTTCCACCGGGGCAGTGTTGACGAATTCGGCGGCGCTGATTCCACGGGACGGGTCCATGCGCATGTCCAGCGGGCCGTCATTGAGGAAACTGAAGCCACGCTCCGGGTCGTCCAGCTGTGGCGAAGACACGCCCAGGTCGAGCAGCACGCCACTGACCTTGCCGGCCAGGCCACGCTCGGCGACTTCCGAAGCCAGCTCGGCAAAGCTGCGCTGCACAATGACAAAGCGGCCGTCTTCGGCCGCCAGCGCTTGCCCGGTGGCAATCGCTTGAGGATCCTTGTCGAACCCCAGCAACCGGCCACCCGGACCGAGCTTGCTGAGAATCAACCGGCTGTGTCCGCCACGCCCGAACGTGCCGTCCAGATAGCAGCCATCAGGACGTACGGCGAGAGCCTCGACGGCCTCGTCCAACAGTACGGTGATGTGGTTAAAGCCGCTATCAATAGTCACAGGATCAAATCACGCAGTTCATCAGGCATGGCGCCCGGTTGTTGAATAGCAGCAAGGTCAGCGGCAGAAACCGCATTCCAGGCATCTTCGTCCCACAGTTGGAACTTGTTCAGTTGGCCCACCAGCATCGCGCGCTTATCCAGCTTGGCGTACTCGCGCAGGCGCGGCGGCACCAGGAAACGACCGCTGCCGTCGAGTTCGAGGTCGACGGCATTACCAATCAGCAAGCGTTGCAAGCGGCGGTTTTCTTCACGCAGCGAAGGCAGTGCGCGCAGTTTGGTTTCGATGATTTCCCACTCATCAAGGGGGTAAACGCACAAACATGGGTCAACAGCGTCGATCGTGACGATTAATTGCCCGGAACTTCGCGAAACGAGCTCGTCACGATACCGGCTGGGCATGGCGAGCCGGCCTTTTGCATCGAGACTGATAGCGTTAGCTCCGCGAAACACGTCTGCGTTTCTCCACTTTTTGGCGTTTTACCTTCAAAAAAACCCACTTCATGCCACTTTCCGCCACTTGCGCACACTATAGGAATGCGCCCACCGCACCGTCAAGGCGCGCAATGAAGGAAAAGCCTTATAGATCGGAGATTTAGGAACGTTTCAGGAGGGGTAACAAGAATGTGACGTAGGAAATTTCGCCCAAACCTGAGACAGCGCAGGGAACTGCGCGCACAAGTTAAAGTGATTTATTAAGAGTAAGATTTTTTTGGTATTAGGAATTGCGTCTGCCAGTGATTCTGGCAGGAAGGGAAAAGGTGGAGAGTCGATCTGTAAGCCGGGTTCTGTCTTGAACAGTCATTCATCTACGATGGCCATCACTGGACATCTTTAGCAACCTACCCGGTCCCAGCGCGGGCCACGCCTTGGGACCCTATTTGGTCTTGCTCCAAGTGGGGTTTACCTAGCCACGAACTGTTGCCAGCCGTGCGGTGCGCTCTTACCGCACCTTTTCACCCTTACCGGCGCCGAAGCGCTTAGGCGGTTATTTTCTGTGGCACTTTCCGTAGGCTCACGCCTCCCAGGCATTACCTGGCACTTCGCCCTATGGAGCCCGGACTTTCCTCCCCCCCCTAATTCTCATAGAGGGCAGCGACTGTCCGATCGACTCTCCGCCGCGAAGGTTAACGGCAGAGCGCTTGAAGAACAAGCGCTAAAAGCCTTTGGCCTGCCCCGCACCTTGGTTTCACTGACCTTTCTGTTTTTCCAGCGCGACCTGGTACAGCACATTCTTGCGCTCGCCAGTGATCTGGGCCGCAAGGGCCGCGGCACGCTTGAGTGGCATTTCCTCGAGCAGCAGGTTCAGGATGCGCATCGCTTCGCTGCTGACAGCGTCTTCACTTTCCGGCGCTGTCCACCCAGCCACCAGCACAACACATTCACCGCGCTGCTGGTTGCTGTCGCTTTCGACGAAGGCTCGCAGCTCCGCCAACGGCAACCCCTTGAGGGTTTCAAACGTCTTGGTCAACTCACGAGCCAACAACGCCGGACGCTCAGGGCCGAACACCTGCTCCATGTCTTGCAGGCATTCAAGGATGCGGTGCGGCGCCTCATAGAAGATCAGCGTGCGCGGCTCTTCCTTTATAGCCTCCAGGCGCGCCCGTCGCCCCACCGCCTTGGCCGGCAGGAAACCTTCGAAGATGAAACGGTCCGACGGCAGGCCTGCCGCCGACAGCGCCGCGATCAATGCACAAGCCCCCGGCACCGGCACCACGCTGATGCCCGCCGCCCGAGCCTGACGCACCAGATGATAGCCAGGGTCGGAAATCAGCGGCGTACCGGCATCGGAAATCAGCGCGACGTTATCGCCCGCCAGCAGCCGGGTAATGAAACGACTGCCTTCATCCCGTTCATTGTGTTCGTGACAGGCTGCCAACGGCGTGGAAATGCCGAAATGCTGCAGCAGGCGCTGGGAGTGGCGCGTGTCTTCAGCTGCGATCAACGCAACCTCCTGCAGGATTTTCAGCGCCCGGGCACTGATATCGTCCAGGTTGCCGATGGGCGTCGCCACCACATAAAGCGAGCCGGCAGCGGAATTCAAAGCACCTGGAGCAGTCAAAACGCGCACCTCATGATCGGTAAAAACCGCCATTGTAGCGTGTAGCGGCGGCCTCGGCTGTTCGCGGTAAACTTGCTTGCGCTCATCCGTGCCTGTAGGAGCTGACGAGTGAAGCGAGGCTGCGATCTTTCCCCAGCCACTTGAATCTCAAGCGAAAGATCAAAAGATCGCAGACTGCGCCAGCGCCTACCGAGCCCAGCGGAGGTTTGCGCCCTCGCCACAAAGGCTCAATACCCGGTCTTTTGTGCTACGCCGCACTCTTTGAAATACCTAAATTGATCGATTCACACCACTAACATCGCGCCCCGGCCAGTGCTTGGGTACAATTCGACGCTAATTTGATCTCGTATCAGGAACACTTACATGATCGCTTGCCTGCGGCTGCTCTCCGCCCTCTGCCTCGCCGCCCTCCTGGCGGCCTGCGCCAGCTCGCCCTCGTCCAGCCTTGGCGAACTTCCACGCACCCCGGATGCCAGTATCGAGCAATTGCTCGAACAGGCCACTCAAAGCAAAGACCCGGAAAAAGCCGCCCTGCTGCGCCTGAGCGCTGCCGACCTGGCCTATCGCCAGGGCAACGCCGGCCAGTCCGCACAGATCCTGCAACAAGTGCCGATGGAACAACTCAAGCCCGGCCAGCAGATTTTCGCCAGCACGCTGTCGGCTGAACTGGCGATGACCCGCAACCAACCCAAGGCGGCACTGACCGCCCTGAGCCACCCGAGCCTGCAACACTTGAGCGAAATGCCGGTGGAGCAGCAGGTTCGCACCGGTACCGTCCGCGCCCGCGCCCTGGAGGCCGATGGCCAGACCCTGGCCGCCGCCAAGGAGCGCATTTTCATCGCGCCCTTGCTGGAGAACGACGCCGCGGCGAAAAACCACGAAACCATCTGGTCGTTGATCGCCTCGCTGCCCACCGACCATCTGCAGCCAAGCGCCAACGACGACCTTGGCGGCTGGCTGAGCCTGGCCCTGGTCGTCAAGACAGCCGGCACCCTGGAACAACAGCAGGCGGCCATCGACCACTGGCGCGAACAGAACCCGAAGCACCCCGCTGCCCTGCAACTGCCGACACCGCTGGTCAAGCTCAAGGAACTGGCGAGCCAGCCGCTGAGCAAGATCGCCCTGCTGCTGCCGCAAAATGGCCAGCTGGCGGCGGTTGCCAGGGCCTTGCGTGAGGGCTTCATGGCCGCGCACTACCAGGCCCAGCAGGCCGGACAGAAGCCGCCAAGCATCCAGTTCTACGACAGCTCCAGCCTGAGCTCCATGGACGAGTTCTATCGCAAGGCCCAGGCCGACGGCGTGCAACTGGTGGTCGGACCGCTGGAAAAACCACTGGTCAAGCAGATCAGCACCCGCCCGCAACTGCCGATTACCACCCTGGCTCTGAATTACAGCGAAGGCGAACAAGGGCCATCGCAACTGTTCCAGTTCGGCCTGGCACCCGAGGATGAAGCCCGCGAAGTCTCCCGTCGCGCCCGCGCCGATGGCCTGCATCGCGCTGCCGCCATGGTACCCAAGGGTGAATGGGGCGATCGTGTCCTGAAAGCCTTTAGCCAGGACTGGCAGGCCAATGGCGGCACCATCATCGCAATCGAACGGGTCGACCAGCCGGTGCAACTGGCCCAGCAGATCGCCGACATGTTCCAGCTGCGCCAGAGCGAAGGTCGCGCCAAGAGCCTGCAAAACACCGTCGGCACCACGGTCGCGGCCCAACCGTCCCGTCGCCAGGACATCGAGTTCATTTTCCTGGCCTCGACGCCGCAACAGGCACAGCAGATCAAGCCGACCCTGAACTTCCAGTACGCAGGTGATGTGCCAGTCTACGCGACGTCTTCAGTGTTCAGCGCCAGCGGCGACCAGAACCAGTACAACGACATGAGCGGTATCCGCTTCTGCGAAACCCCGTGGCTGCTCGACGCCAATGACCCGCTGCGCAAGCAAGTCACCGCCCAGTGGCCCCAGGCAGGTGGCAGCCTGGGCCGGTTGTACGCGATGGGGGTAGACGCCTATCGCCTGGCGCCGCGCCTGGGCCAGCTCAAGACGCTGCCGGACAGCCGCATCGAGGGCCTGTCGGGTAGCCTGGCAGTGTCTTCGACCCAGCGTGTACAGCGTCAACTGCCTTGGGCCGAGTTCGTCAACGGCCAGGTGCAGCGTCTACCGGATACCCAGCGCTGATGCCTGACCGATCACGCCAGCAAAGCGGACGGGATGCCGAGGGCCAGGCCCTCGCGCATCTCCAGCAACAAGGCCTGCGGCTGGTGGCGCAGAACTGGTTGTGCAAACGCGGCGAGCTTGATCTGGTCATGCTTGACGGCGATACAGTAGTATTCGTCGAGGTCCGCTACAGAAAAAACACTCAATGGGGTGGCGCGCTCGACAGCATTGACGAGCGCAAGCGCCAGAAGCTGGTTTTCGCCGCGCAGTATTTCCTGCAAAGCGAGCCTCGCTGGGCCGATCATCCCTGCCGCTTCGACGTGGTTGCCATCGACAGCAACGCCGCTCAGTTGAACTGGCTGCAGAACGCCTTCGACAGTTGAGCGCCCATGCCGAGCCGGACACCTTCACATAAACTTTTTTGCTCTTTGCTTTGCGCGCCGCACATGTTTGTGCCGATAAGCCGCGCTACTTAAGGTCACACAGATGGACATGCAATCGCGAATTCGCCAGCTTTTTCAGGCCAGTATCGACACCAAGCAACAGGCGATGGACGTACTTGCACCGCACATCGAGCAAGCCAGCCAAGTGATGGTCAACGCCTTGCTCAACGAGGGCAAGATGCTTTCGTGCGGCAATGGTGGTTCGGCCGGCGACGCCCAGCACTTTTCTTCAGAACTGCTCAACCGCTTCGAGCGCGAACGCCCGAGCCTGCCGGCGATCGCCCTGACCACCGACAGCTCGACAATCACCTCGATCGCCAACGACTACAGCTATAACGAGGTATTCTCCAAACAGATCCGCGCCCTGGGCCAACCCGGCGATGTACTGCTGGCGATTTCCACCAGCGGCAACTCGGCCAATATTATTCAAGCGATCCAGGCCGCACATGATCGCGAAATGATTGTCGTAGCATTGACCGGTCGTGACGGCGGCGGCATGGCGTCCCTGCTATTGCCAGAAGACGTCGAGATCCGCGTACCGGCCAATGTCACCGCACGTATCCAGGAAGTCCACCTGCTGGCGATCCACTGCCTTTGCGACTTGATCGACAGCCAACTGTTCGGGAGTGAAGAATGACCCCTAATCGCCTAGGCCTGCTGGCCCTGACCCTATGCCTCGGCATCAGCGGCTGCACATCGGTGGTTAACGCCAGCCGGGAAAAGCCGATTGAAGATGACCGCGGCACCCGCACGTTCGGCAGCAAGATCGACGACTCCCTGATTGAAACCAAGGTAGGCGTGAACATCGCCAAGGCCGACCCGGACCTGGACAACAACTCGCACATCGTCGTCACCAGTTTCAACGGCGTCGTATTGCTGGCCGGCCAGACTCCACGCGCCGACCTCAAGGCCAAGGCCGAACAGGAAGCCAGCGCCGTGCAACGGGTCAAGACCGTGCATAACGAACTGCAAGTCCTGCAACCTTCCTCGCTGCTGGCACGCCAGAACGATGCCTGGTTGACCACGAAGATCAAGACCCAGATGCTCACCGACGCCAGTATTCCCGGCTCGCGCATCAAGGTTGTGACCGAGAATGGCATTGTCTATTTGCTGGGTCTGTTGACCAAGAAAGAGGCTGCGCAGGCGACTAACCTGGTGCAGGGTGTGTCCGGGGTGCAGAAAATCGTCAAGTTGTTTGAGTACATTGACTGATATAAATGCAGGTACAAGAACGGCGCTTTTTCCTGGAAAGAAAGGCGCCGTTTTTTTATCGCTTCGTTTTGGTTGGTTGGTTGGTTCGTTGGTTGGTTGGTGTGTATATCCGTTGCTGCGGTAACGGCCGCTTAGGGTTCCGCCCTGACGGCGGCTCACTTTTGAGAAGCCCGGAAGCCGGCCCAGTCAAAAGTAAGCAAAACGCTCATGCCCCACCACTCGGCACCTCGCCTAGGCTCGGCATGCCTGAACGAAGGCATTGCTCCTTCAGCCAGCGTGGTTAACGGGGCGCCCGAGATCAACGTCCACCACGAGGCGGCCTTAGAGCCGACCTGCTTCTTGATGGGGACCGCGTTTCTCCTGTGGGAAACTGGGCGTATATGAATTTTATGTCTGCTGAAATCCCGTGTGGGAGCGAGCTTGCTCGCGATGGCGGTGGTTCAGTCACATGGATGCTGGGCTTGCCGGCCTCATCGCGAGCAAGCTCGCTCCCACAGGGATTCTGTGCTGGATATAAATTTTGTGTCCGCTGAAGATTGAATGTGGGAGCTTGCTCGCGATGGCGGCGTTACAGTCGATGATGATGTTGGATGTGCTGGCCTCTTCGCGAGCAAGCTTTGCTCCCACAGGTCTGACAGGTGTACGACCAGAAGAGCCAGGTCGGCTCTAAGGCCGCCTCGCGGTGGACGTTGATCTCGGCGCCCCGTTAACCACGCTGGCCGAACGCAGGCATTGCGCAGTGGGCACACGGAGCAATGCCGGAGTGAGGGCATGCCGAGCCTAAGCGAGGCACCAAGTGGTGGGGCAAAGCGCTTTTGCTTACTTTTGGCTGGTCCGGCTCCCGGCTCTTCCAAAAGTGAGCCGCTGTAAGAGCGGAACCGCCAGTAGCCATTACCGCAGAAACGGATATACACACCAACCATGACACAAAAAAAATGCCCGCATCTCACGATAGGGGCATTTTCTTAACCAAGTTACCAAGCTTTCAAACAGCCTGTATCTGGCACATATCTAACTACTTCACCACCTTCAAACTCGGCCGCCCACTAGGGCGCGGTGGCTCGTCATCAGGTGGTGGCAAGTCATCATCCGGCTCGAACTCTTCTTCACCATCGAGCGGCGCTTCCAGCTCAAACACCATGCCCTGGCCATTCTCCCGGGCATAAATCCCCAAGATCGCGGCAATAGGCACGTACAGGGTGTGTGGCACACCACCGAAGCGACCTTCGAAGCTGACGGCATCGTTATCCATGTGCAAGTGACGCACAGCGGCTGGCGACACGTTCAAGACAATCTGCCCGTCATTGGCAAAACCCTGCGGCACCTGCACCGATGGATACTCGGCGTTGACCAGCATGTGCGGGGTGCAATCGTTGTCCACAATCCACTCGTAGAGCGCGCGGACCAGATAAGGTCGACTGGAGTTCATAGCGGCTCCCTAAGCCTTAGCGCATGTCGCGTTCGACACCAGACAGACTCGCCTGGAAAGCCTCACGCGCGAATTGGCGCTCCATATAATCAAGCAGCGGCTTGGCAGGCCGCGGCAGTTCGATACCCAGAATTGGCAAACGCCAGAGTATGGGCAATAGGCAGCAATCCACCAGACTTTGTTCCTCACTGAGGAAAAACGGCTTGTCGACGAATAGCGGCGATACGCCAGTCAGGCTTTCACGCAATTCCTTGCGCGCCACGACCCGCGCCGGCTCCTTGGTCCGGGAATCCAGGATCAGATCCACCAACCCGCACCAGTCACGCTGGATGCGATGGATCAGCAAACGGCTGTTGGCACGTGCAACAGGGTACACCGGCAGTAAAGGTGGATGCGGATAACGCTCATCCAGATATTCCATCACCACGGTCGACTCCCACAACGCCAGGTCACGATCGACCAGCGTGGGCAGGCTGCCGTAAGGGTTCACCTCGATCAGCTTCGGCGGCTGACGGCCCGCTTCGACGTAAATGATCTCGGCGCTGACACCCTTCTCTGCCAGTACGATGCGTACCCGGTGGGAATAGTGGTCGGCGGGGTCGGAGTAACAGGCCAACCGATTGGTCACGCCCATGGCGATCCTCCTCGCTTGTTGAAATTATCGAAAAACGGAAAAACGAGCGCGCCCAGAGGGCGTCTCCCGTAACACCTGGCTGACCAGGCTCGTTACATTTCTAGAGACGCCCTTGGGCGCGCACGATTAACAGCAACGGCTTACAGCTTTATCAATGCACGTCTTTCCAGTATTCACGCTTGAGCAGGTAAGCGAATACGAAGAAGAACGCCAGGTACAGCAATACATAGGTACCGATGCGCTGATGCTCCAGCTTCACCGGGTTGGCCGAGTAGGCCAGGAAGGTCACCAGGTTCTTGACCTTCTCGTCGAACTGCTCCGGCGTCAGGCTGCCAGTGTTCGGCACAATGGTCAGCTGATCGCAGGCTTCATGCGTCAAAGCGGTGCCAGTCAGCGGATCGAATTGCTTTTTGCCGTCCTCGACGATCTGAACCTGTTTGCAGCCTACCACTTGGCGCCCTTGGAGGCCGACCAGTACGTTAGGCATGCCGACGTTCGGGAAGACCTTGTTGTTCACGCCCCATGGACGTGCAGGATCTTCGTAGAACGAACGCAGGTAACCATAGAGCCAGTCCGTCCCACGCACACGAGCGACCAGGGTCAGGTCCGGCGGCGCGGCACCGAACCAGGTCTTGGCGTCCGCAGGTTGCATGCCGATCTCCATGTGATCACCGATTTTGGCACCCGTGAATATCAGATGGCTCTGCATGAGATCTGCGGGGATATCCAAATCTTTGGCTACGCGCTCATAGCGCTGGAACTTCGTGCTGTGACAGCCCATGCAATAGTTGGCAAATGTACGCGCACCATCTTGCAAGGCGACCTTATCAGCGACGTCAATTTCAACCTTTTCAAGCTCAGGCTCAAGCGTGTTGGCAAAAGAGACAGCAGGAAGCACAGCCAGAATCAAAACTGCAAATAACTTTTTCATCAGCCAGTCACCCTTTCCGGAACCGGTTTGGTCTTCTCGAGCCTGGTGTAGAACGGCATCAGAATGAAATAGGCGAAATACAGGAACGTGCAGACCTGCGAGAGCAGCGTACGCCCCGGCGTCGGTGCCAGTACCCCGAGCACACCCAGGATCACGAACGAGATGCAGAATACCCAGAGCCAGATCTTGCTCAGCCAGCCTTTGTAGCGCATCGACTTGACCGGACTGCGATCCAGCCACGGCAGGACGAACAGCACGGCGATGGCTGCGCCCATGGCAATAACGCCCATCAGCTTGTCCGGAATTGCCCGAAGGATCGCGTAGAACGGCGTGAAATACCAAACTGGAGCAATATGCGCAGGCGTCTTGAACGCATTCGCCTGCTCGAAGTTCGGCTTCTCCAGGAAATAACCGCCCATTTCCGGGAAGAAGAACACGATGGAGCAGAAAATGAACAGGAAGACCACCACGCCGACGATATCTTTCACGGTGTAGTACGGGTGGAAGGCGATGCCGTCCAGCGGTACGCCGTTCTCGTCCTTGTGCTTCTTGATGTCCACGCCATCCGGGTTGTTCGACCCGACTTCGTGCAAGGCCAGGATGTGCAACACCACCAGGCCAAGGATCACGATCGGCAGTGCGACCACGTGCAAGGCGAAGAAGCGGTTCAGGGTAATGCCCGAGATCAGGTAGTCACCACGAATCCACTGGGTCAGGTCGTCACCGATGACCGGGATCGCACCGAACAGCGAGATGATCACCTGAGCCCCCCAGTAGGACATCTGGCCCCACGGCAGCAGGTAGCCCATGAAGGCCTCGGCCATCAGCGCCAGGTAGATCAGCATGCCGAAGACCCACACCAGCTCACGAGGCTTCTGGTACGAACCGTAGAGCAGGCCACGGAACATGTGCAGGTAGACCACGATGAAGAACGCCGAAGCGCCGGTGGAGTGCAGCAGACGCAGGATCGAGCCGTACTCGACGTCGCGCATGATGTATTCGACGGAGGCAAACGCTTCTTCGGCCGACGGGGTGTAGCTCATGGTCAGCCAGACACCGGTAACGATCTGGTTGACCAGAACGAGCAGCGCCAGGGAGCCAAAAAAGTAGAAGAAGTTGAAGTTCTTTGGGGCGTAATACTTGCTGAGATGGTCTTCCCACATTTTGGTCGCGGGAAAGCGCGCATCAACCCAATCCATGAATTTGCTCATCACGCTTTCTCCGTATCGACGCCGATGACAATGATGTCGTCGGTCTCATAGGAATGCGGGGGAACTGGCAGGTTCAGAGGTGCAGGCTGCGACTTGTAGACGCGACCGGCCAGGTCATAGTGGGAGCCGTGGCAAGGGCAGAAATAACCACCGACCCAGTCCTTGCCCAAATCAGCAGGGGCCACTTCAGGGCGGAACGTTGGCGAGCAACCCAGATGCGTACAAATTCCGATCAACAGCAGGAATTCCGGCTTGATCGAACGCGTTTCAGGATTGACGTATTCCGGTTGGACCGAGTTCTTGGAGGTCGGGTCGGACAACTGACCCTCGATCTTTTTCAGATTCCCCAGGATTTCCTCTGTACGGCGGACGATGAACACCGGCTGGCCGCGCCACTCAGCAATCATCTGCTGGCCTGGCTCGATCTTGCTGACATTCACTTTCACCGGTGCACCTGCGGCTTTCGCCTTGGCACTGGGAAACCATGACCCCACGAACGGGACCGCAGCCCCCACCGCTCCTGCAGCACCCACCACGGATGTGGCTGCTACCAGGAAGCGACGCCGGCCTGCATTCACGCCGTCATTGCTCATTCAGTCCTCTCCCATCAGCTTTGTGGCCTGTTAGATCAGGCGTCTACTAAGTAAAAATCTGAACTTATAAAAATTTTGCCGAATGGTAATGAAAAGCCCCAATTCTGACAAGGTAATTACCATGCGGCCAAACCGCCAAGCCTTGTAGTATAGGGCCTCTACGAATGTGGCAAGTTGTCACAGAGCAATTCTTTTGCCCATAAAAAAACGCCCAGCTCCGTGAGGAACTGGGCGCCTTTTGAAAGCGGAAGCGAAATTAACGCTTCGAGTACTGCGGACGCTTACGCGCTTTACGCAGACCGACTTTCTTACGTTCAACTTCGCGAGCATCGCGAGTTACGAAGCCGGCTTTGCGCAGAGCACCACGCAGAGTCTCGTCGTAATCCATCAGGGCGCGAGTGATGCCGTGGCGGATTGCGCCAGCTTGACCACTTACACCACCACCGATAACAGTGACGTAGATGTCGAATTTTTCGACGGTCTCGGTCAGTTCCAGCGGCTGACGAACTACCATGCGGGCAGTTTCGCGGCCGAAGAAGTTATCCAGGGAGCGGTTGTTGATGGAGATGTTACCAGTGCCCGGACGCAGGAAAACGCGTGCGGTTGCAGTCTTGCGACGGCCAGTGCCGTAATTTTGAGTCGCCGACATAATGAACTATTCCGTTAAAACTTCAGTTCTTGGGGCTGCTGAGCAGTATGAGGGTGAGCAGCGCCCGCATAAACCTTCAGCTTACGATACATGTCGCGACCCAGTGGGTTCTTAGGCAGCATGCCTTTAACCGCGGTCTCGATCACGCGCTCAGGGGCTTTGGCGATCAGCTTTTCGAAGTTGATCGACTTGATGCCGCCAGGAAAACCGGAGTGGGAGTAGTACATTTTGTCAGTGGTTTTAGCGCCAGTAACACGTACTTGCTCAGCGTTGATCACGACGATGTAGTCACCGGTGTCAACGTGAGGGGTGTACTCAGGCTTGTGCTTGCCACGCAGACGGCTCGCGATTTCGGTGGCCAGACGACCCAGGGTCTGACCAGCAGCGTCGACGACAAACCAGTCGCGCTTTACTGTTTCCGGTTTAGCAGTAAAAGTTTTCATTCTTTATAGCCTCAGGGGCCGCCCTGTAAATTAGACGGCGGATCTTACTGAATAGTGCGTACTTTGACAAGTCAAAGGCAGCCGGATACAGACGCTTTCGGGGGCTCGGGTCGGCGCGTCCGTTCAACGGCAAGATTCTTCGGCGGCGGCGCATCACTTCCACTGCAGAAAGAGGTGCGCAATTATGCAGATTGCGAAAAATATTTCAACCTGCTTTTATGATTGTTTTGCCCAAGGAGTTCCCGATGGACTATCGCCCGCTAGGCCGTACCGACCTGAACGTGAGTGCCCTGTGCCTCGGAACCATGACCTGGGGTGAGCAGAACAGCGAGGCCGAGGCCTTCGCCCAGATCGAGCGCGCCAAGGGTGCCGGCATCAATTTCATCGACACCGCCGAGATGTACCCGGTGCCACCGAAGGCCGAAACCTACGCCACCACCGAACGCTACATCGGCAATTACTTCAAGAGCCGCGGCGACCGTGCCGACTGGATCCTGGCGAGCAAGATAGCCGGTCCCGGCAATACCATCGACTACATCCGCGACAAGAACCTCAAACACAACCGCCGCCACATCGTCGAAGCCGTGGACGCCAGCCTCAAGCGCCTGCAGACCGACTGGATCGATCTTTACCAGCTGCATTGGCCGGAGCGCAGCACCAACTTCTTTGGTCAACTGGGCTACCAGCACAAGGCCGACGAAACGTTTACCCCGCTGGAGGAGACCCTCGAAGCCCTGGACGAGCAGGTCCGCGCCGGCAAGATCCGCCATATCGGCCTGTCCAACGAAACGCCGTGGGGCACCATGAAATTCCTCGCCCTGGCCGAAGCCCGTGGCTGGCCTCGGGCGGTGTCGATCCAGAACCCGTACAACCTGCTCAACCGCAGCTTCGAGATCGGCCTGTCGGAAATCGCCATTCGCGAACAATGCGGACTGCTGGCTTACTCGCCACTGGCATTTGGCTTCCTGTCGGGCAAATACGAAAACGGCGCACGGCCAGCCAAGGGTCGCCTGACGCTGTACAGCCGCTTCATGCGCTACTTCAACCCACAATCGGAAGCGGCCTGCAGCCGTTATGTGGCCCTGGCCCGCGAACATGGCCTGGACCCGGCGCAGATGGCCCTGGCGTTCGTCACTCGGCAGCCGTTCGTGACCAGCAACATCATTGGCGCCACCACGCTGGAGCAACTGGACAGCAACATCGCCAGCTTCGACCTGAAACTGTCGGATGAAGTGCTGGCGGGGATCGAGGCGATTCACAAGGATCAACCGAACCCGGCGCCTTGATCCATAGGCCTCATCGCGAGCAAGCTCGCTCCCACATGGGTTCGATGTCGATCACGAAATAGCGATCAGACACGAATCCCATGTGGGAGCGAGCTTGCTCGCGATAGTGGCCTCAAGCTCACAGCGAATTCAAAGCGACCGCGCAATGATCTCCTTCATGATCTCATTGGTCCCGGCATAGATCCGCTGCACTCGCGCATCCGCCCACGCCCGGGCAATCGGGTATTCCCACATGAAGCCGTAGCCGCCATGCAACTGCACGCATTCGTCGAGCACCTTGCATTGCAGGTCGGTGCCCCAGTACTTGGCCATCGCCGCCGTTGGCACGTCCAGCTTGCCTTGCAGGTGCAATTCCAGGCAGCGGTCGACGAAGACCCGGCCGATCTGGATTTCGGTGGCCATTTCCGCGAGCTTGAAACGGGTGTTCTGGAAGTCCGCGATGGATTTGCCGAACGCCTTGCGCTCGCGCGTGTAGTCCAGCGTCCATTGCAGCGCCGCTTCGGCCGAAGCCAGGCCGCCGATGGCGACAGTCAGGCGCTCCTGGGGGAGTTCCTGCATCAAGTAGGCGAAGCCCATTCCGGCCTGTCCCAGCAGGTTCTCCTTCGGCACGCGGACGTCCTGGAAGAACAGTTCCGACGTGTCCTGGGCCTTCATGCCGACTTTTTCCAGGCGCTTGCCCTTTTCAAAGCCCGGCGTACCCGCCTCCACCAGGAACAGGCTGGTGCCCTTGGCGCCGGCCTTCGGATCGGTCTTGGCGACCACGATCACCAGGTCTGCCAGGAAACCATTGGTGATGAAGGTCTTCGAGCCGTTGATGACATATTCATCACCGTCCAGCACCGCCGTGGTCTTCACCCCTTGAAGATCGGAACCGGCGCCCGGCTCGGTCATGGCGATGGCCGTGACCATTTCACCAGACACCAGCTTCGGCAGGTACTTGTGTTTCAGCGCTTCGCTGCCGTAATGCAGGATGTACGGTGCGACGATGTCGGAATGCAGCGAAAAACCGATCCCCGTCAGCCCGAGGCGCCCGATCTCCTCGATCACCACCGTGCTGTAGAGAAAATCGGCATCCAGCCCCCCATAGGCCTCTGGAAGGTGCGAGCACAACATGCCCGCCTCCCCTGCTTTATTCCAGAGCTGGCGATCGACATGCCCCTGTTTTTCCCATTGGCTGTGGTACGGCACGGCTTCTTTTTCGAGGAAGGTTCGTACGCTGTCGCGAAACAATTCGTGCTCGGGACTGAACAGTGTTCTTGGGATCATGGGGCACCTTTGGTTATTGTTGGGTGTGGTTATCCGACAGAGCCTAAGCCTGCGAGGTACGACAGGACACTGGACACATCCGACAAAAAATAAGACGATCCAGCCGTCTGTTGACCACTTTCCCCTATAAAAATAAAGATGAATTATGTCTATGCACGCCTCCACGCCCTTGCGGCGCGTCAGCATCCTGGCAGTCGACCGGGTCTTCGCCTCCACCCTCATGCAAGCCAAGGATTTTTTCCACCTGGCCAGCCTGCGCTATGGCAAACAACTGGGCCACGGCCTGACGCCGGCGTTTGAAACCCGGCTGGTCAGCCCCGATGGCAAGCCGGTGAACAGCTTCAGCGATGTGATCATGCCGGTGGACGGCGGCCTGGAAAACACCGACGTCATCATCCTGCCAGCCTTCTGGGATGATTTCGCCACCCTCTGCCAACGTTATCCCCAGGTCCTGCCCTGGCTGCGCGAACAACACGCGCGCGGCGCAGTGCTCTGCGGCGAGGCCACCGGGGTGTTCTGGCTGGCCGAGGCCGGGTTGCTCGACGGCAAGGAAGCCACCACCTACTGGCGCTTCTTCAATGCCTTCAAGGAGCGCTTTCCCCAGGTATACCTGAACCAGGACAAGCACCTGACCGACGCCGACAACCTGTTCTGCGCCGGCGGCACGACCTCAGCCTGCGACCTCTACATTTATCTCATCGAACGCTTCTGTGGCGCCAACGTCGCCCAGGCCGTGGCGCGGGACATCCTGTATGAGGTGCAACGCAGCTATTCGCCAGGACGGATCGGCTTCGGCGGGCAGAAATTGCACCAGGACGTGATCATCCTGCAGATCCAGCAATGGCTCGAAGAGCACTTCGCCGACAAATTCCGCTTCGAAGACGTCGCCCGTGAACACGGCATGAGCATCCGTAATTTCATGCGCCGCTTCCAGACCGCCACGGGTGACAAGCCGCTGCATTACCTGCAACGGCTGCGGATCGAAACCGCCAAGGGCCTGCTCTCCGGCAGCCGCAAGAGCATCAAGACCATCAGCTATGAAGTCGGCTACGACGATGCGAGCTTTTTCGCCCGGCTGTTCCGCCAACATACCGACCTGTCGCCGAACCAGTATCGGCAGCAGTTTCAACAGGCGGCGTGAACCGGAGCTGAATGCAATCCAGTGTGGGAGCGGGCTTGCTCGCGAAAGCGGTGGGCCAACTTGCATCGATGCTGAACATGCCCGCTCCCACAGGGTTGTGCAGTGGGCTGCTAAATTTCGCACAAAAAAAGGCCTGCAATCGCAGGCCTTTTTTGGTGTTCCGAATTTCCCTACGGCTTATGCGCCCGTGCCAGGAATTCGTGGGACTGCATCTCCAGCAAGCGACTCAAGGTCCGCTGGAATTCGAAGGTCAGGCGACCGCCGGTGTAGAGGTCCTTGAGTTCGACTTCAGCCGAGATGATCAGCTTCACGTTACGGTCGTAGAACTCGTCGACCATGTTGATGAAGCGACGGGCGATGTCGTCGGTGGTGACGCTCATCTGCTCGACACCGCTGAGCAGCACGGCGTGGAAGATCTTGCCCAGTTCGATGTAGTCGTTCTGGCTGCGTGGGCCGTCGCACAGTTCGCGGAAGTCGAACCAGGCCACGTCATCGCAAGTACGCACGGCGCGGATTTCGCGATTTTCGATGACCAATACATCATTTTCCACGGCCTGGGTGCATTCCGGCGTCAGGGCGCGGAAGCTCTTGCGCAGGCTCTCCTCGGCAGCGGCATCCAACGGAAAGTGGAACAGCTCCGCTTGTTCGAGGTGACGCAGGCGGTAGTCGACGCCGCTGTCGACGTTGACGATTTCAGTGTGTTCCTTGATCAGCGCGATGGCCGGCAGGAAACGCGCCCGCTGCAGGCCGTCCTTGTACAGGCCGTCCGGCACGATGTTCGAGGTGGCGACCAGGGTCACGCCGTTCTTGAACAGCTCTTCCATCAAGGTGCCCAGGATCATGGCGTCGGTGATGTCGGAAACGAAAAACTCATCGAAGCAGATCACCCGTGTTTCGTCGGAAAAACGCTTGGCGATGATGGTCAGCGGGTTCTTCTCGCCGCCCAGGGTCTTCATTTCCTCGTGCACGCGCTTCATGAAGCGGTGGAAGTGCGTTCGTGTCTTCTCCTTGAACGGCAACGCTTCGAAGAAGGTATCCACCAGGTAGGTCTTGCCACGGCCCACGCCGCCCCAGAAATACAGGCCCCTGACCGGAGCCTGGTCTTTTTTGCCGAACAGTTTGCCCAACAGGCCGGGCTTGTTGTTCGACGCCGCGACCAGGTCATCGTACAGGCGCTGCAAGTGCCGCACCGCCGTTTCCTGGGCTGCGTCGTGGAAGAACTCCGGGCGTTTCAGATCAGCTTGATATCGTTCTAGGGGCGTCATATTCGTTAGCAAGGCAACAAAAACGGGCCGTCACTGTAGCGACGGCCCAGAGGAATGGCAATCGGCCCGTATTCGGGCCGATGGTCGGGTGACGCGCCGGGATCAGTCCTGGGCAGGCGTCAGGGCAACGCGCAACGCATCGACGGCGGCATCCCGGGCGGTGCTGTCGGCGAAGGCTGGACTGTTCGCCACGCACTCGCCGTCGAGCCAGACGCTGAAACCCAGGTCGTCGCTTCGTACATCCAGCGGCTGGCCGGCTTGCAGTTGTTTGGTCACCTGACCGGCAGCCTTGCCGTCGGCAAAGTTGCGCGACAGCAACAGTTGCTCGCCGTCGGCGGCCAGCAGTCGGAAGCGGAAACTGCCGTCGTCTTCGCGGAAGCTGACGAAGCGGGCAGCCTTGGCGGCTTTCTTCTTGGTGCTGGCGGCTACCTGGACCTGGCTGACAAACGAACGCAGGCCAACGGCCTCGCGCAGTTCGTTGAGGAACGGCGTTGCCACGGCCCGGGCTTTTTTCGCGCCCAGTTGCAGGATGTCTTCAAGGTCCGATGGACGCTCGATGAACTGGTGATAACGCTCACGCGCTTCACCTAGCTCGCTGTCGAGCAACTGGAACAGGCGGTTCTTGGCTTCGCCCCAACCCAGGCCTTGCAGCAGTTCGCTGCGAAACTCCGCGGACTGTTCGGCGGTGGCGAAGGCCTGGAACAGGGTGAACAGGTGCGAATTGTCCGGATCCTTGGCTTCGCCCGGGGCGCGGGAATCGGTGACGATCCGTGAGATCGCATCCTTCATGTCCTTGGCGCTGCTGAACAACGGGATGGTGTTGTCGTAGCTCTTGGACATCTTGCGGCCGTCGAGGCCCGGCAGCGTGGCGACGCTTTCTTCGATCAGCGCCTCGGGCATGGTGAAGAACTCCTTGCCCTGGCCGAACAGGTGGTTGAAGCGCTGGCCGATGTCGCGGGCCATTTCCACGTGCTGGATCTGGTCACGACCGACCGGCACCTTGTGGGCGTTGAACATCAGGATGTCGGCGGCCATCAATACCGGGTAGCTGTACAGCCCCATGGTGATGCCGGCGTCCGGGTCTTCACCGGCCTCGACGTTCTTGTCCACCGAGGCCTTGTAGGCGTGGGCACGGTTGAGCAGGCCCTTGGCGGCGACGCAGGTCAGCAGCCAGGTCAGCTCCGGGATCTCGGGAATATCGGACTGGCGATAGAACGTCACGCGGTCCACGTCCAGGCCGCCGGCCAGCCAAGTGGCGGCGATTTCCAGGCGCGAGCGCTGGATACGCAGCGGGTCATCGCACTTGATCAGGGCGTGGTAGTCGGCCAGGAAGTAGAACGAATCGGCGTTGCTGTCGCGGCTGGCGAGGATCGCCGGACGGATGGCGCCGGCATAGTTGCCCAGGTGCGGGGTGCCGGTGGTGGTGATGCCAGTCAGGATACGGGTACGCGTCGTCATGGGTTATCGCTTGTCAGACTGCTGTCAATTCGAGAGGCGAGGCAGGATCAGATCCTTGAGATCAGTCAGCTTGCCATGAAAAAAGTGTCCGCATTCTGCCACTTTCAGCAGCTCATGGGGGCGTTGGAGCGTGTCAGACCATTCGTAAACCAGCTGCGGATCGACTACTTCGTCGGTTTCCGGCTGGATCACAGTCAGCTCGCCACCGGTCGGCAAGGGCGATTGCTCGTCCAGGCGCATCACCGCCGGGGCCACCATGAACAGATGCTTGACCGGCTGACCCTGGGCTTCCAGACGCCCACCCAGGCTGGCGGCGACGAAGCCACCGAAGGAAAAACCGAACAGGGTCAGGGGCAATTGCGGGTATTTTTCATGCAGCCATTGGGCGACAGCCTGGGCATCGTCCACTTCGCCGGTGCCCATGTCATGATTGCCGGCACTGGCACCCACGCCACGATAATTGAAACGCAACGTAACCAGGCCAGCATCACGGGCAGTACGTTGCAAGGTCGAGACGACTTTGTTGAGCATGGTCCCGCCCTGCACCGGGTTCGGGTGGCAGATCAGCGCCAGGCCACGGGGGGCCTCGTTGTCCAGGTACAAGGCTTCCAGTTGGCCCACCGGGCCATCGATGACTACAGGGGTTTCGCGCATAAGCAAGGGAAAGAACTCCGTGACCTCGAATTGGGTCGACTCGTCTAGCTAAAGTCTGTGCCTGGCATGATTGCGATGTTCTTCGCGGTATACAGCGCAGGTCCGAGCCGTTAACGTAAAGCAAAGCCGTTTATAGAGGAAGGACTCGTGGAACACTCGCTCTTAGTTTGGTTGTTGCCGACTCTTGCCCTGGTTGCCGGTGTCGCCATTGGATTCCTGCTTGCCCGACTGCTGCCCAACGCGGTGCCCAACAGCACCCAACGTCAGCTGGACGACATTCAGGAACGTTTCGACAGTTATCAGAATGAAGTGGTCACCCACTTCAACAGCACCGCCTCTCTGGTGAAAAAACTCACCCAGAGCTACCAGGACGTCCAGGATCATTTGTCCGAGGGTGCCAATCGCCTGGCCCTGGACGAGCAGACTCGCCAGCGCCTGCTGGCCGCCCTGCAAGCCGATGCGGCACAGACTCCACGGGAACGCCTGACCCCACCAAAAGGGCTTCAGGAACCGCCGCGGGACTATGCCCCCAAGGCCCCGAATTCGCCCGGCATGCTCGATGAGCATTACGGTTTGAAGAAGTAATCGCCAAGCAAATCGAGTAGGAGGCGGCCTTACAGCCGCCGTCCTCTCACACCACCGTACGTACGGTTCCGTATACGGCGGTTCAGGTTACACGGCTAAGCCGGTTTATCGTATCCAGTATCGAGAGCAATCCGAGCTGATTCCACAGTTTCTTCGGTAGCGCCTGATTCATATGTGACGCTCCCGAGTTCCACCATGGGCCTCGCCCGTTGAATGCTGATGTACAGGCTCGCGCTTCGCTAAGGCCTAGGCGTATCAGGTTGCGCGCCCTCGTCGAGGGCTGCTTCCATTGGCGCCAGATGACACATCGAAGCTTACGTCGTACCCAACCGTCCAGTTCCTCAAGGGCTCGCTTGTTCTGACTGCGCTTGAAGTAGCCCGCCCAGCCAAGCAGCACGGGGTTTATCCGGTCAATGACATCCGCCATCTTGTGACCACGTGCCCCACGCAACAGCGCTCTGAGCCGGTCGCGCAAGCGCCCTAGGCTCAGCGTCGCCACTTTCAGCTTCGGCTGTTTATGCCAACTCATCCCATAACCCAGGTAGTCACAGACCCAGGGCCGCGCCACACGGCTCTTTTCCCGATTCAGCGCTAGTTTCAGTCGCCGGCTCAGGAAGCGCTCAACCCCGGCCAACACCCGTTCGCCAGCACGACGACTGCGCACATAAATGTTCGCATCATCGGCATAACGCACGAAGCGATGGCCCCGCCGTTCCAATTCGCGGTCGAGTTCGTTGAGCAGGATGTTCGACAGCAGCGGCGAGAGCGGGCCGCCTTGCGGCGCCCCCTCCTGCCGGCGGCTGACGACCCCACCCGACATGACTCCAGCTTCGAGGTAACAACGGATCAGCCTGAGCACCCGCTTGTCTTCGACATCGTGGTTGACCCGATCAAAGAACTTCTCCAGATCGAGCTCCACGCACCAGCGGTGGCCCGCCGCCACATGGGTGCGGGCTGTTTCGATGGCTTGATGAGCGCTTCTACCCGGGCGAAAGCCGTAGCTGTAGTCCGAGAACAGAGGGTCGAAAATCGGCGTGAGCTGTTGCAGCAAGGCCTGTTGGATCAGACGATCCACGACGTTGGGAATGCCCAACTGCCGTGTTCCACCTTTGGGTTTGGGGATTTCGACGGCGCGCACACCTTGCGGGTGATACTCGCCGGCCAGCAGCCGAGCCTTGAGGATCGGCCAATACTGATTCGTGTAGTCCGCCAATTGCTCCACCGTCATGCCATCGGCACCCGGTGCGCCCTTGTTGCTGACCACGCGTTGGTACGCACGCCGCAGGTTGGCGGGCACAAGCACCCGCTCCATCAGCGTGTCCGGCTCCGCGTTCGTCCACGTCACAGACGCCGCCGATGTTTGTGCCCTGCCAGTCGTCACCCTCGGATACCGTCCGGAGCTTGGGGTAGCAGTCTTCTCTTAGAGAATATTCCACACTTCAACATTCGACGAGACTCTGACGCCTACTGGCGGCATAACCTGTTCGGCCCTTCATCGCCCCGGTTTCGGCGATTACTACGGCTTCAGCTGACTTCTGCACGCTCATCCCGTCGCCTCTCGACGCTCGGTAGCACAGTGGCAAGCCTGCAGATCTCCCAGGGTAATTCGCGCGACCTTCCTGCTTATGCCTGTCGGATCTACGTCACAGCGTTCCGTGCAAGTATTGGGCTTTGAAGATGTTGGCCTTCTTACCCCGCTGCGCCGCCTCTATCCGCTTCCTGTTCGTCAGGCCAGCATTTTGCCTCGGGCTTCCTTCAGATTCGCAGTCACCCGCGACACCCTTGCCTCTGGCTAACACTTCCCCTTGCCGGGTGTGTAGAGGACTTGCACCTCCAAGTCACCAGCGTGGCCACCACAGCCAAGCTGGTTGCGCTTACGCGCAACGCGCCATGCCTGGCGCACCAACCAAAAGCCCGCCCGATCACATGATCGGGCGGGCTTTTTATTGGCTCAAGAAAATCCCCTGTGGGAGCGGGCTTAAGCCAACACCTCACCCGCCACCTGATCGATAGCCCCTTTGGTGATGTCGACGATCAGGTCCGCATCCTCGCGGGTCAGGATCAGTGGCGGGGCGAAGCCCAGGATGTCGCCATGGGGCATGGCGCGGGCGATCATGCCGCGTTCCAGGCAGGCGGCGGAGACCTTCGGGCCGACTTTGAGTGCCGGGTCGAACGCCGTGCGCTGTTCACGGTCGGCCATGAATTCCACCGCTGCCAGCATGCCGTCACCGCGCACCTCGCCCACCAGTGGATGCCCCTCAAGGGTTTCACGCAGGCGACGATTCAGGTAGCCGCCAACATCCTCGGCGTTGGCCGTGAGGTTTTCCCGCTCAAGGATGTCGAGGTTCGCCAGTGCCGCCGCCGCGCAAATCGGATGCCCGGAATAGGTCCAGCCATGGCCCATGGCCCCTTCGGTCTGGGAAGCTTTTTCAATCACGCTCCAGACCTTTTCGCCGATAATCACCGCCGACAAGGGGGCATAGGCACTGGTCAGGCCTTTGGCGGTGGTGATCAGGTCCGGCTTCATGCCGTAGCGCTGGCTGCCCATCTTCGAACCCAGGCGACCGAATGCGCAGACCACTTCATCGGCAATCAGCAGCACGTCGTATTTTTTCAGCACGGCCTGGATCGCATCCCAATAACCGGCGGGCGGAACGATGATGCCCCCGGTGCCCATCAGCGGCTCACCAATGAACGCCGCCACGGTATCCGGGCCTTCGGCGAGGATCATTTTTTCCAGCTCATCGGCGCAATAGCGCACGAAGGCCGCCTCGTCCATGCCCGCCGGGGCCTTGCGATACCAGTGCGGACACACGGTGTGCTTGACCCCCTCCACCGGCAGGTCGAAATGCTGGTGGAAGGTCGCAAGCCCCGTGAGGCTGCCGGTCATGATGCCCGAGCCATGGTAGCCACGGTCGCGTGAAATGATTTTCTTCTTCAGCGGCCGGCCCAGTACGTTGTTGTAGTAGCGCACCAGCTTGACCTGGGTTTCGTTGGCATCGGAGCCGGACAAACCGTAATAGACCTTCTTCATCCCTTCCGGCGCCCAGTCCATGATGCGACTGGACAGCTCGATGATCGCCTCGCTCGAGTGGCCGACGTAGGTGTGGTAGTAGGCCAGTTCCTTGGCCTGCTTGTAGATGGCGTCCGCCACTTCCGTGCGCCCATAACCAATGTTCACGCAATAGAGGCCGGCAAAGGCATCGATGAACTCACGGCCTTCATGGTCGCGAATGCGAATGCCTGACGCACTCTTGATGATCCGGCCCTTGAGCGCGCCACTGGCGTGGTCGTGAGCGTGGGTCGAGGGGTGCATGAAATGCGCACGGTCTTGTTCGAACAGCGTGTTGAGTTCTTGGCTCATGCGGGCTCTCCTGGGAACTGGCCTTGATGGTGCAGGCAAAAATATTTGGTTTCGACAAAGGGCTCGAAGCCCTCGCTGCCACCCTCGCGACCGAGGCCCGAGGCTTTCATGCCACCGAAGGGGATCGGGTGGCCGGTGAACTTGACGCCGTTGACCGCGACCATGGCATGGTCGAGACGGCGGATCAGCGGATAAATGACGTCCAGGCGGTTGGAACAAATATAGGCCGCCAGACCGTATTCGGTGTCGTTGGCCATGTCGATGGCCTCGTCCAGGGTGTCGAACGGCATCACCCCGGCAATGGGCGCGAAGTTTTCTTCACGGTAGATGCGCATCTGCGGCGTGACGTCGGCCAGCACCGTGGGCTGATAAAATAATCCGCCCAAGGCATGGGCCTCACCACCCACCAGGCGCTGAGCGCCAAGGGCCAGCGCATCGGCGACGCGGTCGGCGGTCGCATCGAATGCCGCCTGATGCATCAACGGCCCGACCTCCACGTCCTGCTCCTGTTGATCGACCATGGCCGGCCCGACGCGCAAGGCGCGCACCGCGGCGGCGAAACGACTGAGGAACGCCTGGTACACCGGGCGCTGCACCATGATTCGGTTGGCCGCACAGCAGTCCTGCCCCGAAGTCTGGAACTTCGCCTCCACGGCGACTTTCACCGCCAAGGCCAGGTCGGCATCGGCGCAGACAATAAATGGCGCGTTGCCGCCCAGTTCCAGCGCGACTTTCTTCACGTCATGGGCAGCCGCCTGCAACACCAGCTTGCCGACCCGGGTCGAGCCGGTGAAGCTCACCGAGTGGACGCGACGATCCTTGACCAGGGTTTGCATGGCCATTTGCGGCTCACCCAAGACCACATTGAAGACCCCGGCAGGAAAGCCGGCTTCCTCGGCCAGTTGCGCCAGGGCCAAGGCCGAGTAAGGCGTTTCGTGGGCCGGCTTGATCACCACCGTGCAACCGGCGGCCAGGGCAGCGGCGGCCTTGCGGGTGATCATCGCCGACGGGAAGTTCCATGGCGTGAGCAGCGCGCAGACGCCCACTGGTTCCTTGATCGTACCCAGGTGTGCATTTGGGATGTGGCTGGGGATGTTCTGACCGTACAGGCGCCGGGCCTCTTCGGCGAACCATGGGATAAAGCTCGCCGCATAAGCGATTTCGCCACGGGACTCGGCCAACGGCTTGCCCTGCTCCAGACTGAGAATGCGCGCGAGGTCTTCGCTATGTTCGGTGATCAATGCTGCCCAGCGCCGTAGCAGTGCGCCCCGGGTCTCCAGGCTCTGCTCACGCCACGCCGGGAATGCGCGATGCGCCGCGTCCACCGCCGCGACGATCTGCGGCTGATCCAGCATCGGCACATGGCCGATGACGGTGCGGGTGGCAGGGTTGTGGACGGCCACACTGTGGCCGCTGTCGCTGTGGACCCAATGGCCGTCGATGTAGCAAAGCGCTTTGAACAGCAGCGGATGTTGGTAAGGCATGACGTTCACTCCAGAGCGTGTGCGTGAATCCATGCTAGGGCAGCGGCGCTTGGGGAATTGGGGGTTTACCGTGGGTCAAACCCTGGTTTTTTTCTGAATCGAGGGCGGCAAACCGAGTTTTCTGCGGTGCTCACGACGGCTCGGACAACTCCGCCGGCAAGGCGCCGCTGGTCTTGATGGTCTTGGTGACGATGTAGGTGAAGTAGCGTTCGATGCCGAGGTCTTCGAGCAGCAGTTGGTCGACGAAACGCTGATAGGCATCGACGTCTGGCGCCTGGATCATCGCCAGGTAATCCACACCGCCGCCGGTGGCGTAACAGAACGCCACTTCTGGCGCGGCGATCATGCGTTGCTCGAAACGGCGCATGTCCTGGGCGGTGTGCCGGGCCAGGGTGATTTCCACCAGCACCTGCTGACGCTTGAACACCGCGCCCCAATCGATCTGCGCCCGATAGCCGATGATCAGGCCCGCAGCTTCGAGCTTGCGCACCCGCTCCCAGGCCGGCGTCACCGACAGGTTGATGGCCTCGGCCAGGCTCGACTTGGTAATCCGCCCGTCCTCGGCGAGGATCTGCAGGATCTTGAGGTCGTAGCGATCAAGCTTGTGCATGGGCCGTGGCTCTCCAGGCAATTCAGAAAATCACACCTCCCGTGTGGCAAGGAAGCTCGCTCCCGCTGGGTCTGCAGGAGCTGTGTGGAGCTGTGTGGAGCTGTGAGCTGTGTAGGAGCTGTGTAGGAGCTGTCGAGTGCAACGAGGCTGCGATCTTTCCCCTGACGCTTGAGTCTCAAGCGAAAGATCAAAAGATCAAAAGATCAAAAGATCGCAGGCTTCGCCAGCTCCTACAAAGCTCCCTCGCCACAGGGTGGTGTGTCAGTTGAGGTTTATCACGCCAACACATCCGCAATCACCGCCAGCGTATCGCCACACTGCACCAACCCGGGAAAGTGCCGGGCCGCCAGCAGGCCGCTGCGGGCCGCGCGGTATTCGACCGGGGCGACGCCGCTGCGGGTGGCGTCGTAGATGCGCGCGACCACCTCGCCCCCGGTCACGTGCTCCCCCAGGTCGCGGCACATTTCCAGCAAGCCGTCGTGTTCGCTGGCGATGAAACAACTGGCGTCCGGCATGTCGAGCACCAGCGAGGGCTGCAACTCGATCGTGCCCCGCAGGATGCCGGCATGGATCAACAGGTTGCGCACCCCACGCTCGGCAATCGCCACGCTGCGGGCAGTCGACGAACCGCCGCCGCCCAGTTCGGTGGTGACGAACACCTTGCCCTGGGACTCGGCCGCCGTGTCGTACATCGCCCCGGCGTCCAACTCCAGCATGCGCATGCAATACGGCGCGTTGAACGCCAGCATCCCGGCCTCGCAGCGCGCTTGCTGCTGCTTGTCCGGCAAGACGTGGCAGGCGGCAAACGGCAGGAAATCCAGGGTTCGGCCGCCGGAATGAATGTCCAGGACAATGTCGGCCAAGGGCAGCAGCGTGCGATTGAAATAGTCAGCGATTTTCTCGGTGACGGTGCCGTCCGGCCTGCCGGGAAAACTGCGGTTCAGGTTGCCCTTGTCGATGGGCGAAGTCCGGCGCCCGGCATGGAAGGCCGGGGTGTTCATGAACGGCACGATGATCACCCGCCCGCTCACGTCTTCAGCCGTCAGTTGCTGCGCCAGTTTGCTCAGGGCCACCGGGCCTTCGTATTCGTCACCGTGGTTGCCACCGCTGAGCAGCGCCGTCGGGCCGCTGCCGCGCTGGATGACGGTGATGGGAATCATCACAGCGCCCCAGGCCGAATCGTCCCGCGAATGCGGCAGTTTGAGAAAACCGTGCTGCACGCCCTCGCGGGTAAAGTCGACCGTGGCGCTGATGGGATTGTTGGGCAAGTCAGGCATGGCTCAATCCTTCACGAACAATTGACGAGGCACGTTGCACAGCGTCTCGACGCCGGTCTCGGTGATCAGGATGCTTTCGGTGATCTCCAGGCCCCAATCGTCCATCCACAGCCCCGGCATGAAATGGAAGGTCATGCCCGGTTGCAACACGCTGTTGTCACCGGGGCGCAAGCTCATGGTGCGCTCGCCCCAATCCGGCGGATAACTGATCCCGATGGGGTAGCCACAACGGCTGTCCTTGTGGATGCCGAATTTCTCCAGCACCTTGAAAAACGCCACGGCAATGTCGCCAGTGGTGTTGCCCGGCTTGGCTGCATCCAGGCCGGCGGCGATGCCCTCGACCACGGCTTTTTCGCCGTCGAGGAAATGTTGCGGCGGCTTGCCCAGGTAAATGGTGCGCGACAGCGGGCAGTGGTAACGCTTGTAGCAACCGGCGATTTCAAAGAAGGTGCCTGCGCCCTTCTCGAAGGGTGAATCGTCCCAGGTCAGGTGCGGCGCGCTGGCGTCGGCACCGGTGGGCAACAGCGGCACGATGGCCGGGTAGTCGCCGCCATGGCCGTCGGCACCGAGGATGCCGCTGCTGTAGATCTCGGCCACCAGTTCGTTCTTGCGCATGCCCGGTTCGATCCGTTCCAGGATCCGGCTGTGCATGTTCTCGACGATGCGCGCGGCGATGCGCATGTAGGCGATTTCCTGAGGCGACTTGACCGCCCGCTGCCAGTTCACCAGGCCCGCCGCATCCACCAGTTTCGCTTCGGGCAAATGCTTTTGCAGCGACAGGTACGCGGCGGCGCTGAAGTAATAGTTGTCCATCTCCACGCCGATGGTCAGCGCGCCCCAGCCACGGGCGATGATCACCTCGCGGGACAGGTAGTCCATGGGGTGGCGCTCGCGGGACTGCACGTAGATGTCCGGGTAGCCGACGATGTTGTCGGCCTGCATGAACACCGTGCGCTTGGCACCGTTGGCATCCTGGCCGCGACCGAACCACACGGGCTCGCCCTCCAGTGCCAGCAACACACACTGGTGCACATAGAACGACCACCCGTCATAGCCGGTGAGCCAGGCCATGTTCGACGGGTCGGTGACCAGCAGCAGCTCCAGGCCCTGGGCCTGCATGGCCGCGCGAACCTTTGCCAGGCGCTGGGCATATTCCTCCCGTTTAAACGGAAGATTGACGACGATCTCTGACATCCACCTACCCTCTGTTCAATGACTCATGAGAAAAATGATCTAGCGGCCGAACGCAAAGCCCTTGCCCGCCGCCCGCGCCCGCTCGAACGCCAGGTTGGCGATGGCGGTGTCCTGGGCGCCGGTGCCGGTCAGGTCGCAAAGCGTCACCTGCGCTTGATCGCTGCGCCCGGGCTGCTGTCCCGCCAGCACCTGTCCCAACTCCATCAACGCCAGGTCGTCGCGAACGGCACCGGCCGCCAGGGCGTGGTGCAGTTCGCCGAGCACGCGGGTCTGGCTCAGGCGATCGGCGACATAGCAGTCGACGGCCGCCAGGGCTTGCGGGGAAATTTCGTTCTTGTGTTCCGCGTCCGAGCCCATCGCCGTGATGTGCAGGCCGGGATGCAAATGGCGGGCTTGGATCAGCGGCTCGCGACTGGGGGTGCAAGTGATGGCGATGTCGACGCCTTCCAGGGCATCGTCAATGGAGGCGCATGGCGTGACCGCAAGCCCGCTGTCACGGGCCAATTCCTGACTGAATGCCTTGGCCTTCTGCGCATCGCGCGCCCAGACCCGCACCTCATCGATGGGCCGCACCAGGCGCAGTGCCTGAAGTTGCAACGCCGCCTGCTCGCCGGCGCCGATCAGCGCGACGCTGCGGCTTTGCTCGCGAGACAGGCAACGCGCCGCCACCGCACCCGCTGCAGCGGTGCGCACGGCGGTGAGGTAACCGTTGTCCAACAGCAGTGCTTCCAGCAGGCCCGTGCGCGCCGAGAGCAGCATCATCATGCCGTTGAGGCTGGGCAGGCCGAGCTTGGGGTTATCGAAAAAACCCGGGCTGACCTTGATGGCGAAGCGTTCCAGACCCGGCAGGTAAGCGGTCTTCACATCCACTTCGCCGTTGTGCTCGGGGATGTCCAAGCGCAGGATCGGCGGCATCGCCACGGCGGCGGTGGCCAACAGTACGAAGGCCTGTTCGATGGCGTCGATGCTGGCCAGGTCGAGGGCCACGCAGCTGCGCAGATCGGCTTCGCTCAATAGGGTGACTTCACTCATGACAGGGCTCCGTTGGGGGTTATCAAGCGTTGGCGCCAGCGATCACGCGGGCATGGTGTTCGGTGTCGACGTTGCGCCCGCTGACCACCAGGACAATCGGCCCGCGTGGCGTGATCAAGCCGTCGAGCAGCGCCGCGATGCCCACCACGGCAGCGCCTTCGAGCACCAGGCGTTCATGGTGATAGGCGTGGCGGATGGCATTGGCGATAGAGGCTTCCGAGAGCAGGTGTACGTCATCGCTCAGTTGCCGGGTCATGGCGAAGGTGTAGCGGTTGTCCAGGCCGATGCCGCCACCAAGGGAGTCGGCCAGCGTCGGCAGTTCCTCGATGTCCACGGGCTGACCGGCGGCGAGGCTGGCGTGCATCGCGGCGCCTCGTTCCATGCTGATGCCGTGGACTTGAATCGCTGGGTTGGCACTTTTGAGAGCCAGGGCAACACCGGCGAACAGGCCGCCACCGGACAACGGCACCAGGACCTGGGCCACATCCGGTTGCTGCTCGAGGATCTCCAGGCCGAGGGTGCCCTGCCCGGCGATGATCGCCGGATGGTCAAAGGGCGGCAAAAAGGTCGCGCCCTGCTCCCGGGCGATGCGCTCGGCCTCGCGCTGGGCATCGTCCTGGGACTGGCCGACGATGCACACCTCGGCGCCCAGGTCGCGGATCGCCTGCACCTTGTTGGCCGGCACCAGGTTCGACAGGCAGACAATCGCCTTGACGCCTTGTTGCGAAGCGGCATGGGCCAGTGCCCGACCATGATTGCCGGTCGAAGCCGTGACCACGCCACGGGCCTTTTGCTCGGCGCTGAGTTGCGCCACCGCATTGCTCGCCCCGCGCATCTTGAAGCTGCCGGTGATTTGCAGGGCCTCGAGCTTGAGGTACACCGCCACGCCCATCAACCGCGACAAACTCGGGGAATGCTCCATGGGCGTGCGCCTGACCTGCGACTCGATGCGCTGGCGAGCACGGTAGATATCCTGAAGCTGCAACACTGCCATGACTGCGTCCCGAGCTGATGTGTTGGGCGCAGTCTAAGAGGGCTGGATTGTGGTGATGAATGTACTAGGGCAATTTAGTTTGCGTTCGTTGCCGGTTGAAAGAGGCGAACAAAACCTATGAAGGGTCCCCTCCCCCCGTGGCGAGGGAGCTTGCTCGCGCTGGGACTCTGTAGGAGCTGCCGGAGGCTGCGATCTTTTGATCTTGATCTTCGCTCTCGATTCAACTGCCTGGGCAAAGATCGCAGCCTCGCTTCGCTCGACAGCTCCTACAGTCCCAGCGGGAGCAAGCTCTCAGAAATCATGAATCTGCGGATACTGGTTGAAGATCTGCCGCATGCCGATCAGCGCATGGCGCATTTCTTCATCGCTGCATTCGGCGCCGACGCAGAGTCGCACCGCGCGGGGCCTGGGGGTGCCGCGTACGGTGAAAGGGTCGGGAGACGTGACGGCGATGTGCTTGTGCCGCAGGGCCCGCACCAGGCTGTCCACTTCCCAATGGGACGGGATGCCAACCCAGGCATTCAAGGCGTGAGGATGCTGGCCCAGCAGATGCTCGCCCATGTACTCGGTGACCATCGCCTGGCGCCCGGCGAGCAATTGACGTTGCAGTTGCACCAGCGACTCGGCGCGTCCATCGCGAATCCAGCGGGTGGCGATCTCCGAGACCATGGGTGTGGCCATCCAACTGTTGACCCGCAGGATGCTCTCGGTGCGCAAGGCCAGGCGCTTGGGCACCACCAGATATCCAGTACGCAGGCCGGTGAGCACCGACTTGGTCATGCTCGTGCAGTAGAACGACAGCTCCGGCAGGTAATGGCTGATGGGCGGTGCCCGGCGCTCGTCCAGCAGCGGGCCGTACACATCGTCTTCGATGATGTGCACACCGAAGCGCCGGGCAATCTCGGCGATTTCCCGGCGGCGGGCATCGGGCATCAGGCTGGTGGTGGGGTTGTTCAGGTTCGGCGTGCACACCAGCGCCGTGATGCGCTCGTTGCTGCACATGTCTTCGAAATGTTCGGGGTCGATGCCATAGCGGTCCATCTCCAGGCCCTTGAGGGTGAAGCCCAGCACTTGGGAATTGCCGATCACGCCGTGGTCGGTCAAGCCTTCGCAGAGCACCACATCATCAGGGCCGGCCAGCGAAGCGAGGGCCAGGAAAATCCCGTGGGCCGCGCCGTTGGTGATCAGCACATCGCTACGGTCGACTTTCAGCCCTTGCCGGCCGATCCACTGCGCCGCCGCTTCGCGATGGGACTCGAAACCGGCGATGGGGCGAAACGCATGAATCCACGGCTGATCCTCTTCAGTGCTCAGCGCTGCGCAGGTATCACGCCACGCCTGGTCATGCTCGCGGGTGTGCAGGATGCGGGTGATGGAAAAATCCACCAGCGCCCGCTCGGGGCTGTCGAGAATGTACGTCGCCACCCGGTCGCTCATGCGCCGCGAGACGAAACTGCCACGTCCGACCTCACAGCGCACCAGCCCCTGGCGCTCCAACTCCTTATAGGCGTTGGTGACGGTTTGCACGCTGATGCCCATGGCGTCGGCCACCTGCCGTTGCGGCGGCAGGCGCTGGTCGTTGGCCAGGGTGCCCTGTTCGATATCATCGGCAATGGCCTGCACCAGAATCTTGTATTTGGATTCACCGCTGCGGGCGAGGTCCAAGGCTGACTTCCACTTATCCATAACGGCTGCAACCGGCGTATGTAGGGGTGCGCACAGCATTGCGCGACCATCGCCGCAAAGCAATTGTCCTAGTGCAATACAATCGATGCCGGGGCTTTTGTATGCTCGGTCCAAGGTCGTCACCCAGGCGGGCTCATCGCCCTGATAAAAAGCCGGATCGACCTGTACCGGCGCTGTTCCCGATTCCAGGCCACGCCCGGATCCGCCGCTGTACGCTTTGCTCTTGTAACACTGCCTCCTACCACAGAGCCGTCAAACGACGGATCCACAAGAAACAGGAGATTTTATCGATGAGCAATTTTCTTCCCAGCACCTGTGCGCCCCTACGTCGGCTCTTGCTGACCTGTGCCGTATTGGGCCTGGCCGGCAGCGTTCAAGCGGCCACCCTGGATACCGTCAAAAGCAACAGCAGCATCCGGATCGGCTACGCCAACGAAACGCCGTTCGCCTTCACCGAAACCGACGGCACCGTCACCGGTGAATCGCCGGAGATCGCCAAGATCATCTTCGCCAAGATGGGCATCAAGCAGGTCAATGGCGTGCTCACCGAATGGGGCTCGCTGATTCCAGGCCTGCGGGCCGGGCGCTTCGACGTGATTGCCGCGGGTATGTACATCACCCCGGCGCGCTGCAAGCAAGTATTGTTCACCGATCCGCAGTACCAATTGCCCGATGCCTTGCTCGTGGCCAAGGGCAACCCGAAAAAACTCCACAGCTATGAAGACATCGCCAAGCAACCGGATGTGAAACTGGCAATCATGGCCGGCACGGTGAACCTGGCTTATGCCCGCGACTCCGGGGTCAAGGACGATCAGATCCTCCAGGTCCCCGACACCACCGCACAATTGCAAGCCGTGCGTGCCGGGCGCGCGGACGCTGCCGTCGGCACCCAACTGACTATGAAAGGCCTGGCCAGCAAGGGCGGCGACAAGGTAGAGGCGATGACCGAGTTCAAGGACGATCCGTCCCACATCGGTTATGGCGCCCTGGCCTTCCGGCCCGAAGACAAAGACCTGCGCGATGCGGTCAATGCCGAGCTGAAGAAGTGGCTGGGCTCCGAAGAGCACCTCAAGACGGTTGCGCCATTCGGCTTCGACAAATCCAACGTGACCAGCAAGACCGCGGCCGAGCTCTGCGCTCAGTAGTGGTCAAGACTGGCGTGCCGAAACAGGCATGACGCGCGGTGCGTGATGCCTGTTCCCTGCTTCACCGGACATTGGGCTGAACCATGGGCGAATTACTTCCGTTATTGATACAAGGGGCCTGGGTCACGCTCCAGGTGACCTTCTTCGGCTCGCTGCTGGCGATTGTCACCGCCGTACTGGCGGCCCTCGGGCGACTCTCGCCGTGGCGAGCGTTGCGCTGGTTTTCCATCACCTACATCGAAGTATTCCGCGGCACCTCGCTGCTGGTGCAACTGTTCTGGCTGTTCTTCGTGTTGCCGTTGCCACCCTTCAACATTGCGCTGAGCCCCTACGCCGTGGCAATTGTCGGTCTGGGCCTGCACATCGGCGCCTACGGGGCCGAGGTGATGCGCGGTGCCATCAGTTCGGTCGCCAAGGGCCAATACGAAGCCTGCACGGCGTTGAATTTCAGCGGTTTTACGCGCTTCAAGCGGATTATCCTGCCGCAGGCGTTGCTGGCGGCGATTCCACCGGGCACCAACCTGTTGATCGAGCTGCTGAAGAACACCTCGCTGGTGTCGCTGATCACCTTGTCGGACCTGAGTTTCCGGGCGCGGCAGTTGGATCAGGCGACCTTCCAGACCCTGGAAATCTTCAGCCTGGCCCTGGTGATGTATTTCATCCTCGCCCAGGCCATCAACTTGGGCATGCGCCACGTCGAACGACGACTGAGCCGGGGCCGGATGCGTGGAGGTCTGTCATGACGCTGTTCGACTGGTCCTACGCCGCACAAATCCTGCCGGACCTGCTGCGCGCCTCCCTCAATACCGTGGGCATCACCCTGATCGGCTTCCTGATCGCGATTGTCCTGGGGCTGTTCCTGGCGATTGGCCGGCGCAGTCGCAAACTCTGGCTGTCGTGGCCGGCCACCGCGGTGATCGAGTTCATCCGCAGCACGCCCCTGCTGATCCAGGTGTATTTCCTCTATTACGTGCTGCCCAACTACGGCTTGAGCCTGACGGCCATGCAGGTTGGCATCCTCGGCATCGGCCTGCACTACGCCTGCTACATCGCCGAGGTCTATCGCAGTGGTTTGGACGCGGTGCCGCGGGCGCAGTGGGAAGCGGTGACAGCGCTGAACATCGCGCCGTACGACGCCTACCGCAACATCATCCTGCCCCAGGCGTTGCGGCCGATTGTGCCGCCGCTGGGCAACTACCTGGTGGCAATGCTCAAGGACACGCCGGTGCTGTCGGCGATCACCGTGGTGGAAATCATGCAACAGGCCAAGAACATCGGTTCCGAGAATTTCCGTTATCTGGAACCGATCACCATGGTGGGCCTGTTCTTCCTCGCCCTGAGCCTTGCCCTGGCTTATCTGGTACGGCGCCTTGAAACGCGCATGGAGCTACGCTAATGACATTACCTCTGTCCACGCCCACCGATTTGTCCCGGCGCAGCACGCTGGCATCGCAGCAGGAGGCCCCGGCCATGCAAACTCCCACACCGTCCCGGCCGATCGTGAGTTTCCAGGACGTGACCAAAAGCTATGGCAGCTTCACCGTGCTCGACCATCTGAACCTGGATGTCGCCCCCGGTGAAAAGGTCGCGATCATCGGCCCCAGCGGCTCGGGCAAGTCCACGCTGCTGCGGGTGTTGATGACCCTGGAAGGCATCGACCAGGGCCAGATCCGCGTCGAGGATGACTCCCTGACCCACATGCCCAACCGCAACGGCGTGCTGGTGCCGGCCAACGACCGGCACATCCGCCGGGTGCGCGGCAAGATCGGCATGGTGTTCCAGAGTTTCAACCTGTTCCCCCACATGACCGCACTGCAGAACGTGATCGAGGCGCCGGTGCAGGTGCTGAGCATGAACCCGAAAGAAGCCCGGGAGCGCGCCGCCGACCTGTTGGAGCTGGTGGGGCTGGGCAACAAGCTCGACCATTACCCGTCGCAGTTGTCCGGCGGCCAGCAACAGCGGGTGGCGATTGCCCGGGCGCTGGCGATGCGGCCCAAGGTGATGCTGTTTGACGAGGTGACCTCTGCGCTTGACCCTGAGTTGTGCGGCGAAGTGCTGAATGTGATCCGCAAACTGGGGGCCGAACATAACCTGACGATGCTGATGGTGACCCACCAGATGGGCTTCGCCCGGGAGTTCGCCGACCGGGTGTGCTTCTTCTACAAAGGGCAGATCCACGAACAGGGCACCCCGGCGCAGATTTTCGAACACCCGCAGCAGGAGCGCACGTGTGCGTTCCTCAGTGCGGTGAAAGAGGCGAATTGATCCCCTTGTGAACACCTTTGTGGCGAGGAGACTTGTGGGAGCAAGGCTTGCCCGCGATGAAAGCGATGCGGTCTTTCAGAAAATCGAGGCGCCTGTTTCGCGAGCAAGCTTTGCTCCCACAAATCCCCTCGCCACAAGTGGCGGCATCAGGCTGATAGAAACTGACAACCACAAAAAAACGGGGGCCCTGTTTCCAGAGCCCCCGTTTCATTTGCCGCCCAGCCGTTATGGATACTGCTGGTAAGTCTGGCCCTGCTGCGCTGGTGCCTGGTACTGCTGGCCGGGAATGGCCTTGAGGTTGACCTCGACACGACGGTTTTGCGCACGGCCATTGACGTCGGCGTTGCTGGCCACCGGGTTGTCCGGGCCGGCGCCACGGGCCGAGAGGTTGGCGCCGCTCACGCCCTGGGACGTCAGGTAAGTCGCCACGCTCTGCGCACGACGCTGGGAAAGGTCCATGTTGTGCTGGCGGCTACCGGTGCTGTCGGTGTAACCGACGATTTCGATCTGGTTCTGGTTGAACTCCTTCAGGGAGTTGGCCAGGTTGTTCAGCGGCTGGTAGAAGCTGGAGGCGATGTTCGCCGAATCGGTGGCGAAGGTGATATTGCCCGGCATGATCAGCTTGATCTGGTCACCCTGGCGCTGCACTTCAACACCGGTATTGGCCATGCTGGCGCGCAGTTTCTTTTCTTGCTGGTCGGCGTAGTAGCCGTAGCCGGCCGCGGATGCCCCCACCACTGCGGCGCCGATCAATGCGCCCTTACCGCGGTTATCGTGACCGATGGCCGCACCGGCCAACGCCCCTGCCAGTGCACCGAGGCCGCCGTACTTGGCGGTTTTGCTCATGCCCGAAGATTCGGTAGAGGCCTGTCCCTGGTTGTCGTAGGGGTTAGGCGACGCACAGCCGGACAACAGGGCCACGGCAGTTGCGACAACGATCAAGCGACGCGAGGTGAACATGAAGATGCTCCTGGTTTTTCAGTCTGAATGCCAAAGTGTAGGCAATCGACTCTGGCAGGCGTTGGAACGCAACAACCGTTAAAAATTCCGTCCCGCTGCGTCGCGCTTCGCCCGGCTGACCGATAAAAACTCGTCGTCCGGGCGAACGCCCCTCATCCCTGCGCCAGACAGCGGCTCACGCCCCGGACAATCATCTCCACTTCCCGCCCATCGATCGTCAGTGGCGGCAGCAGGCGGATGGTCTGGCCCCGGGTGATATTGATCAGCAGGCCGTGGTCCCGGGCGGCGCGAAGGGCCAGGTCGCGGACCGGTTGCTTGAGTTCGATGCCGATCATCAACCCCAGGCCGCGAATCGCCAAGACATTCGGGTTGTCCGCCAACTCGGCCCGCAGCCGGCTCAGCAACTGTTCGCCCTGGTGCCTGGCGTTGTCCACCAGCGCTTGTTGCTCAATGATATCCAGCACCGTGCAGCCGACCCGACAGGCCAGCGGATTACCGCCAAAGGTGCTGCCATGGCTGCCCGGGGTAAACAGCTCGGCAGCCTTGCCCCGTGCCAGGCAGGCCCCAATGGGCACGCCGTTGCCCAGGCCTTTGGCGAGGGTCATGACGTCCGGCACGATGCCCTCGTGCTGGAATGCGAACCACTGGCCAGTACGACCGATGCCGGTCTGGATCTCGTCAAGCATCAACAGCCAGGCGCGCCGGCTGCACAGCTGCCGCAAGGCCTTGAGATAACCCGGCGGGGCGAGTTGCACACCGCTTTCACCCTGGATCGGCTCCACCAATACCGCAACGATGCGCTCGGCATGAGCCTGCTCGATCGCTTCCAACGCTGCCAGATCGCCGAACGGCACCTTGATGAAATCCCCCGGCAAGCGGTTGTAGCCCAGCCGCACGGACGGGCCGTCACTGGCGGACATCGTGCCCAATGTGCGCCCGTGGAATGCATTGTCCATGACCACCACCAACGGCTGCTCAATACCCTTGTGCCAGCCATAGAGACGCGCCAGTTTCAGCGCGGTTTCGTTGGCCTCGGCGCCTGAGTTGTTGAAAAACGCCCGCTCCAGCCCCGACAGCTGAGTGAGCTTTTGCGCCAGGCGTTCTTGCCAATCGATGCTGTACAGGTTCGACGTATGCAGCAGCAGGCCAGCCTGCTCGCTGATGGCGGCCACCAGCCGCGGGTGGGAGTGGCCGACATTGGTCACCGCCACGCCCGCCACCGCATCGAGGTATTCGCGGCCGTCCTGGTCCCACAAGCGCGTACCCAAGCCATGGGTGAAACTCAGCGCCAGGGGTTGGTAAGTGGTCATCAGGCAGGCAGCGGTCATGACATCAAGCTCCATTGGGTTGGTTTTTTCCAGTATGGTTAGCCACCAAGACTGGATAAACGCTGCTTTACTTCAATCATTTTAAAGTTGAGCTTGATAATGGACCTGTTCCAGGCAATGACCGTTTACGTGAAGGTGGTGGAAGCCGGAAGCCTGACAGCGGCGGCCCAGGCGTGCGAAATGTCCACCACCATGGTGGGCAATCATCTTCGTGCGCTGGAGCAACGTCTCGGCGTGCGTCTGATCAACCGTACGACGCGGCGCCAGCGCCTGACCGAGTTCGGTTCGACCTACTACCAACGTTGCCTGGAAGTGCTGGGGCTGGTGGCCGATTCCGAGCGCCTGGCCGAACAGACCCAGGGCGAACCCGCCGGCACCCTGCGCATCACCGCGCCGCTGACCTTTGGCAGCGAGCGCCTGGCGCCGGCCCTGGCCGAATTCAGCCAACGCTACCCACAGGTCAAGCTCGACGTGGTGCTGACCAACCAGCGGCTGGACCTGCTCGAACATGGATTCGACGTCGCCATCCGCCTCGGTCATCCCGACCCGAAACTGATCGCCCGCCCCTTGATGGACTACACCCTGACCATCTGCGCCTCCCCCGCTTACCTGGCCCGGCGCGGCACACCGGAAAAACCCGCGGACCTGCAGCAGCACGATTGCCTGTCGTTCGCCTATTTAGCAGGGGACGATTGGCGCTTTGCCCAGGACCTCTGGCCGATCAACGGCCCGGAAGGGGAAATCAAGGTGCCGGTCAACGGACCGATGCTGATCAACAGCTCTTCGGGCCTGCACCGCGCCGCCCTGGCCGGGATGGGCGTGGTGATGCTGCCCGATGCGCTGGTGGCCCAGGACCTGCAGGATGGACACCTGGTAGCGCTGCTGCAGGACTACCGGTTGCCCCATCGCCCAATGAGCTTGATGTATGCGCAGGATCGCTACCGCTTGCCGAAACTGCGCAGTTTTGTCGAGTTCGCGCTGGAAAAATGGGGCAAACCCCAAACCCCAGCCGAATGATGTTGTGGCGGGGGGATTTATCCCCGCTGGGTTGCGCAGCAACCCCAAGGCTGTCGGTTCACATCGGGGGCCGCTGCGCGACCCAACGGGGATAAATCCCCTCGCCACAAAAGCGAACCCCGCCTGAACATCCCCCGCTAGTGCCTCTCGCCCCCCATCAGCTACTCTTCCTCCTTGGACGAGCATTTTGATATCAAGGCTGATTGAGGAAACGACGATGGGAGATGCCTCGAACATCGACATGCTGCGGCTCGACCTGTCCGATCTGGACGAAGGCGTACTGCACACCATCCTGGAACTGGTCAGCGATGGCATCTGGGACTGGAATGCCAACACCGGCTTCGTCTACCGCAACCCCGGCTGGTACACGATGCTTGGCTACCTGCCTCACTCACTGGACAACACCGT
Source organism: Pseudomonas brassicacearum (assembly GCF_009601685.2). Taxonomy (NCBI): domain Bacteria; kingdom Pseudomonadati; phylum Pseudomonadota; class Gammaproteobacteria; order Pseudomonadales; family Pseudomonadaceae; genus Pseudomonas; species Pseudomonas brassicacearum. The sequence continues at coordinate 5,441,753 of NZ_CP045701.2, forward strand.
ACTGACCTGGGAAAGCGTGATCCACCCGGATGACTATCCACGGGTCATGGCATTGTTCGACGACTACCTGGAACACCGATCCCACGTCTACCAGGCCGAATACCGCTGCCGCACCTACGACGGTTCCTACATCTGGATCGAGGATCGCGGCTATGTGATCGCACGCAACCCGGACGGCACGGTGGCGCGCATGATCGGCGCCCACCGCAGTATCGATGACAAGAAACGCCTGTTCGAACAGCTGGAACGGCGCAACAAATCCCTGGAAGCCGTGATCGAAGAACGCACCCGCGAACTGTCCCGGGTCAACCATCAGTTGCAGATCCAGCTCGACGAAAACCGCAAGCTTGCCGAAACCGACGCCCTGACCCGGGTCGCCAACCGTTATCGCCTGGACCAGGCGCTGCCGCTGGCCTGTGAGCGCGCGCAGCGTTTTCGCGAGCCGTTGTCGCTGATCGCCATGGACGTGGATGATTTCAAGGACATCAACGATCGCTACGGCCACGCCTTTGGCGACGCAGCGTTGATACAAGTGGTGCAGAGCGTCAAGCGCTGCGAGCGCGACGGCGATTTGCTGGTGCGCTGGGGCGGTGACGAATTCATCATGATCTTGCCCAACACCACCCTGGCCGACGCTCGCCTGCTGGCGGAAAGCATTCGCCGGGGCCTGTCCGACCTGCTGCCGGTGGGCGACTTCCAGATCACCATGAGTTTTGGCGTGGTGCAGCGATTCGAGGATGAACAGCAGGCGGCATTGCTGCACCGGGCGGACCAGGCGCTGTATCGCTCCAAGATGTCGGGCAAGAATGTGATTTGTGAATGAGCTCCGACCGTGACAACACCGCCCGCGTCCAATAGATTAGGCGACCGGAAAAAAGCTCAATGCCTTTCTCGCCTCATCCCGCTAACAGAAGTAGTGAAATTTCAATGTCCGATTCCAACACCGCTGAATCCGTAGTCACCCTGTCGTCCAAAGCGGAATACGAAAACTCCATCAATCTTTCACAGCATCTGCCCCAGGCCAAAACCATCAGCGAAATGGTCCTCGATGCGTTCCAGTCGAACCGCGAAAGCGACCAGATCCGCGAACTGCGCAACGCCATCCGCCAGGCTCACGATGCCTTCGACGACGACAAGGCCTACGAACTGATGGGCCAGCTCAAACAACTCAAGGACGCCGAAGCCGCCGATTTCGCGGCCCTGGAAGACCTGAGCAGCCGCTTCCCGATCAGCCGCATCCTCTCCAGCTACAAGGACGACCCGTCGTTCCAGGAACTGGTCTACGGCCTGGCCCTGAAAGTGCTGAACCAGACCCACCAGGCCATCAGCAACCCGAGCGGCAGCAAGGGCAAGGCCTCGCGGGCCAAGAAGGAAGCCGAAGTGTTCGTCATCAGCAAGGACGGCATCAGCGTCACCCTGCCCCTGCGCACACCACGCTCCAAGCCGAACGTCGACCGCGAAGCCTTCGAGTTCCTGGGCTTCAACTTCGTAGGCGAAGGCGACGAAGCCGAGCTGGAAAGCGAAACCTTCCTGGACAACGACGGCGCCGAACAACCGCTCACCCGCAAAAGCATCGTCACCGCCCTGCAACAGCAGAAAGCCTTCGACGGCTACAGCATCGCCCAGCAATAAACCCACGTTGATTTTTCCCCCTTGTGGGAGTAATCCCCAAGAAAAAGCCCCGCACTTCTCTCGAAGGCGGGGCTTTTTTCATGGATATGAGCGGATCAAACAGCGCCAAGTCGTTCGACCATATCTGGAAATTTCTCGACCAGTTTGATCAACAAAGCCGCCTGGGCGTTAGGCTTGGACTTCTCCTGTTCCCAGTTCCTGAGCGTACCTGGACTGGTCCTGATGCTCTTGGCGAAAACGGCTTGAGACATGTGGAGCTTGTCGCGCAACGCCACGATTTCTTGGGCAGACACCTCGGGAACCGGTTTGTCTTCAATCGATATCTGGCGAAGGGTAATCTTGCCCTCCCGGTGAGCGGCCATCTCCTCGACGCCTTGCATCATCTCGGCAAACAGATCGCGCTTTTTCATAAGGTACCTCTTACTTTCAACTCAGCTTCTATGGCGCGCTTGAGCGTCTTCTCTTGCTCGCAGGTCAGGTTTTCCAACTCGTCCTTGTCATAAATCGCGAACATCCAGAACTGACGATCGTTCATGAGCCAATAATAAATAACGCGCAACCCGCCTCTCTTCCCTTTACCACGACGTTCATCGAACCAGCGCAGCTTACGAAAGCCGCCGGTACGTGGCATGACGTCACCAACCTCTGGATGCTGCAGCATATAGGACTGAAGCAGGCGATACTCATCATCAGTCAGGTAATGGCCAACCGTGTCGGTGAATGTAGTCGTTTCAAAAAATAGGGTACGCATGGCAGAAACTATAGGCAAATTGCGTACAGTTCAACAAACCATAATCTATTGCGACGAATGACAGCCAATCCACACCTCACCTCAACAAAAAGCCCCGCACTTCTCTCGAAGGCGGGGCTTTTTTTTGCAGCGTCTGAAGCTTAAGGCGCGTAGGTCAGCAGCAGCTCACTCGGCACTTTGAAGTCCAGGGACATCATGACGCTCAGGGCGGTGATGGTGAAGATCGAGAACACGAACAGCTTGCGTGCCCAGACCGTGTCATCCACCGCCTTGTAGCCGGTCCAGGCCATGTACAGCCAGTACATGCCCATGGCGGCGGCGACGGCGAGGTAGCTCATGCCGGCGTAGCCGCTGAAGGTCAGCATCAAGGTCGCCACGAGGAAGGCCAGGATGTAGAGCAGGATGTGCTTCTTGGCCACCCGAATGCCGCGCTTGACCGGCAGCACCGGAATCGAAGCCGCCAGGTAGTCGTTGAAGCGGAAGATCGCGATGGCGTAGGAATGCGGCATCTGCCACAGGCTGAACATCACCAGCAGCGTCAGCGCAGCCATGTCGAAGCTGTTGCTGACCGCCACATAGCCGATCACCGGCGGCATCGCCCCCGACAGGCTGCCCACCAGCGTGCCGTGGACCGACTTGCGCTTGAGGTACAGGCTGTAGAGGCCAACGTAGATGACAAAACCGATCACCGCGAACAACGCCGCCAACGGGTTGGCCACCCAATACAACAGCGCCACGCCGGCCACGCCCAGCACCGTGGCGAACGCCAGGGCCAGTTGCACCGGAATCAGGCCCTGGACCAGCGCCCGATTCTTGGTGCGTTCCATCTTGATATCGATGTCACGGTCGATGCAGTTGTTGAACACACAACCGGACGCCACCACCAGGGAAGTACCGATCATCGCCGCCAGGAAGATGGCCAGATCGACATGCCCTTTCGAGGCCAGGAAAAACCCGCCTGCCACAGAAAGCACGTTACCGAAAATGATCCCAGGCTTGGTGATTTGGATAAAGTGCTTCAGGGACATCCGGACTTTCCTCAGTGCGCCATCATGTTGGTGTGGATGCTGAACATGATCCACAACGACAGGCCAACCAGCAGGACAATCACGATCGCGGCAAAGATAAACGCGACCACGTTGTTACGCTGGGCGGCGGAGCGGTCCAGGTGCAGGAAGTACACCAGGTGCACCAGGACCTGGACCACGGCGAAGATCAGTACGATCCACAGGGTCAGGCTCTTGGGCAGCGATGGGTACATCACCAGGCCGAACGGAATGACGGTCAGGATCACCGACAGAATGAAACCGATAGCGTAGGACTTGACGCTGCCGTGGCCGGCGTCGTGGCCATCATGGGAATGTGCGTTAGCCATTTACAGGGTCCCCATCAGATAAACAACGGTGAATACGCAGATCCACACCACGTCCAGGAAGTGCCAGAACAGGCTCAGGCAGCTCAGGCGCGTCTTGTTGGTGGCGGTCAGGCCGTTTTTCTGGACCTGGTACATCATGATCGCCATCCAGATCAGGCCACTGGTCACGTGCAGACCGTGGGTGCCGACCAGGGTGAAGAACCCGGACAGGAAACCGCTGCGGTTAGGGCCATAGCCCTCGGAGATCAACATGTGGAACTCGTTGATCTCCATGCCGATGAAGCCGGCACCGAACAGGAAGGTCATGGCCAGCCAGCCCAGTACCTGGGTTTTCTTGCCCTTGAACAACGCCAGCATGGCGAAGCCGTAGGTGATCGAACTGAACAGCAGCAGCGCGGTTTCGCCCAGTACGTATGGCAGTTCGAAGATGTCGTGGCCCGATGGGCCACCGGCGACGTTGTTAACCAGCACCGCGTACGCTGCAAAGATCGACGCAAACAGAATGCAGTCGGTCATCAGGTAGAGCCAGAAACCGAATACGGTCATCTCGCCCGAGTCGTGGTGATGGTCATCGTGCCCATGGTCATGACCATGGGCGTGTCCAACAGTGGTCACTAAGTTCGACATGGTTTAAGCCTGTTCCAACGAGGTTTCAACACGGGTGGCGGTGGCAGGGACTTTCCCGGCCGCTACCAGACGTTTGTGCTGCTCGGCTTCGATGCGCTCGATGACATCCACCGGCACCATGTAGCCCTGATCGTCACGGGCAGCATGGATGGCGAAATACACCACGGTGCCGACCAGGCTGGCGATGGCCAGCCACCAGATGTGCCAGATCATCGCGAAACCGAACACGGTCAGCAGCGCGCCCATGACCACACCGGTGGCGGTGTTGTTGGGCATGTGGATCGGCTCGTACTTGGCCGGGACCGGGTACGCGGTGCCGTTTTCCTTGGCTTCGGTGAACGGGTCGATGACGTCTGCCTTTGGCAGCACGGCAAAGTTGTAGAACGGTGGTGGCGAAGAGGTCGACCATTCCAGGGTATGGGCATTCCACGGGTCACCGTGTTCGCACATGTTCTCTGGCTTCTTGCGATCGCGCACGCTGACGTACAACTGGATCAGCTGGCAGGCGATGCCGACGGCAATCATCACCGCGCCGAACATGGCGACGTACAGGTACGGCACCCACTCAGGGTTGGTGGTGGTGTTCAGGCGACGGGTCATGCCCATGAAGCCCAGTACATAGAGCGGCATGAACGCAACGAAGAAGCCGGTGATCCAGAACCAGAACGCGGCCTTGCCCCAGCCTTCGTGCAGCTTGAAGCCGAACGCTTTCGGGAAGTAGAAGGCGAAACCGGCGATGTAGCCGAACACGGCGCCACCGATGATCACGTTGTGAAAGTGCGCGATCACGAACAGGCTGTTGTGCAGCACGAAGTCAGCACCCGGGATGGCCAGCAATACGCCGGTCATGCCGCCGATGGCGAAGGTCACCATGAAGCCCAGGGTCCACATCACGTGGCTGGTGAAACGCAGGCGGCCCTGATAGATGGTGAACAGCCAGTTGAACAGCTTCACCCCCGTCGGAATCGAAATCAGCATCGTCGCCAGGCCGAAGAAGGCGTTGACGCTGGCCCCCGAACCCATGGTGAAGAAGTGGTGCAGCCAGACCATGAAGCCCAGCACCGAGATCGCGCCGCTAGCGTAGATCATCGAGTGGTGGCCGAACAGTTTCTTGCCGGAGAAGGTCGAGATGACTTCGGAGAAAATCCCGAACGCCGGCAGGATCAGGATGTACACCTCAGGGTGACCCCAGGCCCAGAACAGGTTGACGTACATCATCGGATTTCCACCCAGCTCATTGGTGAAAATGTGGAAATCCATGTAACGGTCAAGCGTCAGCAGGGCCAGGGTAGCGGTCAGGATCGGGAAGGAAGCGACGATCAGGACGTTGGCCCAGGTGCAGGTCCAGGTGAAGATCGGCATGTCCATCAGCTTCATGCCCGGGGTACGCATCTTGACCACGGTGGCCAGGAAGTTGACCCCCGTCAGCGTCGTCCCCAACCCGGATAGCTGTAGCGCCCAGATGTAGTAATCCATCCCCACGCCCGGACTGTATTGCAGGCCCGACAACGGTGGATAGGCAACCCAGCCGGTCTTGGCGAATTCGCCGACGCCCAGGGACAGGTTGATCAGCACCACGCCAGACACCAGCAGCCAGAAGCTCAGGGAGTTCAGGAACGGGAAGGCCACGTCGCGGGCACCGATCTGCAGCGGCACTGCAAGGTTCATCAGGCCGGTGAAGAATGGCATCGCCATGAAGATGATCATGATCACACCGTGGGCGGTGAAGATCTGGTCATAGTGTTCAGGCGGCAGGTAGCCAGGCGAACCCTCGGTGGCCATGGCCAGCTGGGTACGCATCATGATGGCGTCGGCAAAACCACGCAGCAGCATGACCATGGCGACGACGATATACATCACGCCGATTTTCTTGTGGTCGACCGACGTCAGCCACTCGGTCCACAGGTAGGTCCACTTCTTGAAATAAGTGATGCCTGCAAACAATGCCAGACCACCGAGCGCGATGATGGCGAGGGTCACCATGACAATCGGCTCGTGGAACGGGATCGCTTCCCAACTTAATTTACCAAACATCGTTTACTCCTCTGCCCCGGCAGCTGAATGCGAACTCATGTCCATCCCTTCCATGTTGTGGGCCACTTCCTTCTCGTTCTTCTCGTGGTGCATCGGCTTGCCCGGATTCATCCCTTCATATTTGTCGATGATGGTCTGGAACAGGTTCGGCGTGACCGACGAGTAGAGTTCGACTGGGTTGTTCTGGCTCGGTTTGGAAAGGGCTTCGTATTCAGCTTTTTCAAGCTGTTTAGGTGCCTTCTTCACATCGTTGACCCAGGCGTCGAAATCTTCCTGGGTCGTGGCGATTGCTTTGAACTTCATGCCGGTAAAACCCGCGCCGCTGTAGTTGGCGGAGATACCGTCGAGTTCGGCGTTCTGGTTGGCGATCAAGTGCAGCTTGGTCTGCATGCCCGCCATCGCGTAGATCTGGCCGCCCAGGCCCGGGATGAAGAACGAGTTCATCACGGTGTCGGAAGTGACCTTGAAATTGATCGGCGTGTGGGCCGGGAACACGATCTTGTTGACCGTGGCAATGCCTTGTTCCGGATAGATGAACAGCCACTTCCAGTCCATGGAGACCACTTCGATAGTGATCGGCTTGACGTCGGAATCCAGCGGACGATACGGGTCCAGGGCGTGGGTCGACTTGTAGGTGATGTAACCCAGGGCAATGATGATCAGCACCGGAATGGTCCACACCGCCACTTCGATCTTGGTCGAATGCGACCACTTCGGCGTGTAGGTGGCCTTGGTATTGGTTGCGCGGTACTTCCAGGCGAACAGGAAGGTCATGACGATGACCGGCACAACGACCAGCAACATCAGCAGCGTAGCGGTGATGATCAGGTTTCGTTCATCCAGGCCGACCTGGCCCTTGGGATCGAGCAAGGTCATGTTGCAGCCTCCCAGCAGCAACGTGCCGAGCAGCGGCAACAAGCCTAGTAATCGGGGGTACCTGTTTTTAATCATCTCACGACCTCTAAAGCAGCTTGCGCAATGCAGTTGGGTTTTGATCGCCAACACTTCACCCTGCCAAGGGTTGGCATTTTCTTGGATTGAATAAGGGCTGCCCGTCGAACGTCAGAGGCTGTTCGACACATCCTGGGCCAGCAGTGAGTTCTTATTCGTTGGTCAAAGGCCTAGTTCAAGCCCAATTCCATTTGGTGCGGGTAGTTGGAGGCACCGACACCTGGGGTCGCATGGGGCGCTGGCGCCCTTCGACCACTCTCGTGCTCAAGCTTGAGCCGGGTCGGAAAATCGGTGCGGGCGATTGTAGAGAGCTGAGCCGCTGTAGACCATGTCTCATCTCGAAATAATTTTTATCCGATCCGGCAACAATCTTTCACAGATATTGCAACAAGCCAGCATGTTATCGAAATTAATTCTCAACAAGAACCCCAAAAAACGTAGGGCTACTACGCCCGATTTAGACAGCCCGGGAGGATCACGAAGAGCTTTCATACCCGGCAAGCGCCCAGTTTCAGGGGCCTGCGGCGCCTGACGCTTCGCTGTTAAAAATGCCTGCTGCAGCTGATATAGGTTTAGCGAAACCAGGCGATTTTTTATTACAGAAAGGAACGCTTAATCGCCCTCGCAAAGGCTGAACGCCTCAAGATATGTGACAACGTGTCGCACGTTGTCGCAGGCTATTCTTGCCCCGGATCAAGGACGTTCCGGCTCAAGAGTGAAACGCAAAACGCCCCGGCCCTCCTGTCGGGGAACCGGGGCGTTTCATGAAGGCGCTTCAGCGAGTCTGTTTGCGGTTACGTGACACCAGCAACGGCACCAGCACCACCGTCAACACGAAGGCCACCAATGCCCACTGAGCCAGGGACAGGCCCAGGATCGGTGGGTAGGGGGTGGAGCAAAAACCATCGACCTGGAACCCCAGCGGAAAGATCTTCGCCAACGGCAGATCATCGACAATCGGTTGCAACACGTCGATGCCGCAACTGACCGCGGGGAAGAACTGGGTGTACACGTGATGCCCTGCCACACCGGCACCGGCCAGGGCGCTGAGCACCACCAGGCCTTCGAAGATCGTCAGGCTGCGGCGGGTGCGCATGGCGGCACCGATGAAGGCGAAGATGGCGATCAGCAACAGCGCATAGCGCTGCAAGATACACAGCGGGCACGGCGCCTCACCGAGGGCCACCTGCATGTACAGCGCACCACCGATCAGCGCCAGGCAGATCAGCCCCAGCAGCACCAGATAGCGCCGCTCACGGCCTAAGCGCATCATTTCCTCACTCATTGCGTTTCCCTTTGTCTGCATGGATCGACGCGCAGCACGGCGACACTCGGGCGCGCGCTCGGATGCCCGAAGTCTACACGCAGACCATGACAGTGAACGAGCAGCGAGCGTCGACATTGAAGGGGAAATAGACTGCAAGAAGGTTAAGTGCGGATTAATTCTGGCAGGTGGACCAGGATGGACCTGCCGCCGCCATCGCGAGCAAGCCCGCTCCCACAAGGGATCTGTGGCGGGCGTGGATGTTGTCACCCGCACAGATCCAGGGTGGGGAGCCTGCTCGCGATGAGGCCAACCCGGTTTCCCAAGTTGGCCACGACCTTATTCCAGCGCCGCCGCCGGGCCGAAGAATTCGTAACGGCTCTGCTGGTCCGGCACACCCAAGGCCTTGAGATGGCGCTTGACGGCGCTCATGAAACCTTTCGGCCCGAGGAAATAGGCGTCCAGGTCACGTTGTTGCGGCAACCATTGCGCCAGTTGTTCCTGGCTCAACAGCCCCACCTTGTCGGCCGCCGGGCTCAAGCCGTCGTCTTCGTCGTAGCAGTAAAAGCGCTTGAGCTGCGGATGCCGCTTGGCCAGGTCGTCGATCCAGTCGCGGAACGCATGGGCACCGCCGTTGCGCGCGCAGTGAATGAAATGCACCGGCCGCTCGGTTTGCAGCGCCGCCTGCAACATGGCCAGGGTCGGGGTGATGCCGACGCCGCCACTGATCAGCACCAGCGGTTTGTCGCTGGCCGTCAGGTAGAAATCCCCGGACGGCGGGAACAACTGGATGCGACTGCCGACTCCGAACTGATGATGCAAGTGGTTGGACACCCGCCCGCCCGGCTCGCGCTTGACGCTGATACGGTATTGACCATTGTCCGCCAGGGCTGACAGTGAATAGTTGCGGCGTACTTCCTCGCCATCGAGCATGAGCTTCATACCGATGTACTGACCCGGCTCGGCCACCAGGATCGGGCCCTGGTCCGCCGGTTCGAAGTAGAACGAGGTGATCTCCGCGCTTTCCTGGACCTTGGCCGTCAGGATGAATTCACGCTCCCCACGCCAGCCGCCCGGCGCCTCGGCCTTCTTGTCGTACATGCCCGCTTCGGCACCGATGAGGATATCGGCCAACTGGTTGTAGGCTGCGCCCCACGCCGCAATCACTTCGGGCGTGGCGATCTCTGCGCCCAGCACTTCGGCGATTGCCCGCAGCAGGCACGAACCGACAATCGGGTAGTGCTCCGGCAGAATCTGCAAGGCAACGTGCTTGTTGACGATCTTCGCCACCAGGTCGCCCAATTGATCGAGCTGGTCAATATGGCGCGCATACATCAACACGCCGTTGGCCAATGCCCGCGGTTGATCGCCACTGGCTTGGTGAGCCTGGTTGAACAGTGGGCGCACCTGCGGGTATTCGGACAGCATCATGCGATAGAAGTGAGTGATCAGCGCCTCACCGCCACTTTCAAGCAACGGAACGGTGGAGCGAATGATGGCGCGTTCTTCTCGACTGAGCATAGGGTGACTCCTGGCGTAAGGCCGATAACAAGTTACGTAAGCCTTATCAGTTTTCATGCCATAAATTTTTATCTTTAATATCAGCAAGTTAAAAACAGTGTAGTCATATAGACACACCACGCCTTATAGTCGTTAAGACTATATGGAGTCATTATGACCGCAACCGCCCTGCTGACCTCCCTGCTGCCGCTGGTAGCCGATCTGTCCCGCGAGCTGCCTGAGGGCGAACGTTATCGTCGCCTGCTCGGTACCTTGCGAGCCTTGCTGCCCTGCGATGCGGCGGCGCTGTTGCGCCTGGAGGGCGACTGCCTGGTGCCGCTCGCCGTGGATGGCTTGAGCACCGATACATTGGGCCGGCGATTCCGGATCAATGAACATCCGCGCTTCGAAGCGCTGCTGGCCAACCCACAGCCCACCCGCTTCGCTGCCGACAGCGGCCTGCCCGATCCGTACGATGGGCTGGTCGAGGGGCTCGCCGAGCATCTGGAGGTTCACGACTGCATGGGCTGCCCGCTGTTCGTCGACGAACGGCCCTGGGGCCTGCTGACCCTGGATTCGCTGGATCCGGAGCGCTTCGAGCCCATCGACCTGAGTGCCCTGCAGGCCTTCGCCAGCCTCGCCGCAGCCACCGTCAGTGCCGCCGAACGCATCGAGCGCCTGGCCTTGAAGGCCGAGGACGAGCACCGCCGCGCCGAGGTCTATCGCCAGGCCAGCGGCCAGCAGCCTCGCGACATGATCGGCCAGAGCAAGGCCCACAAGCGTTTGGTGGAAGAGATCGCGCTGGTGGGCGGCAGCGACCTGACGGTACTGATCACCGGCGAAACCGGCGTGGGCAAGGAACTGGTCGCCCAGGCCATCCATGCCGCATCGAAACGCGCCGAGCAGCCACTCATCAGCCTCAATTGCGCCGCCCTGCCCGATACGCTGGTGGAAAGCGAACTCTTCGGCCATGTACGCGGCGCCTTCACCGGGGCCACGAGCGACCGGCGCGGCAAGTTCGAACTGGCCGACGGCGGCACCCTGTTTCTCGACGAAGTGGGCGAGTTGTCCCTGACCGTCCAGGCCAAGTTGCTGCGAGTGCTGCAGAGCGGCCAACTGCAACGCCTGGGCTCGGACAAGGAACACCGGGTCGACGTGCGCCTGATCGCAGCCACCAATCGCGACTTGGCCGAAGAAGTGCGCAACGGCCGTTATCGTGCCGACTTCTACCATCGCTTGAGTGTGTATCCGCTGCAGGTGCCGGCGCTGCGCGATCGCGGGCGGGACGTGCTGCTGCTCAGCGGTTTTTTCCTGGAACAAAATCGTTCGCGCATGGGCCTGGGCAGCCTGCGCCTGACCAGTGACGCCCAGGCCGCACTGCTGGCCTACGACTGGCCGGGCAATGTGCGCGAACTGGAACACCTGATCGGCCGTAGTGCCTTGAAGGCCTTGGGCCGGTGCGCGACGCGCCCAAAAATCCTCAGCCTCAGCGCCCAAGACCTGGATTTGCCCCAGGCGCCTGAGCACAACCCCGCGCCTTCGTCCATCAGCCCGGCACCGGCCATGGCGAACGTGACGGGGGATTTGCGTGAAGCGGTGGACGAGTTCCAGCGCAAGCTGATCGCTGCCTGCCTGGAGCGTCACCAGCACAACTGGGCCAGCGCCGCCCGGGAGCTGGGGCTGGACCGGGCGAACCTGGGACGGATGGCAAAACGGCTTGGCCTGAAATAGTGGCCGGGTGCGCTTTTGTGGCAAGGGAGCTTGCTCCCGCTGGGCTGCGCCGTAGGAGCCGCGTAGGAGCTGTGTAGCTGTCGAGTGCAACGAGGCTGCGATCTTTCCACTGGCAATTGAGTCGAGAGCAAAAGATCAAGAGCAAAAGATCAAGATCAAAAGATCGCAGGCTTCGCCAGCTCCTACAGAGCCGAGCAGGAGCAAGCTCGGGAGCCACAAAAGCGGGCTTGTTACAGCGATCCTCGTTATTGACAGTTTTCACCCTAAAGCCTGTCCCCAACGAGTCGATAACCCAATATCAAAAGCTGTTTTGGCGATCGGTATGTTCGCCCCACCTTTTTCCACAGAAGGTTTTTATGTCTTCCAACAAAGCCCGCGCAGATTCACTTTCGCTTCTGCTGTTTACCTTGCGCAGCGGCAAGCTGATGGCAATCAACCTGCTCAAGGTCAGTGAAATCATTCCCTGCCCATTGTTGACCAAACTGCCGGAGTCGCATCCGCACGTCAAAGGCATCGCCACCCTGCGCGGGGCATCGTTGTCGGTGATCGACCTGAGCCGCGCCATTGGCGAGCGGCCGCTGGAAGACCCGGATGGCGGCTGCCTGATCGTCACTGACGTCAGCCGCTCCAAACAGGGTTTGCATGTGCAGGCGGTGAGCAAGATCGTGCATTGCCTGACCACTGACATCAAACCGCCGCCCTATGGCTCCGGCGGTGTGCGTTCGTTCATCACCGGCGTGACCTCGGTGGATGGCACGCTGGTGCAGGTGCTGGACATCGAAAAGGTCATCCATGGCATCGCACCGGCTCAGATCGAAACCGCGCCGACCGAGCTGAGCATGGAAGACGCCGAGGTGCTGGGCAACGCACGGATCCTGGTGGTCGATGACAGCCAGGTCGCGCTGCAGCAATCGGTGCACACCTTGCGCAACCTGGGCCTGCAATGCCACACCGCACGCAGCGCCAAGGAAGCCATCGAGTGCCTGCTGGACCTGCAAGGCACGGCCGAACAGATCAACCTGATCGTCTCCGACATCGAGATGTCGGAGATGGACGGCTACGCCCTCACCCGGACGCTGCGCGAAACGCCGGACTTCGCCCACCTCTACGTGTTGCTGCACACCTCGCTGGACAGCGCCATGAACAGCGAAAAAGCCCGGCTGTCGGGTGCCAACGGCGTGCTCACCAAGTTCTCCTCGCCGGAACTGACCAAGTGCCTGATCACGGCGGCCAAGGCCGTTGCCGAGCAAGGTCACTGAGTCCTATCGGTTGCTCGCTTCTGCGTTCCAGCGCGGGAGCGATCACTGTCCGATAACCTCAGGCATACTCTTGTCCTGGCTTTCCTGGAACAAGGCTCCCTGATGAACATCCGCCTCTTGACGCTCCTTGGCTTCACTGTCCTGGCCTCCCAGGCCCACGCCTCCAGCCCGGACGCCTGGGCCACCTACGACAAAGCCGTGCTGGCCAGTTGCATCAAGGCCAGCGGTTTGAAAAGCGCTGAGCCGGTGGGTACCGCCGCTCAATTCGACGACCGCGTCGGCTACACCGCATTGTTGCTGCAAGGCCAATATCCGCAGAAACACATGAAAGGCGCGATCGGCAACGAGTTGTGCCTCTACCGCAAGAAAACCAAAACCGCCTACGTGACTGAGTGGGACTCGATCCGCCCCGCCGCTACCGAGCAGTGAGTGGCGCATAACTTGCTTCGCACGGTCCATCACGGCGTTTTTCTGTCGCCGTCCCCTGCTTTCTGCGACCGGGCGTTCAATGAACACAACGTTTTCCTGTGTAGGGTGCGGCAAATGCTGCACCGATCACCATGTTCCCCTGACCCTCGACGAGGCCCGGATGTGGGCGGACGACGGCGGCCAGGTGATCGTCCTGGCGGAAGCCTTCCTGCCCAACGGCCTCGGCCTGCCGGCAGGGCAACGCGAGCACGCCGAGCGCCGCTCGGCAGTGGTCCACAGCGGCAGCACCGAGGCCCTTTTGGCGATCACCTTTGCCGCCTACAACGTCGGCCGTTGTCGGAATCTTGACGAAGAAAACCTGTGCCGCATCTATGAGCGCCGCCCCTTGGTATGCCGCATCTATCCGATGGAAATCAACCCGCACATTCCCCTCAACATCGCCGTCAAGGAATGCCCTCCAGAGTCGTGGGAAACCGGGCCACAATTGATACTCGGCGGTGAACTGGTCGACCAGGAACTGGCGCGGTTGATCGAGCGCTCACGCCAGGCCGATCGTGAGGAGATCGCCATCAAGGAGCGCATCTGTTCCGCCCTGGGCATCGGCACCACCGCGCTCAAGGGCGACGGGTTCACTGCGTATCTGCCGGACATGAGCGCATTCGTGGCCGCCCTCGATCAGGCACGCCTGCAACCTGCGCAACAGCACGCCAGTCAATGGCAGTTCCATCTGTCTGGCGATGATGTGGCCAGCCAGGTATTGGCCAGCGGCGCGCAGGTGGTTACTGAGGCGCCGGTCAATTACGCCTTTATTTCGCTGCGGGCGGCATAAGACCCCGGAACGGGCATAACGCCCCTGTGGGAGCGGGCTTGCTCGCGAAAGCGGTGGCACATTCAAGATCACCGTCTCAGGCAGATCGCCTTCGCGAGCAAGCCCGCGCCCACAGGGTTTTGCCGCATCCCAATCAAGATCCCCCCTCGCCTAACCCTCGCCAGGAATGTTAGCGTGCTTGGTATCTTCTCCCCGATGAGCCTTGCACGATGAAAAAAACCGTACTTGCCTTCAGCCGTATCACGCCCCAGGTGGTCGAGCGCCTGCAACAGGACTTCGACGTGATCGTGCCGAGCCCGTCCAAGGGCGATATCAACGCACAGTTCAACGAAGCCCTGCCCCACGCCCACGGGCTGATCGGGGTCGGTCGCAAGCTCGGGCGCGAGCAACTGCAAGGCGCTGCGAACCTGCAAGTGGTGTCCAGTGTGTCGGTGGGCTACGACAACTATGACCTGGCCTACTTCAATGAGCGCGGGATCATGCTCACCAACACCCCCGACGTACTCACCGAAAGCACCGCCGACCTGGCCTTCGCCCTACTGATGAGCAGCGCCCGGCGCGTGGCCGAACTGGACGCCTGGACCAAGGCCGGGCAATGGCAGGCGACGGTCGGCCCGCAACTGTTCGGCAGCGATGTACATGGCAAGACCCTGGGTATCGTCGGCATGGGCAACATCGGCGCGGCCATTGCCCGGCGTGGCCGGCTGGGATTCAACATGCCGATCCTCTACAGCGGCAACAGCCGCAAGACCGAGCTGGAAAGCCAGTTGGGCGCACAATTTCGCGAACTGGACCAGTTGCTGGCCGAAGCGGACTTCGTCTGCCTCGTCGTGCCATTGAGCGACAAAACTCGCCATCTGATCGGCCAGCGCGAACTGGGCCTGATGAAACCGAGCGCCATCCTGGTCAACATTTCCCGGGGCCCGGTGGTGGATGAACCGGCGCTGATCGAAGCCCTGCAGAACAATCGCATCCGCGGTGCCGGGCTGGATGTCTACGAGAAAGAACCGCTGGCCGAATCGCCGCTGTTCCAGTTGAAAAACGCCGTCACCCTGCCCCATATCGGCTCGGCCACCCACGAAACCCGTGCCGCCATGGCCGATCTTGCTGTGGATAACCTGCGCAGTGCATTGCTGGGCGAGCGACCGAAGAACCTGGTCAACCCGCAAGTCTGGAAATAGAACAAACGGTGGCGAGGGAGCTTGCTCCCGCTGGGCTGCGCCTGTAGGAGCTGTCGAGCGAAGCGAGGCTGCGATCTTGTTCCAGACAATTGAGTCGTGAGCGAAAGATCAAGAGATCGCAGGCTTCGCCAGCTCCTACACGCCCAGCGCGACTTTCGCGGCAACTGGCCGGGGTTTGCGAAACACCAGCACGTTCCCCAGCATCACCAGCACCAGCCCCACCAATGCCGGGGCCGTCCACTGATAGCCTTCGGCAAACGCCGAGACGTTCAACGCCACCACTGGGAACAGGACCGTGCAATACGCCGCGCGCTCCGGCCCCATGCGCCCCACCAGCGTCAAATAGGCAGTGAAGCCGATCACCGAACCCGGGATCACCAGGTACAACAGCGAGCCGATGTAGCGCGTGTTCCATTCCATGTCGAACGGGATGCCTTTGAACGCGCACCACACCGCCAACATCGCCGCGCCATAGGCCATGCCCCAGGCATTGGTGGTCAACGGCTTGAGACCGGCCTTCTGTTGCAGGCTCGACAGCATGTTGCCTGCCGAAAAGCACAAGGTGCCCAGCAACGCCAACGCCAACCCAAGCAAGGTTTGCGGGCTTGCGCTATGGCCGGCCAGCTCCGGCCAGAACAGCAGCGCCAGCCCCGAAAGCCCCAAGGCACCGCCCAACAGCACGTTACGCGCAATCCGCTGACCGAAGAACACGCGGGCATTGAGGGCATTCCAGAGCGTGGCGGTGGAAAACACCACGGCGACCAACCCACTGGGAATCCACTGGCTGGCGGTCAGGAAGCACATGAAATTGATGCAGAACAGGCACAGGCCCTGGGCAACGCAAATCAAGTGACCGCGTCGGTTCATCACCTGCAAGCGCCGGCTGAGCAAGAGCATCGCAAACAGGATCAGGGCCGCAAGGCCGAAGCGATAGACAATCGACACCGGGATGGCGACGACGCCCAATTGCAGTTTCAGGGCAATCCAGGTGGTGCCCCAGATGAGCACGGTAAGCAGGTACAACGAGAGGTTCATGGCGACGGCTCCTGACAATGACGCCCAGTGTCACGCCACTGCTGCTGCAGCACTTGCGTAAACTTGCGGTTTTTGTCCGCTGCCAGGCTGGCACGGATGGGCCGACGGAGTAGGATGCAGGCGTTGGAGAACCGATCATGTCCACACTGCAAACCCTGCAAGTCTTTCAAGCCCTCAACAGCTCGCCCAATGCTCGTCTGGAGCACAGCGCCGAGCTCGGGGACGGCTTGGCGGCCGCTTTGTGGAGCAATCACCACGACGCCCGGGACTACGAGGCGCCAACGCACCATACGCTGTCGTGCTACATCGCGGGCGGCACCGGTACGTTTCGCCGCGAGCGGCCCGACACCACAGGGGCGCCCGACAAACTCTGCATCCTGCCGGCCGGGCATGAGTCAGCCTGGGTCATCAACGGCGACATTCGCCTCGCTCACCTGTATTTCAGCGCTGAACAATTTGCCCTTGGTTGCGTCACGCTGCTGGACCGCGAGCCCAGGCAGGTACAACTGCACGAGGAGACTTTCCTCGACGACCCGCGACAGGCACAGCGTTTTCGCCAGTTGATCGCGCTGAACTGGGACGAACCCGGTGAGCGCTTGCTGACCACCAGCCTGGCCCATGACTTGCTCAATCACCTGCTGCTCAGCCAGGTTGGCCAGCGCCAGGGGCTTCGCCTCAAAGGTGGCCTGGCCGCTCATCAGCGGCGGTTGCTGGTGGATTACGTCGACAGCCACCTGGCCGACGCCATCAGCCTTGGCCAATTGGCGGCGCTGTGTGCGTTGTCCGAATATCACTTCGCTCGGATGTTCCGCGAAAGCTTCGGGCTGCCACCTCATCAATATGTACTGGCTAGGCGCTTGACCTGCGCGCGGCATTTGCTGCGCACCACCTCACAACCGCTGGGCGACGTGGCATTGGCCTGCGGATTCGCCAGCGCCAGCCACTTCACCAATCGTTTCCGCCAAGCCCTGGGGGCGACGCCTGGGGAGTATCGGCAGGCGTTTTTGCGCTAGCGCCGGCTATCGGCATCGCGAGCAAGCCCGCTCCCACAGGAGAATGTGATCACTGCAGGAGCGCGAGACCGATAAAAACAAAACGGGCCTGCGATTGCAGGCCCGTTTTTCAGTCGCACGTGAAATGAACGAAGTTTCAGCCGTGAAGGGCAGCCCGTTCGTTCTCCAGGAATTCCTCTTCCAGCAGCGCATCGGCCAAGGCTACGGATTCAGTTGGCGTCGAATCGGCTGCGCGCTTGCCGCGCAGTTTGCCGAACAAATGCTCCAGGGCATTTTCAAGTTTGGTGGCCGCGCCTTCTATCGCCAGCTCCAGCGATTCGGCCTTGTGCGTCACGGAGACCGGCTGATGGCCCTTCGGCCGAGCTTCAAGCTGGCAACGCAGATCATGGGGACCCGGCTTATCGCCGTTCTCGTCCCGCAGATGAACCTCGACCCGTGTCAGGTCCTCTTCATAACGTTCGAGCGTGCTTTCGATGGTAGTACGTACCCACTCCTCCAGTCGGATGCTGCTTTGAATATGGTTATCGCTGTTGACTTGGATTTGCATAGTTCATCCCTTATTTCAGCTAGCTCGCCGGGAGCCGTCGACGTTGATGCAACGGCCCCTTGAATACAGAGTCGGGCTGGCGGAAGAACAATTCAAGCCCTAAAAAAAGATAAATATTCATATGCAAATAAAGCCAGACAACGGGCAAAAGCGCTGTTAATGTCGGGAGTTGCCCCGCCCCGCTATCCCACCGCCTATCGCCTCCCCTCCTGCACCGTCAGCGAACATCCACGCTTTATTGCCCCGAAACGGGCAGCGGCCACAGCCGCATTCCAGAGCGTTTGGCGCCCAGGCTCCGGGATCATTGTCCGACAGTTTTTCCGGCATGCCACTTGCTAACTCCCTGTAGGAGCTGCCGCAGGCTGCGATCTTTTGATCTTGAGGCCTGCCCGGCCCCTGGAATCTTGAGATGAATACGATCATGGAATGGCCGGTGGTCCGGTGTTGCGAACTAATCCCGATCACGGCCGGTCAACAACTGCACGTTCAATCAGGCGGTGACGCATCATGGACAACCCTTTTCAGATCATTACCGACGCCTTTGCGCCGCATTATCAAATCAACCTGAGTATCCAAGGCCTGGACGGCAGCATCATGCTGACCCTGTCCAAGAGCGGGCGCATCGTCGCCAAACGCATGATCAGCGCCCAGCAGCGCAACGACCCGGAGCGGCTCAAGCGCCTGGTGCAAAGCATTCAGTTCGGTATCGCCATCGAGCAGGGCCACAGCGCCGTGGCCATCCTCGAAGCCATGACCGGCGGTGACAACATCAAGCTGCCACCACCGCACGCGCAGGGGCCGGCGTCCTCTGCCGCCGGGATCTAGATTTCTCCTTTCTCCACTTCGGCATGCTCGCTGGAACCCGCGCCGACCTTGCGGTGTGGGTGCTCGATCTTCACCGAGGGGAACTGCGACGAAGCGTAGCGCACCACCAGGATCGAAAACGCCAGCAGCAGGATGCCCCCGCACAGGTAGATGATCCCCAGGTCTGGCGGGCTGTGATGGGAAACGTTGGAAATCAGCAGTCGCGTCAGCGCCGTGATCGCCACGTAGATCAAAAACCGCACCGGCATGTGGTTGGTCTTGAAGTAGATCCCGACCATCGCCCCCAATTCCAGGTAGATGAACAGCAGCAGGATGTCATCGATCTTGATGTGCCCCGCCTCGATCATCTGCAAAAATTCCATCACTGCCGCCCACGCGGTCACCGCACCGATGGCGAACAGGGCCAGGTAATGGAAGGTCTCGACGAACAGGTTGCCCAGGGATTCGGCCAGCTGATGCACGTTCTGGCGCAGATTCTCGGCCCAGTTGATTTTCACGATGTAGTTTCCTTAGGTCGGCTCGACCGGATGATGCGGGTTGGACGTGACGGTTGTTCTGCATGCAGAAAAAAGGCCAGCGACTGAGGGTGAGATGGCGATAGGCTGGCATCCGGCACTTTTGCGAGCTTCATGCGGCCTTATCGCGAGCAAGCTTTGCTCCCACACAAGCTTTGCTCCTGCACAAGCCTTGTCCTCACATGTCGAAATCGGTCTACATTAAAAAGCCACTATCCAAAGCAACAGGATTCGCTTATTCTTTTGCCTGTATATAAATACAGTAGTCACAAAGACAACCAATGTGAAGGCATGTGAGGTGGTGAATGGCCGTCGAAGTGGTATACCGCAGCAGCCGAGATCTGGAGCGCTTGTTCATGGATAAAGCCGAAGCTGACCGTCATGACAAAATGCTGGAACTCGCCGAATTGCTGGCCGAGGTGTTGCAAAAAGCCGTTCCATCGCTGAGCGAGCAACAGGTCGAGGAAGCCGGGATCTACATGGCGAAGAATCGCGATGTGTTTGCCAAGGCATTCAAGAGCCAGCCGGACGCCTTGTCCGAACTGCTCAATCCGTCGGACGAATGACCAAAAGATCGCAGCCTTCGGCAGCGCCTACACCGCGTAGGCGCTGCCGAAGGCTGCGATCTTTTTTTAGTAATAACGGCGCGGATCCGAATCGATCAGGCTCGCCAGCTTGGTCAGGGCGAAACGCAGTTCGTCCTGGCTGGTAGGGGACATCAACACCAGCCGTACACAGCGGGTGGTCCCTGAGCGCTCAGCCTGGAACTGGGTGCCGCTGAGCACCAATACGCCGTTGGCCCGGGCGAGCATGGTGAACTCGTCGCTGGTCCAGGGCTCCGGCAGCGTCAACCAGACATGATAGGAATATGGCTGGGTCTTGAGCTCGAAATTGGCAAAGATTTCCCGGGCGATGGCTTGTCTTCCCGCCGCCTCGTTGCGCTGGATACGAATCAGCTTCTTGTCCAGGCCCTCGGTAATCACATTGCTGGCCAACTGCGCGGTCAATGGTGACGGCATCCAGACGCTGCTGCGCACCATCGAGGTCAGGCGCGACAGCAGTTTCGGCGGGCTGTAGATATAACCGACGCGAAGCGCCGGCATGACCGATTTCGACAAGCTGGTCAGGTAGACCGAACGGTCCGGCGCAAAAGCCGACAGTGGTTTGATAGACGGATCGGTGGCAAGGAAACCATAGATGTCATCGTCCAGGATGATGAAATCGAACTCCTCGGCAAGCGCGGCGATCTGGGCCCGACGCTTCTGCGACATGATCGCCGCTGTCGGGTTCTGGCAGGTCGCCACGCAGACCAGCATCGCCGGCTTCTCTCGCAGGCACAGTTCGCGCAATGCTTCGGGAATGATGCCTTCGTCATCCATAGGCACGCCACGCAGGCGGCGTTCCAGGCCATGGGCCAGGGAAATGATCCCCGGGTAGCAAAGCGCTTCGCAGAGCACCAGGTCACCGGCGTTGGTCAGGGCGCTCATCGCCACCATCAAGCCATGCTGGGCCCCTGCCGTAATCACCACTTGCTGCCATTGCGCGTCGGGCAATGAATGACGCAACCATTGCGCCCCGGCCTCGCGATGCGCCGGGTGCCCACCATCCGGCGCGTAATCGAGTGCGCGCGCGAAATCGGTGCTCTTTGCCATGCCCACCAGCGCGCCACGCAACCAGTACTCCAGGGTTTCGCTGTAGGGCTTGATGATCGAAAGGTCGAGCAGTTCGGATTGCCCCAGGTTCAGCGGCGCGGCGGCGCTGTTGCTGGCCGGCAGCTCCAGTTGCTTCTGGTTGAGCACGTAGGTGCCACGCCCCACTTCCCCCTGCACCAACCGACGCCGATGAGCTTCGCTATAGGCCCGGCTGATGGTGCCCGGCGTGACATTCAAGGTGGTGGCCAGCTCCCGCAAGGTCGGCAGGCGATCGCCCTCGTTCAGCACGCCGTTGTTGATATCGCGCGCCAACGCATCGGCAATCGACAAATACATCGGCTGGCTGAACTCGCTTAGCTGGGGAACCCACATGAATGATCACTGCCCATCGTAGAAATGATGAATATCCGAGCATATCACATGGAGGTTAGGCAACTAATAATTCGACACAATCAGCCATTTGAATCGATTGATTCGATTATTGAATCGTTTCTCAATGCGACACGAATAAATTTTTAGAACAAATATTATTATTAAAAATCAATCAGTTAACTTTAAAAAATCGCAAAAACCGTCCGTCATAGCAGAAAAATATCTCGTAACAATCCAGCTTCCTATTGAATCAACTCAATTCATTCAAATACACTGATTCCGAATCGAAGCAATCGACTCAATCATTCACTGCGTGCTTCTGTCGCGCCAAGTCGAGACATCATGGACACATTCAGAAAGGATCTATCCCTGTCAGCGGTCATCGCGGGTTTCATCGCCGTGATCATCTCCTACGCCGGCCCGCTCATCATCGTGTTCCAGGCAGCCAAGGAAGCGCACCTACCCAACGACGTGGTGTCTTCATGGATCTGGGCCATTTCCATCGGCAGCGGAATTACCGGCCTGTTCCTGAGCTGGCGCCTGCGTGTTCCGGTCATCACCGCGTGGTCGACACCGGGGGCAGCTTTGCTGGTGTCGATGCTGCCCACCGTGACCCTGCCCCAGGCCATCGGTGCCTATGTGGTGGCGTCGGTGATCATCGCGCTGGTCGGTCTGTCCGGTGCGTTCGACAAACTGATGAGCCGCCTGCCCAAGGCCATTGCCGCCGCCATGCTCGCCGGCATCCTGTTCCGCTTCGGCGCCGAGCTGTTCACCTCGATCAAGCTGCAGCCGGCATTGGTGCTGGCGATGATCGCGGCGTACCTGGTCTTCAAGCGCTTTTCGCCACGCTACGCGATCCTGTCGGTGCTGATCGTCGGTTGCGCAGTGGCCGCCTCATTCGGTGAACTCAACAGCAGCTCGATCACCATCGCCGTGGCCCAACCGGTCTTCATCGCCCCCGAATGGAACTGGCACGCAATCATCAACATCGGCCTGCCACTGGCACTGGTGACCTTGACCGGCCAGTACGTGCCAGGCATGGCGGTGTTGCGCACCTCGGGCTACAACACGCCAGCACGCTCGATCATTTCGGTCACCGCGATTGGCTCGGTCCTGATGGCCCCGTTCGGTTCCCACGGCTTTAACCTGGCGGCCATTACCGCAGCGATCTGCACCGGCCGCGAAGCCCACGAAGACCGCGACAAACGCTACATGGCCGGGATCGCCTGCGGGGTGTTCTACATTCTGATGGGTACCTTCGGCGCCACCCTGGCCTCGGTGTTCTCCGCACTGCCCAAAGAATTGATCGCCTCCCTCGCCGGCCTCGCCTTGTTTGGCGCGATCAGTGCCGGGCTGACCGGCGCCATGGCTGACGAAAAACAACGCGAAGCGGCACTGATCACCTTCCTGGTGACGGCTTCGGGCATGAGCTTCCTGGGCCTGGCCGCCGCATTCTGGGGCTTGATCTTCGGCCTCGTGGCGCACTTCGTGCTGACCTACACCCGCGAACGCAAAGCCGCCGTTATCGCCGAGGGCAGCCGACCATGACCGCTCGTTACGACTTCATTGTGGTGGGTGGCGGTATCGCCGGCGTGTCTGTCGCTTATGAATTGGCGGCCCATGGCAGTGTCTGCCTGCTCGAACAGGAACAACAACTGGCTTATCACACCACAGGGCGTTCAGCCGCGATCTCGATGGAAAGCTATGGCAACCAACAGATCCGCTCACTGACCTGCGCGTCCCGGCGCTTTTTCGAAAATCCCCCCGAGGGCCTGGCCGAGCATCCGCTATGGGCGCCCCGGGGCGCGCTGATCGTGGCCCAAGCGGCACGGGTGGACAAACTCAAAGCGCGTTTCAGCGCCGTCTTGGGCCAAGTGCCCACGGCCGAGTTGCTCGACGACAAGCAAGTGCAGGAGCTGGTCCCCTATCTCGCCGAAGGCGCCTGGAGCGCCGGGATCTACGAGCCCAGCGCCTTCGATCTGGATGTGCACGGTATTCACGGCGCCTACCTCGGTGGGCTGCGGGCCCGCGGTGGCGTGATCAAGCGTGAGACCGAAGTGCTGCGTGGCGAATATCGCGACGGGCACTGGCACCTGCAGACCCAGGACGGCCAGCCATTGCAAGCAGCCATCGTGGTCAACGCCGCCGGAGCCTGGGCCGATGAACTCGCCGAGCGCTGCGGCGTGCCCAAGGTCGGTGTCCGACCGTTGCGGCGCACCGTGCTGGCGGTCGACCCACAATGTGACGTGCATCACACGCCCTACCTGGGCACGGTCGACGAGGATATTTTCATCAAGCCTGAAGCCGGGCGGCTGATCGTCTCCCCTTGCGATGAAAGCCCCTCGTTGCCCTGCGACGCCCTGCCGGAAGAGCTTGACCTGGCCATCACCATGGATCGCCTGCAAAACACCACGCGCCTGCGCCCACGCTCGATCATCAACAAATGGGCGGGATTGCGAACCTTCGTCGCCGACCGCTCGCCGGTGCTCGGCCAAGATCCGCAGCAAGAGAGTTTTATCTGGCTCGCCGCCCTCGGTGGCTACGGCATCCAGGCCGCGCCCGCCATTGCACGCCTGTGCAGCCATGCGGCGCTGGGCATCGCCATGCCGGACGACCTGGCGGCGCTGCAACTCAATTACCAGCATTTTTCCCCGGCCCGTTGCCGCGACGAGGAATTTTCCAGCCTGGCCGTCAAGCAGGTTGCCGATTTGCATTAACCCCAATCCACTTAACAAGGAACGTCACTATGCAAACCACCGCTCACATCCAGCCCGCCGCCAAACCTTTCCTTGGCGAAGAGAACGTGATTTTCACCGACAAGGCGCCATTGCCGCTGGGTACCTATTCCCAGGGTATCAAGGTCAATCACGGGCAGACCATCTACCTGTCGGCGCAGACCCCGGTCTCGGCGTTGAACAACGAAGTGCTGGCCAAGGATTTCGAAGGCCAACTGCGCCAGACCCTCGACAACCTGGTGCAAATGGCCGAAGCGGCAGGCGGCACCCTGGCGAACGTGGTCAAGGTCACGGCGTTCATCACTGACTTGAATGAATTCCCGACCCTCAACCGCGTCATGGAAGAGTACTTCACCAAACCCTACCCGGCCCGCACCACCGCCGGCGCCAGTGCACTGGCACGCAATACCCTGGTTGCCATCGACGCCATCATGGTGATCTGAAACACCTTCCGTCAGCGGAGTGCCCGTCGGTCCGGCGAATTGGACCGACGTTGGCAAGGAAAGCACCAGCACAGCGTACTTTCAGAGGGTGACCATGAAAAATTCGTACAGAGAGTATGTATTGCAGTGCCTGGTTTGCGATCGAAGCTACCAGCCCCATGAGGTCAGCTATTACTGCCCTCATTGCAAAGTCGATGGTGCCCTGGACGCGCTTTACGACTACCCGACACTCAAGCGCGAATGGTCCCGGGACAGCCTGGCCCATGACCACGCCCGTGGCATGTGGCGCTATGACCGCTTGATGCCGTTGAGCTCGACGCAGTTCATTCCACCGTTACTGGTGGGCAACACGCCGCTGTACTCGCGCCCGGAATTGCTCGGTAAAGGCGCCCGGATCAAAGTCTTCGTAAAAGACGAATCGCGACAACCGACCGGGTCGTTGAAAGATCGCGCCAGCGCCCTGGCGGTGGCCCACGCCATGCAATCCGGCGCCCGCACCGTGGCGGTGGCCAGCACTGGCAATGCCGCCTCGGCATTGGCCGGAATGAGCGCCAGCCTGGGCTTGCGCAACGTCATCTACCTGCCCAAGAGCGCGCCCCGTGAAAAGCTCGCGCAGATGCAGGGCTACGGCGCCGAGATCGTGCTGGTCGACGGGCAATATGACGAAGCTTTCGAGCAATGCCTCAACGCCTGCGAAGAGCACGGCTGGTACAACCGCACCACCGGGATCAACTCGTACATGAGCGAAGGCAAGAAAACCGTCGCCTTCGAGATGTGCGAACAACTCAACTGGCAGGTGCCGGACCTGGTGTTCGTGCCCGTCGGCAACGGCTGCATCCTGGGTTCGGTCTACAAAGGCTTTTTCGACTTGCTGCAATTGGGCTGGATCGAACGCATCCCACGCTTGATCGGGGTGCAGGCCGAGCACAGCAATTTCATGTACCGCGCCTGGCGCAACGACCGCTCGATGCAGAAAACCGAACGCCGCCCCCCCACCAGCCTGGCCAGCAGCATCAATGTGGCGCTGCCGCGTGATCGCCTCAAGGCCATGCGTGCGGTCACCGCCAGCGGCGGTGAGTTCATCTGTGTCAGCGACCCGAGCATCGTCGCAGCCGCCTCGAGATTGGCCGCCAGCACCGGCGTGTTTCCAGAAGCCGGCGCCGCCAGTGCCTTCGCCGGTCTGCTCAAGTACGCCGAAACACACCCCGACACACCGCAAACCGCCGTGATCCTGATCACCGGCAGCGGTTTGAAAGACACCTCCATTTTTCTATCCGACTCGACCAAAAGCCAGCCACGGGTGTTGCCGCATCACGTGACTGCGCCGCTGGCCGAAGCGCTTATCTAAGGAATCGCACCATGAGCCTGCAAAATTTCGACCCCGCCATTGCCCGCCTGATCGACCGCGAGCGCAACCGCCAGGAAACCCACCTGGAGCTGATCGCTTCGGAAAACTATGTCAGCGAAGAAGTGCTCCAGGCCCAGGGCTCAGTGCTCACCAACAAATACGCCGAAGGCTATCCGGGCAAGCGTTACTACGGCGGCTGCAAGGTCGTCGATGAAATCGAGAACCTGGCCATCGAACGGGCTCGCAAATTGTTCGACTGCGAATACGTCAACGTGCAGCCGCACTCCGGCTCCCAGGCCAACCAGGCGGTTTTCCTGGCGGTACTTGAACCCGGCGATACCATCCTGGGCATGTCCCTGGCCCATGGCGGCCATCTGACCCATGGCGCCTCGGTGAATTTTTCCGGCAAGATCTACCGGGCATTTTCCTATGGCCTGGACACGGAAACCGAAACCCTCGACTACGAAGAAATGGAAGCCCTGGCCAGGGAACACCGGCCGAAGATGATCATCGCCGGAGCCTCGGCCTATTCGCGCACCATCGACTTCCAGCGCTTTCGCAAGATCTGCGATGAAATCGGCGCCTACCTGATGGTGGACATGGCCCACTACGCCGGCCTGATCGCCGCCGGCGTGTATCCGTCGCCGGTTGGCATCGCCGACTTCATCACCTCCACCACCCACAAGACCTTGCGCGGCCCGCGGGGCGGTCTGATCCTGGCCAAGGCGCAATATGGCGCCCTGCTCGACAAGACGATTTTCCCGGTGTACCAGGGCGGCCCGCTGATGCACGTCATCGCCGCCAAGGCCGTGGCGTTCAACGAAGCCTTGGGCGACGGGTTCAAGCACTACCAGCAGCGAGTCATCGACAACGCCCGCGTCATGGCCGACGTCCTGACCCGACGCGGCTTGCGGGTGGTGTCCGGCGGTACCGACTGCCACATGTTTCTGCTCGATCTGCGCGCGATGAACATCACCGGCAAAGACGCCGAGGCGCTGCTGGAAAGTGCTCATATCACCTTGAACAAAAATGCGATCCCCAACGATCCGCAGAAACCGGCCATCACCAGCGGCATTCGCATCGGCACGCCGGCACTGACCACACGCGGATTTGGCGAAGCGGAATGTGCCGAAGTGGCGAACTTGATCGCCGACCTGCTGGAACAGCCAGACAACGCAGCACGCCTGGATAACACCCGGCGCCGGGTGATGCACCTGTGCGAATGCTTTCCGGTGTATCTGCTGAGGTAGGCAGCGGCACACTGTAGGAGCTGGCGAAGCCTGCGATCTTTTGATCTTTTGATCTTTTGATCTTTTGATCTTTTGATCTTTTGATCTTTTGATCTTTTGATCTTTTGATCTTTTGATCTTTTGATCTTTCGCTTGAGATTCAAGTGTCTGGGGAAAGATCGCAGCCTCGTTGCACTCGACAGCTCCTACACAGCTCCTACACAGCTTCTGCGCAGCTCCTGCGCAGCTTCTGCGCAGCCCGGCAGGAGCAAGCTCTGGGCACTTTGATGTTTAACGGTACAGCAAACGCTCCGCCAGCTCATCGGCCACCCGGGCCGGTGAGCGCTTCTCCGCCTGGGCGTGGGCAAAGACCTCTGTGAGCCGGGCACCGATCTTCGACAAGTGCGCGGTGATCGTCGACAGTTCTTCTCCGCGATGCTTCAGGGCGACGTAGATCAGGCCGCCGGAGTTGATCACATAGTCCGGCGCATAGAGGATTCCACGTCTTTCCAATTGGTCGGCCACCTGCAGGTTGCTCAACTGATTATGGGCCGAGCCGGCAACGGCCGAGCAGCGCAGTTGCGCCACGCTTTGGCTGTTGAGCACCCCGCCCAGCCCGCAAGGAGCAAGGATGTCGCAGGGGGTGCTGAGCAACGCGTCGTTGGCGATCGGATGAGCGCCCAGTTGCTCCATCGCCAATTGCACCTTGCCAGGGTCGATGTCGCTGACTAGCAGCTCGGCACCCGCCGCGTGCAGTTGTTCGGCCAGGGCATAACCGACATTGCCCAGGCCCTGGATCGCCACCCGCAGGCTTTCGAGGTTATCGCTGCCCAGACGGGCCATGGCAGTGGCACGGATGCCGGCAAATACCCCCATTGCCGCGTGGGGGGCGGGGTCTCCCGAGGCGGTGGTGCTGGTGACGTGGCGAGTCTGCTGGGCGATGCAATCCATATCGGCCACCGACGTGCCGCTGTCGATGGCCGTGATATAGCGACCGTCCAACTGCTCGATACAGCGACCAAAGGCTTCGAACAACGCCGCCCGACTCTCGACATGGGCCGGGCGCATGATCACCGCCGCCCCGCCGCCGACGGGCAAGCCGGCCAATGCCGCCTTGTAGCTCATGCCCTGGGCCAGGCGCACAGCGTCAGCCACGGCACTTTCGTCGTCGGGGTAGGCAAGATAACGACAGCCCCCCAGGGCGGGCCCCGGACGACTGCAATGAATGGCAATCACCGCCTTCAACCCGGTTGCCGGGTCTACGCTTAGGTGCAGCGATTCAAGGCGGGAGCTTTGCATGAGAGCAAACATCGAAAGGCTCCCGAATCACTTTTGTTTGTTTCGCCAGTATAGGCGTGCGGTCAAAATTTGCTGGAGCACGCCGGAATAAGTCGCCGGGGTTGTCAGTCTATTTCGGCATAACCTGTTACCGCCTCTGCCCGAGGCTGGACGAAAACCCATGGCAGGATTAAAACGGGAACATAGCCCGGAGAGTTTGATGAAACCGCGCCAAGCTTTTTTTGATTGTCTGCACCGCTCACCGCCGGCACTGTTCGAAGCGGCGCTGTGGATCGCTGCCGAACACGATCGCGAGGTCGACGTACCGGCCTTGCTGAAGGATTTCAAAGAACTGCAACAGCGCGTCAGCCACGACCTGCCGATGCTGCCTGTCAGCGAACTGGGCCAGCCTTTGCTGCGACAGCTCAATGACCTGGGCTTCGCCCAAGACGACTTCACGCCCTTGCGGCCACGAGCGGCGTTGCTGGACAAAGTCCTGGCACGCAAGCGCGGGCAGCCCCTGGCCCTCGGGCTGATTGCCCTGGAACTGGCCCGAAGCCTGGAAATTCCGATGGTCGGTGTCAATTTCCCAGGGCATTTCCTGTTGAAGGTGCCCGGCGCCGATCACCTGCTCGATCCCTGCGGCGGCCGCCGGTTGTACCCCAATGACTGCCGGGAACTGCTACAGCGCCAATACGGCGCGAACATGCCACTCAAGGCTGAGCACCTGCTCAACGCCGAGCCGACGCAGATGCTGCAGCGCCTGTCGCGCAACCTGCGTCAACTGCACCTGGCGAACGACGATTACATCGCAGCCCTGATCGACGCCGAACGGGTACTGGAACTGGGCAACGCCAGCGCCGCCGACTACCTGGCCCGCGCCAGCCTGTATCAACGACTCGATTGCCCCAACGCCGAACGCTTCGACCTGGAACATGCCCTGATGCTCAGCGACGATCCGATCCAGCGCATCCGGCTGACGGAGCGGCTGGGGCATTTGCCGCCGAATTCGGTTGTGCATTGAGCGGTTGCAGGCGAGCAGATTCAAGTTGCTTATTGAATCGCCATCGAGAGCAAGCTCCACAGTTGACCCGAGTGTACGCAGATCAAATGTGGGAGCGAGCTTGCTCGCGATGGCGATGGAACGACCTACATCAATATCAAGTAGGGGTATCCGGCTGATTCGCCGGATGCGCCTGTTGGAACGCCGCATGCCCGGCTGCCAACGTCGCAACACGACGGATCCGCGGATACGCCAGCAACGAAACATTGAACCGCTCGGCGGCGTACAACTGCGGGATCAGGTACACGTCCGCCAGCCCCGGCGCCGCACCGAAGCAATAGCCGTCGTCGCCAATCAACTGCTCCACCGCCGCCAATCCCTGGCTGATCCATTGCCCGATCCACTCCGTCACCTGCGTTTCATCGTGGCCCCACTGCCGCAGTTTGTTGAGCACGCTGACGTTGTGCAGGGGGTGAATATCGCAACCGATCAGCGCGGCGACGCCACGCTCGTGGGCGCGTACCGCCAGGTCGGCGCTGAGCAGCGGCATTTGGGGATAACGCTCCTCCAGGTATTCGATAATGGCGGGCGATTGCACCAGCAACTCGCCCTCATCGGTACGCAGCGCCGGCACCCGGCCCTGAGGGTTGATCGCCAGATAGGCCGGCTGGCGATGCTCGCCCCCAGGCGCAGCGATCAGATTAACCGGCAAGGCCTGGTAATCCAGGCCCTTGAGCGCCAACGCAATGCGCACCCGGTAGGACGAGGTGGAACGGTAGTAGGTATAGAGTTCCATGCCCTGCCCCTCAACGTGCCGGCAGGATCTTGCCCCGGCACTCGCCGAAACCGATGGAGGCGAAACCCTCGCGGCGGCAACGGGCGCGCAAGATGATTTCGTCACCGTCCTCGAGGAATCGGCGCACTTCGCCAGACGCCAGTTCGATCGGTTTTTTACCGCCTTCGGTGATTTCCAGCAGGCTGCCGAATTGATGGTTTTCAGGCCCCGACAAGGTGCCCGAGCCAAACAGGTCGCCGGCCTGCAACTGGCAACCGTTGACACTGTGATGCGCGACCATTTGCGCCACGGTCCAGTACATGTACTGGGTGTTGCTCAGGGTCAGGCGCTGGGCCGGCAGATTTTGCTCGACCATGGCCTCGGTCAGCAACAGCACCTCCAGTTCGATATCGAAGGCACCGCCGGCCTGGTCACGCTTGTCCAGCAGGTACGGCAGCGGTTGCGGATCGCCTTCCGGGCGCGCCGGTTGCGGGCGACGGAACGGTTCCAGGGCTTCAGCCGTTACCACCCACGGCGAAATACTGGTCAGGAAACTCTTCGACAGAAATGGCCCCAAAGGCTGGTATTCCCACGCCTGGATATCCCGGGCCGACCAGTCGTTGAGCAGGCAGAACCCGCCGATGTGCTCGGCGGCATCGCCGATAGGGATCGGTTCACCCAGGGCATTACCCTTGCCGATCCAGATGCCCAGCTCCAGCTCATAGTCCAGACGCGCACACGGGCCGAAGGTCGGCTCGGCCTGGCCGGCCGGCAGGGTCTGGCCCTTGGGACGGCGCACGTCGGTACCGGACGGGCGAATGGTCGAGGCGCGACCGTGGTAGCCGATGGGGACGTATTTGTAGTTGGGCAGCAATGGATTGTCGGGGCGAAACAACTTGCCGACATTCTGCGCGTGCTCGATACCAACGTAGAAGTCGGTGTAGTCGTTGATCCTGGCCGGCAGGTGCATTTGGCAGTCGGCAGCGAGCAGCAGCAGTTTCGCGCCCTGGGCTTCGACCTTGCCACGCAGGGGGCTGTCCTCGCGCAGCAGTTCCAGCAGTCGTTCACGCAGGGCAGCCCGGGCGCCGCGGCCCAGGTCGAAAAACCCATTCAACTGGCCGTCGGCCATGGCTTCGACGGCTCGACGTGCCGCGCCGTCAAACAAACCTGCATGCAGCGCCGCCTGCAGGTCGAAAATCCGCTCGCCAATCGCCACGCCGCTGCGCAGGGCACCGCCATCGACACTGAAGATACCCAATGGCAGGTTCTGCAACGGGAAGTCGGCGTGGCCGTTGGCGCTGGCGACCCAGCTACGGGCAGGGGAAAGTTGAGTCATGGGTTATCTCCGGGTCGGGTCGAACGTGACAGGCAGCGAGGCCCAACATGCATCGTAGTCGGTTTGCAGTTGCGGACAGTCCAGGGCGAAACGGCTTGGACGCAGCACCTGGCTGGTCTCGAACATGAACGCCATGGTGTTGTCGATTTTTGCCGGCTGAAGATCGGCGTTGATCGCCTTGGTACAGGTCTCGCCGTCCGGGCCATGGGCGCTCATGCAACTGTGCAAGGACGCGCCGCCCGGCAGGAAACCTTCGGCCTTGGCATCGTAGGCGCCCTGGATCAGGCCCATGAATTCGTTCATCAGGTTGCGGTGGAACCACGGTGGACGGAAGGTGTTCTCTGCCACCATCCAGCGTGGCGGGAAAATCACGAAATCGAGGTTGGCCAGGCCGTGAACGCTGGTGGGCGAGGTCAACACGGTGAAAATCGATGGGTCCGGGTGATCGAAGCTGACCGTGCCCATGGTGTTGAAGCGGCGCAGATCATATTTATACGGCACGTTGTTGCCGTGCCAGGCCACCACATCGAGGGGCGAATGATCCAGCTCGCACCCCCACAACTCACCGAGGAATTTCTGCACCAGGGTGGTCGGTTGCGCGAGGTTCTCGTAATGGGCGACCGGCGTCAGGAAGTCACGCGGGTTCGCCAGGCCATTGCTGCCGATGGGGCCGAGGTCCGGCAGGCGCAGCGGCGCGCCATGGTTTTCGGCGAGGTAACCACGGGCCTGCGGGTCGAGCAGTTCAATGCGAAATTTCAGGCCCCGGGGCAGCACGACGATTTCCAGCGGTGCCAGTTCCAGCACGCCCAACTCCGTGGCGATCCGCAGCCGTCCCAGTTGCGGCACGATCAGCCATTCACCGTCGGCATTGAAAAACACTCGCTTCATGGAACGGTTGGCCCGGTACTGATAAAGGCTGATGCCGGCCGGTTTGTCCGCACCGGCATTGGCCGCCATGCACACCAGCCCGTCGATGAAGTCGGTGGACTCGGCAGGAATCTCCAGCGGGTTCCAACGCAGGCGATTAGGCGTGACGTCGCCCAATGGGCCGCCCGCCAATTGCCGTTCGAGCTTGGTGAAGGCCGGGTGATTGGCCGACGGCCGGATGCGATACATCCAGGTACGCCGCGCTTCGCTGCGGGCCATGGTGAACGCCGTGCCGGAGAACAACTCGGCATAGAGACCGTACGGGGCTTTCTGCGGCGAGTTCTGGCCGACGGGCAAGGCGCCGGGCAAGGCTTCGCTGGCAAATTCGTTGCCGAAGCCTGATTGGTAAGCCAGGTCCGACGCTGGGGAATCGAGGTTCATGGAGCCTCCAGGGAATGCGGCCCGTCACTCAACGGAGTGGTTGAGGCGCACCGGGTTATTTTTATCGTAATTCGATTACGCATAACGTAATTTGCTCGACAGCGACCGTCAAGCTATAAAGACGCCCATTCGCCTCTGGACCCAGCGCCTCCATGGAAATCCCGCTCAGCAACGGTAAACAGAAAGTCCGCTCGGCCGAAGTCGGCACCGACATCCTCAAGGCCCTGGCTGAACTATCGCCCTCCACGTCGCTGTCGCGGCTGGCCGAACACGTGCAAATGCCGGCGAGCAAGGTTCATCGGTATCTGCAGGCCTTGATCGCCAGCGGGTTTGCCGAGCAGAACGCCGCCACCAACCACTACGGCCTGGGCCGCGAGGCCCTGCGCGTAGGCCTGGCAGCGCTCAACGGCATGGACGTGCTGCAAGTGGCCGCCCTGCCCCTGGCCGAATTGCGCGACGACTTGAACGAAACCTGCTTCCTGGCGGTGTGGGGCAACCATGGCGCGACCGTGGTGCGTATCGAACCCGCCGTACGGGCCGTGACCGTGGTGACGCAACTGGGTTCGGTATTGCCGCTGCTCAGTTCGTCCACGGGGCTGGTGTTCAGCGCTTATCTGCCGGAGCGCGAGACCATCGGCCTGCGCGAGCAGGAAGTGCAAGGCACCGAGCATCACGCCCTCGCCGACGACCGCGCTTATGCCGCGTTGTGCGAGCAGATTCGCAGTCGCGGCCTGCACCATGTGCATGGCTTGCTGATGCCAGGCGTGGATGCCTTGTCCGCCCCGGTATTCAATGCCGTCGGCGAGGTGAAAGCGGTGATGACGATCGTTGGACCGACCTCGCTGTTCCACGCCGACGAAAATGGCCCGGCGGCGCAACGCCTGTTGGCGGCGACCCGGGCCGTGAGTTGGCGGATGGGGTATGAAGCGAGTCCAGGATCAGCCCAGGAAATCCGGGACAATCTTGATCAGTAAATCGTTGAGGTGAGCGGGGGCCAGCCGCGGATGGAGATGACGTTCTTCGCCGCTGAAGGCAACCATATAAATAGCCTGGTGATCACCTTGGCAATGATAGGGAATATCGTTATTGCTGAAATGGTCCAGTAGATAGTCGACCAACCGCTGAGAAGACGACACCACTCGCTCACCCGTGTCATGGTGTATAAAGCCAGTGATATAGACTTTATCCAGATCGACTTCGGGCAAGTGCACTTTCAATGCGCCATGAACGTCCTCGGCGGACAATGGCATGATGGATCGCCAGGATAAATCCATCGACGGTTTTTCAGTCAGGCTGGTGACAATGTCCGCTACGATTTTTTCAAACGCTATCAAACTCAATCCCTTGATACGGTCTTGCGCGGCAAAGGAATAACGCTTGCTGAAAATGTTACTGGCGCCTTGCGTATAGTGGGGCATCTGTTGTTTTTCAACCCAGGCCATCGCCTCATCGAACAGGGTTTCGGACGATTCCACTTCAGGATTCGCAAAGGCCGCCAATGTATTCAGGTAAGTGCTGAGCGGGTTGACGCCCGACGCCTCCAGATAACGCCCCAACAACACCTGCACGGCAAAATCCACGCGAGTACGCTTCAGTGCGAGCAGTTTTTCAGAGTAAGAAGAAAATAACTGAGTGTTCATAAACATCCTTGTCATGTCATGGTCGAACTTCCTGTTCGATCCGTCGACTCAGTTATACATCAGCCAAGCCCATTACTGTAAAAAGACAAATGTAAGAACGCGTAAAGACGGCCACCCTTTTTTTCAAACTAACTCATCACCCCCATGACTTTCGCTTTCGCGACCGCTTGTGTACGCCGTTGTACCCCCAACTTGCTATGTATTCGACGCGCATGGGTTTTTACTGTGTGCAACGATATGAACAGCTGTTCGGCAATCTGTTGGTTTGAATGACCTTGTGCAATCAACTCCAGCACTTCAAGTTCCCGGTGACTGAGCAAGGTATCTTCGGCGCCAGGGGCCCGCGGTTCGATGGGCTCAGCTGACTGCGTCCAGTGCAACAGCTCAGGTTGGCGCAAACGCAACTCACGCAAGGCTTGCTGAGCCCGATAACAGGCAACTCGTTTGAGGCCCTCTTGCAGGAGCGCGTGAACCTGGCAACGATCGCTGGACAACCAGACCACTTCAACCAGCGCCAGTTGCAATTCGGTTTCCAGCCCATGCATTTCCAATTGCTGCGCCTGGGCGATCATGGCCTCCAGGCGGGCCTGCGGGTCCCGCTCCCGATGCAGGTAGACCTCGGCCAGCACCAGCAGATATTCCAGGCGCGGAATCAACTCCAGTGTCGCAGGCGGCGCGTGCTTGGCCTGCGGCCCGCGAAAATGCCGCAACACCCGGGTCAAGGCTTCATGGGCCAGTTCCGGACGTCCTTGCTGCAACCAGAATTGACAGCTGGTTTGCAGTAACACGCCGCGGTACACCGTGTCGGGGATGTGCCGCTGCTGCATGATCCGCTCGGCATCGCGCAGCTGCATGAACGCTTCAGCGTAATCACCTTGGTTGGCGGCCAGGGTCGCTTTACCGAGAAAGCCATAAAGCACTTGTTTGTCCTGGCTAAGCAGACCGGTTTCCAGGCCGGTTTGAAACTGCTCGGCGGCCAACTCGTCAAACCCCATGCGCATTGCCAGACGCCCGCGCCGCAGGGCGATACGTCCCGACAACGCCGAAAAATCCTGGCCAGGCTTATCAAGCAATGCCAGGACTGCGCTCAGCAGATGATCGGCCCGATGGGGAGCCCCACGCTGTTCCAGCACTTGGGCGTGATCCAGTTCCAGCAGCCCTTCAAACACCAGCGAGCCATGGGCCCGCGCCAGGCATAACGCCTGCCGGTTGATCCACTGGGCAGAAGCCAGTTCCCCCTTGAGCAGCGCTTGCTGCGTCAGCCCTGACAGGCACAGCAGCCGTAAGGCCCAGGCTTCTGGTTCCAGGCTGGCCTGGGCCTGGAGGAAATGCTCGCGTGCCGGTTCGCCATCGCCCGAGAGATGCAGCAGCCACCCCCGCAAGACCTGCCAGCGCGCCAGCACCTGTCGCTGCTGGCAGGCCTGGGGTTGCGGCACGAACCTGGCCAATTGCTCGATGCACGCCGAAGCCTGATCGAAGCGCCCGGCGAACAGCAGGGCCGCAGTCACCAACCCGACTGACTGTGGCGTGCCGAGCATCAACGCTTCACCTTGCTGGTCATGCAGGTTCAGCAACAGCACCACGTTGTTGCGCTGCAATACGTGCTCGAAGTTCAGGTGCTGTAAAAAGCTGACGGCGTTCTCAAACTCTTCGGCCAACATGGCTTGCTCGAATGCCATCTGCCAGTCCTGCTCGGCGGCGAACCACTGGCAGGCCCGCCGATGCCAGGAGCGCCCCTGCGGCCAAGGCTCCTCACGTACCAGCCGGGCCAGGGCCGGGAAGATCTGCAACCAGTCCGACGTCTGCTCCCATGGCTCGATGAAACATCCCAGCTCCAGCAACAAAGGCAGGCATTGCGCGCCTACGGTGTCGCCGAACAGATGCTCGCACAGCCGGGCATTGAAGCGTGGCAGATGCGCCAGCACGCGCCAGGCCTGCGCCAGATCCTGGGTCAGCGTGCTGAACAGCTCGTACTCCAGGTAGTCGACCAAGGTCCCCGGCCGTCCCGGCGTTGCATGACTGCGCGCCCATTCGCAGCGCTCCAGCAGCGTGATGCGCACCCCGGCACACCAGCCGCCACTGCGCTGAATCACCTCGCGGGCAGTGCGGGCAGCCTGGGGGCCGGGCAGATGACGCAGCAATGGCAGGATATCGTCAGGGGTGAAGAACAACGCCTGCGCATCGAACTCGTGCAACTCGTCGTCGAGCAACAGCCGCGGCCAGTTGCAGTGGGGACGGCGGCGGCCATTGAGCCACAGGTGCAACGCAGGACTGCTGCTGTTCAACAGACGATCGAGCAACTGGTCCAGCTCGGGATTCGGCACCCGGCAGTAATCATCCAGAAACAACCAGGTGGGTGCCTGCAAACGCGCCAGGTGGGCCAACAGTCCCGCTTCATCCAGCATCGGCAGCCCGAGGGCCTGGGCCAGGCGCTCGCACATTTGCACCGCGTTCAACGCCGCGCCGCCCAGTGGCAACCAATGCAGCCGACACCCGTCAGGCGCCTGCAGGAAACACTCGGCGAACAGCGCACTCTTGCCACTGCCCGCTGGCGCGCAGAGCAGTTTTACCCGCGCTTCGGAAGTCAGCAGCGGCTCGCTCAGGGACCGCCGCGGCACGTGCGTCGAGGACAGGCGGGGCAGCAATCCTGGACGGTCCGGACACGGGGTCATGGCGGTCATGTGTGAAGATCCTGTTTATTGTTATTTCACCACCCTAGTCCTGTGTCGCCGAGCTTTGGAGAAGTATTCAGCGCGCTGATTGGCGCCCATAAAAAAACGACCGGCAGGAGCGCTGCCGGTCGTTAACAAATCTCAAGCCAGAGCTTGCTTGCGCTGGCCGTAGGAGCTGCCGAAGGCTGCGAGCTTTTGATCTTTCGCTTTAGATGCAAGTGTCTTTGGAAAGATCGCAGCCTCGTTGCACTCGACAGCTCCTACACAGTTCCTACACAGCTCCTACATCCCAGCAGGGCCAAGTTCCATCGCTGCGGGTCCTCTCTATCGAACCCCGGTCGAACGCAGCGCTGCCGGTGTGTAGTCGGCGGCCCTGGCTTCGAAGTCGTACTCGTAGCTGTGTCTCTCTTCGTTCTTCATGCCCAGCGCGATGTAGCGGCCGGCGATGATGTCGTAGAGCGCCTCGAGGGTGTAGCCCGGGTTCTGATGGTCGTAGTAGAACTGGGCATGCCCCTCGGCCACCCGCCACAGTTGGCCGCGACCGTCGTAGTGATCCACCAGCGCCGCCTGCCAGCTGTCCTCGTCGAAGTACATGTGGCGCTTGGCATAGATGTGCCGCTCGCTCGGCTTGACCGTGCCGACCACTTCCCAGACCCGGTGCAACTCATAACGAGTCAGGTCCTGGTTGATGTGGCCGGCCTTGATCACATCGTCGTACTTGAGGCTTGGCGAATCGAGCTTGTAGCTGTTGTAAGGAATATACATTTCCTTCTTGCCGATCAACTTCCAGTCGTAGCGGTCCGGCGCACCGGAAAACAGGTCGAAGTTGTCGGAGGTGCGCAACCCATCGGCGGCGGTGCCCGGGCCGTCGTAGGCCACTTGCGGAGCACGACGCACGCGACGCTGGCCGGCGTTGTAGATCCAGGCCAGGCGCGGCTCCTTCACCTGATCGAGGGTTTCATGCACCAACAGCACGTTGCCGGCCAGGCGCGCCGGGGCGGTGACCGACTGCTTGAAATAAGTCAGCACGTTGCTGGCCTTTTCCGGGTCGGCATCCTTGATCAGGAACGGCACGGCGATTTCTTCTTCGAAACGGATCGGCGTGAAGCTGCCATTGGTCTGCGGTGTGGCCTGGGTGATGACACGTCGCAGATTGCCACCGTGATAGCGAGTGATGTGGTTCCACAACACTTCAACGCCGCTCTTGGGAATCGGGAAGGCGTAGTAGCGGTTGCCGGTGAAATTGGCCAGGCCATTGCCGTCGTTGATGGCGTTCACGTTGAGGGCGCTACGCTTGGCCGCCTCGTAGATCTCCGGCGGCAGGCCCACGCTGCGATGCGTCGGGTAGACCGGGATCTTGTAGGTCTCTGGGTAGCGCTTGAACATCGCGACCTGGCCTTCGGACAGCTTGTCCTTGTACTGGTCCACGGTCGCGGCGGTGATGGTGAACAGCGGCTTTTCATTGGCGAACGGGTCGGCCAAAAAGCCCTTGCTGTCCACGGCACCGGCGTTTTTCGGGATGCCGCCGGTCCAGGCCGGAATCGAGCCATCGGCATTGCCGGCTTTTTCCGCGCCCAACGGCGTAAGGCTGGTACCCAGTTTGTTCGCTTCCTCCGGCGAGACCGCCGCCATCACGTTCGCGGCCAGCAGGCTCAGGGCCAGGGCACCGCATTGCAGGATCATCTTGCGCATTGGGTTTTCCTTGTCAGCCAGATCAGAAGTTCACGCCGAAGCTCAACGCGAGGAAATCGCGGTCTTCGAGAACGTTGTAATCGCCGCCAAAAAAGTCGGTGTAGCTCAGGCTGGCGGTGTAGGTGTTGCGGTAGTCGGCATCGACACCGACGCTGATAGCCTTGGCACCTTCGTTGAACAAACCGTTGGGACCATAGCCGGCCACGTCGTGGGACCAGGAGACGTTGGGCTTGAAGTTCACCCCGCCGATCACGTTGGCGTAGTCGAGAATCGCCCGGGCGCGATAACCCCAGGACGTCGAGGTAACGAAGCCATCGGTGTCGCCATTGAACCCGTACTGGCCATAGACAGAATCGCGGCCGTAACGCAGCTTGTCCTTGGACTCCAGCCCGCCGACGTGCACCACCGCCGCCTCGCCCACCAGCGTCAGGCGTTCGGCGCCCAGTACCTGATCGACAAAATGCGTCAGGGTGCTCTGGACCTGGGTGATTTCCTTGCGCCGGTAACCGGTATTGTCCGCCCCGGCCGAGGTCGCGATGGGTGAAGCCGCGCCTCCGGCAATCGGGTTGAGCAGCGCCAGGGTCAGGTCGTTGGTGTTGAGCTGTACCGGTGCATTGGGGCGATAACTGATTTCCCCGGTCCATGCGGTGCCGGTGGGCAGCGTAGTGGCGAAACTGGCACCGTACAGGCGAATGTCTTCGGGGTATTCAAGGTAATACTGCCCGCGTCCCAGCATCACGCTTTGCGCCAGCCCCGCACCGCTACCGGGGGCCAGCCCATTGGCAATCGCAACCATTCCGGGCAACGCCGCCAGCGTCGAGAGCCCCGCCGTGGTGGTCCCGACGGTAGGCGTGCGGCTGTGGTAGTTCATGAAGTACAGGCCGTATTCGGTGTCATCGCCGAGCCAGCGCAGCGCGGTGCCCCACTGGCCGGAGTCACGGGCATCGCGGTCGCCACCGCGAGCAATGACAACGCCTTCGTCATTCACCTGGATGCCTTGGCCAAAGGCCTGGGTCAGGGGTACGAATGGCGCAATCGCCGGGCTGCCTACGGTGTAGCCACTGGTGCAACCATCGGCCACCACATCGTTACCGAAGAACGTGCCGCAGTTATCCACCACCGTCTGGTCCCACTCCAACTGGTAGAAACCTTCGATGGTGAGCTTGTCGGTCAGGCCCTGGGACGCGAACAGCATGTTCACCGGGATCAGACCTTCCTTGATCTCCGCACCGGGGCGACGGAACGCGGACACGTCCACCGGGTTGATGCTGTTGATGGAGTTGCCGATGAAAGTACTTTCCCCCCAACTGACCACCTGCTTGCCGGCGCGCACGGTGCCCGGCAAATCGGCGATGGAATAGTTGTGATAGACGAAGGCATCGAGAATCTGCGCGCCTGACGACTTGGCGCCTTCCTTGCGATTGCTGTCGCTGATGTCCTTGAACGGACGGCTTTCGTCCTTGAGTTCGAAGTCATACCAGTACTTGCCCCGCACGAACACGCCGGTATCGCCGTACTTGAGTTCGAGGTCGTGCAGGCCTTTGAAGATTTTGGAAAAGGTCTCGCCCTTCTTGAAATTCAACCGCCCATCATCACCGGTGGAGGATTGCCCCCGACCGCCGTTGACCGTGCCGATCAAGTCCTTGTCGGCATCGCGCATGCCCCAGCTTGCGCCCACGGACAGCGACGAATCGAACTGACCCTCGATCTCGCCAATGTTGAATGAAACGGCCTGCGCCTGGGCACAGCAACCCAAGGCCACCGCAGCGGCCAGCGCCTGCGGCTTGAAGATGGCGCGCATTGTTATTGTTGTCATGCGTCTTCCCCGGTGAGTGACAGAGCCTTCACCCTACTGCCGCACGCTATAGGCGATAAGCGCACCAAGGAGGTATT
This sequence comes from Pseudomonas brassicacearum, assembly GCF_009601685.2. NCBI lineage: Bacteria > Pseudomonadati > Pseudomonadota > Gammaproteobacteria > Pseudomonadales > Pseudomonadaceae > Pseudomonas > Pseudomonas brassicacearum. Next base: position 5,482,627 of record NZ_CP045701.2, read on the forward strand.
CGCGCTGTACCTAAAAAGGATTACAGCCCATGCGAGGCGGGCCTTTGCGCGGCGCATGGATGGACTGGATGATGGGTCATCAGCGCCGCGCATACTCATGCCCGGCCTTCGACTGTTACGCGCCCTGCAACGGTGCATGTCTGGATCCGGGCTGTTTCCCGCAAGGCTCGATGCCTATGCTTGCCGGGCTTTCAGGGTAACGGGCCTGCAAGCACTAGCCTCATGGCATCCCTCATGCCTGGCGCACCGTCTTCGGATGGATTGGCGTATCGGTCCATCATCCCGTGTGTACCGACGTTGGTTTGTAGCTCCTTTGCAACGTCACGCTTAGGCCGCTGCTTTTTGCAGCGGCCTTTTTTATGTGGAAAACCAACGCGCCTGACATGCGGGGATGAAAAGTTGGGGGGGGAAATCGAGATAACCTGAACGAAGCCTTGAAAGGCGCTTCAGCGCCCTGCCCGATCAACCGGCAAATCGAGGCGATCGAAAGGCTGGCCCTGGTCTTCCAGCAGCACGTCCATCCGCAGAAATATGACGGTGTGATGGATATCGAAACCGCCGCGAAGCGGGCGGCCCTGGGAAAGGTATTGTCCATGAGCGCGGTTGCCGCAGCTGACGGCAACCGGCCCGGGCAATGAGGCTTAGATGGCGTAGCGTTGCAGGTTGGCCATCATTTCTTTCAAGGCTTCCAGGTTGTCGTTCGGGTGCACGGCATTTTCAAAGTCGCAGATCTGCTGCCAATGGGCGGCGACGTCTTCAGGCGAAAACCCTTTGCGCGGATCGAAGCCCGCCCCCAGGCTGCGCTCCCAGCGCACCTTGCCCATCCAGCCGCCGCCCACTTCGAACAAGCCGGAGGTTTCCTGGCAGGTCTCGCTGGCCAGGTACACCACCAGCGGGCTGACGAGTTCGGGCTTGAGTTGTTCGAATACCTGCGGCGGGATCAGGCCTTCGGTCATGCGGGTGCCGCCGGTGGGGGCGATGGCATTGACCAGGATGTTGTTCTTGCGGCCTTCGATGGCCAGGGTCCGGGTCAGGCCATAAAGGCCGAGCTTGGCCATGCCGTAGTTGGATTGGCCGAAGTTGCCGTAGATGCCGGAGGTGGAAGCGGTGAAGATCACCCGCCCATAGTTCTGCTCACGCAGGTGCGGCCACGCGGCGCGGGTTACCTTGTAGGCGCCCTCGACGTGGACACGGTAGACCAGGTCCCAATCGGCGTCGTCCATCTTGTGGAACGTCTTGTCCCGCAGGATCCCGGCATTGTTGACCACCACATCGACGCGACCGAACGCATCGAGCGCGTTTTGTACCAGCTTGTCGCCATCGGTCACCGAGTCGTGGTTGGCCTCGGCGATGCCGCCCGCCTCACGGATTTCGGCGACCACCCGGTCTGCTGCCGAGGCGTTGGCCCCTTCCCCTTGAGCCGAGCCACCCAGGTCGTTGACCAGCACTTTCGCCCCTTGTCTGGCGAACAGCAGCGCATGGGCGCGCCCCAGGCCACCGCCGGCTCCGGTGACGATCACGACTTTATCTTCGAAGCGCACAGACTCACTCATGGCAGAACTCCAGCAGGCGGATAGGACAATGGGCATGAGTGTCCGGCACAAGTCGGCCGGTCACAATCAACACGGTTGCAAGTGAATGGTGGCCGATAAGGTGAGGGGATGATGCAGGCCCAGGCCACGGCGGCGCATTCGATTTCCGGCACCGCTATCGCGAGCAAGCTCGCTCCCACAAGGGATTTGCAGTGGAATGCAATCTCGTAAACACCCGCTCCCACAGATTGCTGCCGTGCCAAGTCGTCATGAACAAGCCATTTGTCGGCGCGGCGCGGCGATGGCTTCGCGAAACGCCAGGTAATGCTCGAGCACCTGCACCGGCGCCTCGGTATGCGGGTAGTGACCGATGTCGGGCAACAACACCGTGTCTGGGTTTGGAATCAGGGCTTCGTAGCGCGCCACCATGTGTTTACCGGAAATCGGGTCGACTGCGCCGTCGATCACCCGCAACGGCACGTCGCCGCGCTGCATCGCCTGTACCCAGCGATCACGCTGCACACGACGTTCGGGAATATAGGCGATGAGCTTGTGCATGATCCGCGGGCCACGATTGGCTTCTACCAGGCTCCAGAAATCATCCAGCTCGCTTTCAGTGGGGCCGGTGCCGGGGCCGAAAATCTGCCGGAAACTGCTGACCAGACTTTCCCGGGAGAACGCCCGCCCCAGCAGCCACCCCAGGGGGCTGAGCAAGAGTTTCTGGGCCCAGACCGGATGATGGGTTTCCGGGAACAGGCCGCCATTGAGAAAGACGCAACTGGCCAGGTGGATGCGTGCTTCGTAATGCCGTGCCAGCAGCTCCTGGGCCACGCTGTCACCGTAATCGTGGGCCAGCACATGCAGCGCCCCCCTCACATTCAGGTGCGCCAGCAAGGCCTGTTGCAGATCGGCCTGCTCCAACAGGCTGTAGACGTGATCCGTCGGTTTGGCGGAGTCGCCGAAACCGAGCATGTCACAGGCGATCACCCGGTAGCGTTGCGCCAACGGTTGCCAAAGGTAATGCCAATCCCAACTGGCGGTAGGAAAACCGTGGATCAGCAGCAGCGGCTCGCCCTGCCCGGCCACCCAGTAACGGATGGCATGGCCACGGAACATGAATATCTGGCTGCGCTGGCGCCAGATACGCAGGGGAATCTGGGCCAGGGCCATCAACTTCTATACCCGGCGTCTTGCTGATCGAGCTTGCGCAGCAACGCCGGCCAGGCCAACGCGCCGCCCATGCCTTGGGCGCTTTTGGTCACCCCGGCGATCATCGCCCGGGCGCCGGCCAGGATCTGCGGCTCGATGGCAATCAGTTCGGCCCCGCCGCTCTGCGCCATGACCTGGATGTCACAGGCACGTTGAAAGGTGAACATCATCAGGAAGGTATCGGCGATGGTCCCGCCGCAGGTCAGCAGGCCATGGTTGTGCAGCATCAGGAAGTTGCTCTCGCCCAGGTCCGCCTGCAGGCGAGCCTTTTCTTCGTGATTCAAGGCCACCCCTTCGTAGGCGTGATAGGCCAGGCTCGACAGCACGAACAGCGATTGCTGACTGATCGGCAGCACCCCCTGCTTCTGGGCCGATACCGCCACGCCAGCGGCGGTATGGGTGTGCAGCACACAGGCCACATCATGGCGCACCTCATGCACCGCGCTGTGGATGGTGTAGCCGGCCGGGTTGATCTCGTAGGGGCTGTCCATCAACTTGTTGCCGGCCTGATCGACCTTGACCAGGCTCGAGGCGGTGATTTCATGGAACATCATCCCGAACGGGTTGATCAGGAAATCCTCGGTACCGGGAACCTTCGCCGAAATATGGGTGAAGATCAGGTCATCCCAACCATGCAACGCGACAAGCCGATAACAGGCGGCAAGGTCCACCCGGGTCTGCCATTCGGCCGCACTGACCTGATCCTTGATGCTGAGTGTCGTTTGGATGGGTGCTACGCTCACGGCTCTGACCTCTGGTTTCTTGTTATATGTCTCGATCGAAACGTCATACGCAAGAAAATCAGTCTAGTCAGCTCTTCCAGAGGCGGTAGTTGCATTGGCAGCCAGCTTACTGGCCGAACGAGTCAGCGCATCCGCGTCAAGGTCGCAACGTATCGACCAACTCAGCGAGCCACGGCTCGGCGTCGGTTTCCGGCGTGACGCTTTCGCTGGCATCCAGACGCAGCATCGGCAGCACCTCACGTACACCCAATTCGACGAACAGCTCGCGCATCTGCTCGCCGCCGGCGCAGAAGGTATCCCCATAGCTGGCGTCACCCAGGCCGATCACCGCGCCAGGCAAACCGCGAAAGAACCCGGGCAACTGATCGCGGATAATTGAATACAACGGCATCAAATTGTCCGGCAACTCGCCCATGCCGGTGGTAGAAGTCACTGCCAGTACGGCCTCTGGCGCGAATTCCTGCACATCCGCCAGGGTCGCACGAGGGTTGTGCCAGGTTTCAAAGCCTGCTTCGCGAAGCAGTTTGGCGGCGTGCCGGGCGACTTCTTCGGCGGTGCCATACACCGAGCCGGAAAGAATGGCGACTTTCATCAATCTGATCCTGAACCTGAAAAAAGAGCCGGGATAGTAACAGTTGCACCTGTCAGGCTGCGAATGGCTCTCAACGGCCCTAATGGCCAGTGGACAGCCTATCGATTTCTTTTAGAATGCTGCTCCTACAAGGACGTTCAAAGGATTATCCCCATGATCAACGCTCAACTGATGCAACTGGTCATCAACGCTTCGAACGACGGGATTGTCATCGCCGAAAAAGAAGGCGAAGACAATATCCTGATCTACGTGAACCCGGCCTTCGAACGATTGACCGGTTATCACCGCGACGAGATCCTTTACCAGGATTGCCGGTTCCTGCAATCGGGTGATCGGGACCAGCCCTCGCTGGAGCCCATTCGCAAAGCCTTGAAAGAGGGTGGCGCCTGTCGCGAGGTGCTGCGCAACTACCGCAAGGACGGCACGCCGTTCTGGAATGAGTTGTCACTGTCCACGGTCAAAAACCAGGCTGACGGGCATACCTATTTCGTGGGAGTGCAAAAAGACGTCACGATCCAGGTCAAGGCCCAACAGCGTGTCGCCCAGCTGGAAAAGGAACTGGCCGAAGCGCGGGAGACCATTGCCCGGCTTGAAGCGACGAACGGTTCAAACAAAACCACGAATTAACGGTCAGTCACTACAATCACCAGTGAACACGTAAATAATCATTTCGAGCAGATCATGCAGCGCGATGCCCTCCTGACGCAGGATGAACTTGATTTCATCCGGACCATGCAACACAACCCGCAGTTGAACGAGCGGGATGTCACGTCGAGCTTGCTGGTTAACGGTGGGTCGCAGATTCGTGACTTGCTGACACGTCTGGCGGCAAATGAGCAGGTTACGCTGCAAGCCAATTTCGAAAACCAGCAAATGACCTTTCCGCTGCATCTGGTGGAAGACGAATTCCATGCGATGCACCTGCGCCTGGGTGTGCCGAGCATCTACGAGGACGGACCGAAGATACGCCCGTGGCGCCTGACGCTCGAAGAGCCGGTGGCGCTGGAAAATATCAAGGGGCAGCCGGGACCGTTGTGGGTCCACGAAGTCTCCTGCAAGGGCGTCTTGCTGCAAAACCACAGTCGCGCCAAGCCGCCGAAGCAGTTTGCCTTGTGGTTCAGCCCATCAGGCTACGAGAGAATTTCGTTGCGAGGCACCTTTGAACGGGAAACCGATCGCGGTCTGTTTGCCTACCACCTGAGCCAGAATGACCAGGACGAGACGGAGCGTCTGCGCCAGTACATCCTGCAGCAACACCGCCTGACCCATCCGACCATGCATCTCTAAGTATCCAGGTTGCCTGCCAGAAATTGACGCAGGCGCTGGCGCATCACTGTCCCCTCATTGCCCAGGCAACCGATTGACGACCCCGTCAGGCTTTCCTGCGCCAAGTCGGATGCATCACCAGCGAGCATCAACGGACAGTCCAGGCTCATCGCCAACTTGCCCAGGCGCTTGGGCAGGTCTGGAGCTGGCGCATGATTGGAAACCAGCACCAATGCCACAGGCTGGACCTTCTGGCACACCAGGGTCAGTTCCTCGAACGGCAGACCGATGGACAACAGCCTGACGCCCACCTCCGCCTTGGACAGGAACAGCGCCGTAACCAGCAACTCCAGCTCATGGCAATGATCGGCAATCGCGCAGACCAGCACACGCGGGGATGCACCTTCGCGCTTGAGCAAAAGCCGTTGGATAATGCGCGAACGCAGGAAACCGTCGAAAAACACCCATTCACTGATCTGCCCGAATTCCGGTTGGCGATGCAGCAGTTGTCGCCAAAGCGGCATCAGGATGTCCTGGAAGACGATCGGCACGGTGTAGGTGGAAAAGACCTGCCCATAGACGCGATCCAGCTCCACATCGTCAAAGTTGCTGACCGCGTCCGCCACCTGTTGTTGCCAGCGGGCATGATCGGCCCTGATCAGATCGGATGAGATCAGCGTGGAGACCGGTTGCACCGACTCGGTCTTGGCCAGGATCTTTCCCACCTTGCTGACGGCCACCCCGCGTTCTATCCATGCCAGGATGCTGCGCACCTTTTCGATATCGCCCAACGAATACAGGCGGTGCCCACTTTCGGTGCGGGTGGGCTGGATCAAACCATAGCGCCGCTCCCAGGCGCGCAGGGTCACGGGGTTCACGCCGGTCATGCGCGCGACCTCCCGAATGGGAAACAGGTCTTCCCGTTTCAAGGCACTTGATGCCTGGAAAACAAAGCCATCTTCTGTGATTGCACTCATTTTGGCAGACAATTCCGGCTGGCAAATTGGATCCCAGTTTACTCCCCCCAAGACATGTCATGACAAGGACAAACGTATTCGATGCGCGGTTTTGTTGATTGATGTGCAATCGGGAATAATCCTTGCCTGCTTTTTTGGCGACCAGACGCTACCCACCACCCCGGGGCGTCTCCCCGCGAACCTCCTACCCGGAGTGCCGTGCCTGTCTTACGGAGATACATAATGTCTACCTCACCCGTCACCTTGATGGTTGCCCGCCGTGTCGCCAATGGACGCTATCAGGATCTGATCGCCTGGCTGCGCGAAGGCGAACAACTGGCAACCGACTTTCCCGGCTACTTGGGTTCCGGCGTTCTCGCGCCACCGCCCCAGGACGATGAATTCCAGATCATCTTCCGTTTTGCCGACGAGCAGACGCTGCATGCCTGGGAATACTCTGCCTCCCGCACGGCCTGGCTGGGACGGGGCAGCGAGCTGTTTGCCCATCCCTCCGAACACCGGGTGCGGGGCATCGATGGCTGGTTCGGCGCGGTCGGCCAACGTCCGCCACGTTGGAAACAGGCCGTGGCCATCTGGCTCGCGTTCTTTCCCGTGTCGCTGTTGTTCAATTTCCTGTTGGGGCCGCTGCTGGGCGAACTGGGCCTATTGAGCCGCGTGCTCATCAGCACGCTGATCCTGACACCACTGATGGTCTACCTGTTCATCCCATTGTCGACCCATCTGCTGGCGAACTGGCTCAATGGTGCGCCGCCGCGGGCGTTACCGGCTACGCAGAATCATTGATGTCGCCAGCCTGCGCATTGATCGCTGTGGGAGCCTCGGCTTCATGGGCGACAAAAAACCTGTGGGAGCGAGCTGCTCGCGATGAGGCCGGTATATCCACACCAGATGTTGCCCGTCAGTCCGCTATCGCGAGCAAGCTCGCTCCCACAGGGGAACTCTGGATTCACCTTTGTACATAGGAGGCGCCCCGCGTCGCTGTTATAGTTTTGCTCTTGCCGTGAACCGAGCCATCCTATGTCCAGCGCCATCGCTCCGATCCTGATCACTGGCGCAGCCCAGCGCGTCGGCCTGCATTGCGCCCGGCGATTGCTGGAAGACGGGCAACCGGTGATCGCAACCTATCGCACCGAACGCCCCGGCGTGCAGACGCTGCGGGACCTGGGCGCGGTCATGTTGTTTGCCGACTTCTCCAGCGAAGCGGGTATCCTGGCCTTTATCGAACAACTCAAGCAGCACACCGACCGGCTGCGGGCCATCGTACACAACGCCTCGGCCTGGCTGGCCGAAGACCCAGGCAGCGAAGCGGCGGCCTTCAACGCCATGTTCGGCGTGCACATGCTTGCGCCTTACCTGATCAACCTGCACTGCGCCGAGTTGCTGCAGCGCTCGACCCCGGCGGATATCGTGCACATCAGCGATGACGTCACCCGCAAGGGCAGCGCCCGGCATATCGCTTATTGCGCCACCAAGGCCGGCCTGGATAGCCTGACCCTGTCGTTCGCGGCGAAGTTCGCCCCGGCGATCAAGGTCAACGGCATCGCCCCGGCCCTGCTACTGTTCAACCCCGAAGACGACGCGGCTTATCGCGCCAAGGCCCTGGCCAAGTCCGCGCTGGGTATAGAACCTGGCAGCGAAGTGATCTACCAGAGCCTGCGTTATCTGCTGGACAACCCTTATGTCACCGGCACGACCCTGACCGTCAACGGCGGGCGGCACGTCAAATAGCCTTGTTTCGAGGATGCACCATGACGCTATCCCTGCCCCAGAACTACCGCGAGATCCTGATCGGCCTGGGGGAAAACCCCGAGCGCGAGGGTTTGCTCGATACCCCGGTCCGTGCCGCCAAGGCCATGCAGTACCTCTGCCATGGTTATGAACAAAGCGTCGAGCAGATCGTCAATGGCGCGCTGTTCGCCTCTGACAGCGATGAAATGGTGATCGTCGCCGACATCGAACTTTACTCACTCTGCGAACATCACCTGTTGCCCTTCATCGGCAAGGCCCATGTGGCTTATATTCCTACGGGCAAGGTCCTGGGGCTGTCGAAGATCGCCCGGTTGGTGGACATGTTCGCCCGCCGCCTGCAAATCCAGGAGAACCTGACCCGGCAAATCGCCGACGCGGTGCAGCAGGTCACCCAGGCCGCCGGCGTGGCGGTGGTGATCGAGGCCCAGCACATGTGCATGATGATGCGCGGTGTCGAAAAACAGAACTCGACCATGAACACCTCGGTGATGCTCGGCGCCTTTCGCGATTCCAGCACCACGCGCCAGGAGTTCCTGCAATTGATTCGACGGAGCAATTAAATGCCACAACTTCAGCCAGCCATGGCACGCATCAAGGTCAAGGACCTGCGCCTGCGCACTTTCATCGGCATCAACGAAGATGAAATCCTCAACAAGCAGGATGTGTTGATCAACCTGACCATCCTCTACGCCGCCCAGGAGGCGGTGCGCGACAACGACATCGATCACGCGCTGAACTATCGCACCATCACCAAGGCGATCATCGCCCATGTGGAAGGTAACCGCTTCGCCCTGCTCGAACGCTTGACCCAGGAATTGCTCGACCTGGTCATGGCCAACGAGTCGGTGCTGTACGCCGAAGTCGAAGTCGACAAGCCCCACGCCTTGCGATTTGCCGAATCGGTGTCGATTACCCTTGCGGCAAGCCGGGCGGCTTCGTAGCCGCTACACGCTGCAAGCGGTAAACTTCAAGCCTGATCGACACCATCCAATTTGCAGCTTGAAGCTCGCCGCTTGTAGCTGCCCGTCAGGGAACACCATGAACGACCAACAACGCCTCGAGCTCGAAGCCGCCGCTTTCCGTCGGCTGGTTGCCCATCTGGACAGCCGCAAGGATGTGCAGAACATCGACCTGATGAACCTTGCCGGCTTCTGCCGCAACTGCCTGTCCAAGTGGTACAAGGCCGCCGCCGATGAACGCCAGGTCGAGGTCAGCCTCGACGACGCCCGCGAAGTGGTCTACGGCATGCCGTACGCCGAGTGGAAAGCCCAATACCAGAAAGAAGCCAGCGCCGAACAGCAAGCGGCGTTTGCCAAAGGAAAACCCGATGCCTGACCTGAACAACCTGCGCGCCAGTCTCAAGAGCGGCGAACACCTCTTTGCCGCCACCCTGGCCTTCATCACCGCCGGCTATGACTACCACCCCCAGGCCTTCACCAACGGTGGCGTGCAAAATGCCGCCGGGCAGAACGAAGGCTCGTGCAAGACCCTGGGCCTGGCGCTGCTCGAAGGCTTGAGCGATGAAGAAGCGCTCCTGGCCTTCGGCGAACATTACCGTTCGGTGCTGGGCACGCCCGAAGGCAGCGATCACAGCAATATCCGCGCGCTGATGGCCCATGGGCTGGCCGGTGTGACGTTCCAGGCACAGCCACTGCAACGGCGCTGATCGACCTGCTTTTTGTGGCGAGGGCTCCCGCAGGACTCTGTAGGAGCTGGCGAAGCCTGCGATCTCTTGATCTTTCACTTGAGACTCAAGTGTGTACGGGCAAAGATCGCAGCCTCGCTTCGCTCGACAGCTCCTACAAGCCCAGCCCCCACAAGCTCCCTCGCCACGGGTTGCACGCCCCAAGTAAGCGGCACCTCACCACATCCCGACTTTTAAGATTGACCCGGCAACTTTATTTCGTTTGCCGGCCCCCTCTGCTCGCGGCTTAGATAACGCAAATTTCTCCTTCGTCCGAGCCGTCATCCATGAGCAGCGAAACCATCAGCCAATCGATCTCCATCGTGCATCCCGTCAGCCTCAGCCACGGCAAGAATGCCGAGGTCTGGGACACCGACGGTAAACGCTACATCGATTTTGTCGGCGGCATCGGTGTGTTGAACCTCGGCCATTGCCATCCGCGCATCGTCGAGGCGATCCGTGAACAGGCCAGCCGGCTGACGCACTACGCATTCAATGCCGCCCCCCACGCGCCCTACATTGAATTGATGGAACGCCTGGCGGCGTTTATCCCGCTGGACTACCCCGTCAGCGGTATGCTCACCAACAGCGGCGCCGAGGCGGCGGAGAACGCCTTGAAGATCGTACGCGGCGCCACGGGCCGTACCGCCGTGATTGCGTTTGATGGCGCCTTTCACGGCCGCACCCTGGCGACCCTCAACCTCAACGGCAAGGTCGCGCCTTACAAACAGAAAGTCGGCGTCCTGCCCGGGCCGGTGTATCACCTGCCGTACCCCAGTAAGGACAACGGCGTCACCGGCGAAGAAGCCTTGAAGGCCATGGAGCGGTTGTTCAGTGTCGAGATCGACGTGAATGACGTGGCCTGTTTCATTGTCGAGCCGGTGCAGGGCGAGGCCGGTTTCCTGGCGATGGACGTGCCCTTCGCCCAGACCCTGCGGCAGTTCTGCGACGACAAAGGCATCGTGCTGATCATCGATGAGATCCAGTCCGGCTTCGGCCGCACCGGCCAGCGCTTTGCATTTTCACGGCTAGGCATCGAACCGGACCTGATCCTGCTCGGCAAAAGCATTGCCGGCGGCGTGCCCTTGGGCGCAGTGGTGGGACGCAAGGCGCTGCTGGACAACCTGCCCAAGGGCGGTCTGGGCGGCACTTATTCGGGTAACCCCATCGCCTGCGCCGCCGCCCTGGCGACCCTGGATGAAATGACCGACGCCAACCTGCACGCCTGGGGCTCGCAACAGGAGGAGGCGATCGTCAGCCGCTACCAATCCTGGCGCAGTCGTGGGCTGACGCCTTATCTCGGTCGCTTGACCGGCATCGGCGCGATGCGCGGCATCGAGCTGACCCACGCCGACGGCACCCCGGCCTCGGCACAACTGACGCAACTGCTGGCCCTGGCGCGGGAATCGGGCTTGCTGCTGATGCCCAGCGGAAAATCGCGGCACATCATTCGGCTGCTGGCGCCGTTGACGACCGAGCCGGCAGTGCTGGAGGAAGGGTTGGATATTCTGGAGGCGTGCCTGGCGCGACTGTCCTGAAATGCGCTGTTCCTGACCACGCAAAAAACCTGTGGGAGCGAGCTTGCTCGCGATAGCGTCAGGTCAGCCGACATCGATGTTGACTGACATACCGTCATCGCGAACAAGCCCGCTCCCACAAGGGTTCGGTGTCCATCCGTTGATCATGTGACAGGCAGTAAAAAACCGGCCGAAGCCGGTTTTTTTGTGCCCGCTGAATCAGAACGAAGCGTTCTGCAGGCCATCGAGGTAGCGCTCGGTGTCCAGGGCTGCCATGCAACCGGCACCGGCCGAGGTGATCGCCTGGCGGTAGACGTGGTCGGCCACGTCGCCGGCCGCGAAGATACCTTCGACGCTGGTGGCAGTGGCGTTGCCGTCACGGCCGCCCTTGACCACCAGGTAGCCGTCCTTGAGTTCCAGCTGGCCTTCGAACAGCGAGGTGTTCGGGGTGTGGCCGATGGCGATGAAGACGCCGTCAACCTTGATCTCGTCGAAGCTGCCGTCGTTGTTCTTCAGGCGGGCACCGGTCACGCCCATGTTGTCGCCCAGCACTTCGTCCAGGGTCGCGTTGAGCTTGAGGATGATCTTGCCTTCGGCGACACGGGCATTGAGCTTGTCGATCAGGATCTTCTCGGCGCGGAAGGTCTCGCGGCGGTGGATCAGGGTGACCGTGCTGGCGATGTTGGCCAGGTACAGCGCTTCTTCAACGGCGGTGTTGCCACCACCAACCACAGCCACAGGCTTGTTGCGGTAGAAGAAACCGTCGCAGGTGGCGCAGGCGGAAACACCTTTGCCCATGAAGGCTTCTTCCGACGGCAGGCCCAGGTAGCGAGCACTGGCACCGGTGGCGATGATCAGCGCATCGCAGGTGTAGGTCGCGCTGTCGCCGGTCAGGGTGTATGGCTTGGCGGCGAAATCCACGGCATTGATGTGGTCGAAAACGATCTCGGTCTCGAAGCGCTCGGCGTGTTCCTTCATGCGCTCCATCAAGGCCGGACCGGTCAGCCCGTGGACATCGCCCGGCCAGTTGTCGACTTCGGTGGTGGTGGTCAATTGACCGCCGGCCTGCATGCCGGTGATCAGCAGCGGCTTGAGGTTGGCACGGGCCGCATAAACCGCAGCGCTGTAACCGGCAGGGCCGGAACCGAGAATAATCACTCGCGAATGACGCACTTCAGACATGACCTGCTCCTGTTGACCGGACCTTGCGGGCCGGAACGCCGGGTGAGCGGCGTGAATAAAAAAGGACCGTTGACGCACTTGGGGAAGGCTTGGGTTCGACAGTCCTGGAAAAGAATGGGTGCAGCGTATCGAGGGAGCGAAGATTAAGGAAATACGGTTTAACAATCCAGCTCATAGGTGGGCTCTATCCCCAACGGTCCCTTCAATAGGCGCCATCGCCTCAAGAAACGTTGTTACACGCCATGTCGCCGCTTTCCCGGGCAGGGCAAAGCCGGTAAGGTCGGCGCGTTTACCTTCGCTCGGAGCCACCTATGCCCGCCCCCGTCCTGTCCGGCCCGCAATATTTGCGAGAGGGCCTCAAGCTGGTCTTGAGCCCGGGCCTGCGCCTGTTCGTACTCTTGCCCCTGGCGATCAACCTGGTGCTGTTCGTCGGATTGATTTACCTGGCCGGCCATCAGTTCAGCCTGTGGGTCGATACGCTGATGCCGTCGCTGCCAGACTGGCTCAGTTTCCTCAGCTATGTGCTCTGGCCGCTGTTCGTGGTGCTCGTCGTGCTGATGGTGTTTTTCACCTTCACCATGCTTGCCAACGTCATCGCCGCGCCGTTCAACGGTTTTCTCGCGGAAAAAGTCGAAGTGGTCATCCGTGGCACCGACGACTTTCCGGCCTTCAGTTGGGCCGAGTTGATCGCCATGATCCCACGGACCCTCAGCCGGGAAGCACGCAAGCTCGGCTATTTCCTGCCCCGCGCCCTGGGGCTATTCGTGCTGTCGTTCGTCCCCGTGGTCAATCTGGTGGCCGCCCCCCTGTGGCTGCTGTTCGGCGTGTGGATGATGGCGATCCAGTACATCGACTACCCGGCGGACAACCACAAGCTGGGCTGGAACGAGATGCTCGCCTGGCTGCGGGAAAAACGCTGGCAGAGCCTGGGCTTTGGCGGCAGCGTGTACCTGGTGCTGCTGATCCCGGTGGTGAACATCCTGATGATGCCCGCAGCGGTGGCCGGCGCGACGTTGTTCTGGGTCCGTGAGCAAGGCGCCGAGACCGCGTTGGCCCGCCAGGGCTGAGCCGTCACAAATCCATCATCCTGTCGTCACAATGACGAAATGGCCCCGGTCGACACTGGGGTCATGACCACACCCCTGCATATCACCCTGATCACCGAAACCTTCCCGCCGGAAATCAATGGCGTGGCCAATACCCTGGGCCGCCTGTACGACGGCCTGCGCGCCCGCGGGCATCAGGTCGAGCTGATACGGCCGCGCCAGGTCGACGACCAACGCCAGGCCAGTGACGAGCAGTTGTTGCTGTGCCGGGGCTGGCCGCTACCGGGCTACCCGGGTTTGCAGTGGGGCCAGGCGTCGATGCACAAACTGCTCAGGCGCTGGAAACGCCATCGTCCGGACGTGCTGTACATCGCCACCGAAGGACCGCTGGGTTTGTCGGCCCTGCGCGCGGCACGACGCTTGGGCATTTCGGTGGTCAGCGGTTTCCACACCAATTTCCAGCAATACACCCAGCAGTACGGCCTCGGACTGTTGAGTCGCGTGCTCACCCATTACCTGCGCTGGTTTCACAACCGCTCCAACCTGACCCTGGTGCCCAGCGTCAGCCAGCGCCTGGAACTGGAGCGACGACATTTCGAGCGCGTGGCGCTGCTCTCACGCGGCGTGGACAGCCAACTGTTTCATCCGGTCAAGCGTTCGGCGAGCCTGCGGGAGGCGTGGGGCCTGGGCGAGGATGACATCGCGGTGATCCACGTCGGACGCCTGGCTCCGGAGAAAAACCTCGGGCTGCTCAAACGCAGTTTCGCCACGCTGTGCCGCGCGTTCCCGGGACGACGGATGAAACTGGTGGTAATCGGCGACGGCCCGCAGCGCTGCGCCCTGGAGCAGGAACTGCCCGAAGCGATCTTTTGTGGCTCGCAACGCGGCGAGGCGCTGGCCAGTCATTATGCGTCTGGGGATGTGTTTGTCTTTCCGAGCCTGACCGAAACCTTCGGCAATGTGGTGCTGGAGGCGCTGGCGTCCGGGCTGGGCGTGGTGGCCTACGATCAGGCTGCGGCGGCCCAGCATATTCGCCACGGCTACAACGGCGTGCTGGCAATGCCGGGAGATGAGGAGGCGTTCTGCGATGCCGCCCGTTGGCTGCTGGAAGAGCGCGAGACCTTGCGTTGCGTGCGGCTCAATGCGCGCCAACATGCCAGCCGCCAGGGCTGGGCGTCGGTGATCGAGCAGTTCGAGGCGCAGTTGCGCGGGGTTTGTCAGGTCGAATCGTCGCTGCCCCAGGCCGTGTCGCCACGCTGAAAAGCATTGCGGGCAAGCCTTGCTCCCACAGGATTATCAACTGTTCACAAGTCATGTGTTCACTGAAGATCCATGTGAGAGCAAGGCTTGCCCGCGATGAGGCCCTACAAGTCGCCGCTTAAACCAGGGTCATCAACGCCTCGCGACTGAACGGCAGGATTTCCTGCTCCCGCCCTTCGCGCACTTTCTGCGCCCAGTCCGGATCCACCAGCAGCGCACGCCCTACCGCCACCAGGTCGAACTCGTCGTTGTTCAGGCGTTCCAGCAGTTTTTCCAGGCTGGCCGGTTGCGCGACTTTGTCGGTGTTGACCATGAACTGCAGGAACTCGCCATCCAGGCCAACGCTGCCAACGGTGATGGTGGGCTTGCCGGTAAGCTTGCGGGTCCAGCCGGCCAGGTTCAGCTCGGAGCCTTCGAACTCCGGCTCCCAGAAACGCCGTGTCGAACAGTGGAAAATATCCACGCCGGCGTCAGATAACGGCTTGAGGAATTCGCCCAAGGCTTCAGGGCTCTGCACCAGGCGCGCGGTGTAGTCCTGCTGCTTCCATTGGGAGAACCGGAAAATGATCGGGAAGCCCTCGCCCACCGCCGCGCGCACGGCACGGATCAATTCGATCGCCAAGCGTGAACGATTGGCCAGGCTACCGCCGTAACCGTCGGTGCGTTGGTTGCTGCCTTCCCAGAAGAACTGGTCCACGAGGTAGCCGTGGGCGCCGTGGATCTCCACGCCGTCCATACCGATGCTTTGAGCGTCTTTTGCCGCCTGGGCGAATGCCGCGATGACGTCGTCAATGTCCGCCTGGGTCATGCCGTGGACCACCACCTGACCGTCCTTGAGCTTTTCGGTCGGGCCATAGCCCGGCACGCTGGCGTCCGGCTCGGTGCCGATGCGTCGCACACTGCCCACATGCCACAACTGTGGAACGATCTTGCCGCCTTCGGCGTGCACTGCATCGACCACTTTTTTCCAGCCGGCCAACGCGGCGTCACCATAAAAATGCGGCACATTCGGGTAGCCGTTGGAGGCCTTGTGGCCAACCGTGGTGCCCTCGGTGATGATCAGCCCGACCCCAGCCGCCGCGCGGCGACGGTAATACTCGATGACCTTGGCGTTCGGCACGCCGCCCGGCGAAAACGAACGGGTCATCGGCGCCATCACCACCCGAGTCGGCAACTCGAGCGCGCCGAGGTGGAAAGGTTTGAACAGGGCTTTTGCAGGCATGAGGCACTCCACGGGACGAAGTCATAGATCGGATATGACGACGATAATATGGAGCATGGTGAGCGCTGGGTAGCACTATTGATTGGAGTGATTAAGGATCAAAAGGAAGCTGCGTAGGGCTGTGTTGGCGCTGCGTAGAAGCTGCATAGAAGCTGTGTGAGCTGTGTAGGAGCTGTCGAGTGCAACGAGGCTGCGATCTTTCCCCAGACACTTGAGTCTCAAGCGAAAGATCAAAAGATCAAAAGATCAAAAGATCGCAGCCTTCGGCAGCTCCTACAGCTGCAATTTCCAGGGGGATCAAGCCAACGCTTTTTCAATCGCCTGGATCACGGCAGGATCATCCGGCACCGTACGCGGCGAGAAACGCGCCAGTACCCGACCGTCCTTGCCGAGCAGGAATTTTTCGAAGTTCCAGGTAATGTCCCCGGGAAACTCGGCCCCCTCGCCCGCCAGCAGACGGTACAACTGGTGACGATCAGGACCGTTCACGTCCAGCTTGCTCGACAGCGGAAACGTCACGCCATAGTTGAGACTGCAGAACTCCTGGATTTCCTGCTCGGTCCCAGGCTCCTGTCCGGCGAACTGATTGCAGGGCAGGCCCAGCACGGTGAAGCCCTGGGCTTTGTATTGCTGATAGAGATTTTCCAGCGCAGCGTACTGCGGCGTCAGGCCACACTTGGAGGCGACGTTGACCACCAGCACGACTTTCCCCTTGAACGGCGCCAGAGCAAGCTCCTGACCATCCAGGGCTTTGAGTTTAAGGTCGTGGAAAGCACTCATGACGAACTCCAGGTTTGCAGATCTTTTCGAAACAGCCATGGGTGATGCTAACAGCAACCGACTAAAAAGGCGCCGTATGGCGCCTTTCCAGTTCACTGGTCATTTGAGCGTAGCGCACAAATCAGTGGTGATGGCCGCCTTCGCCATGGACGTGACCATGGGCGATTTCTTCCTGGCTGGCGTCACGGATGTCGACGATCTTGACCTTGAAGTTCAAGCGCTGGCCGGCCAACGGGTGGTTGCCGTCAACGGTGACGTCGTCGCCTTCCAGGTCGCGGATGGTGACGATCTGCATCTGGCCATCGGGTGCCGAGGCGTGGAACTGCATGCCCACTTCCAGCTCGTCGACGCCTTCGAACATGCTGCGGCTCAGGGTGCTGACCAGTTCGGCGGAGTACTCGCCATAGGCGTCTTCCGGCTCGACGGTAACGTTCAGGTCGTCACCGACCGTTTTGCCTTCCAGGGCTTTTTCCAAACCCTGGATGATGTTGCCTGCGCCATGCAGGTAGACCAGCGGAGCGCCGCCGGCAGAGCTGTCGATGACCTCACCAGCGTCGTTGGTCAGGGTATAGTCGATGGAGACAGCCTTATTGGCGGCGATCAGCATGGGGCGAGACCTTTTGCATAAGAATGAAGAACGGACAAGTCTAAACAAGGATTTGCCCGAAAGCGAACGGAACCCGGACAAACGGGCCTGCTCGAACAGACCGACGGTCACCGGTTTCCATCAGGACGAGGACGGGCACTGGGTGGCCGAGCTGTCCTGCGGCCACACCCAGCACCTGCGCCACCAGCCACCGTGGCAGTCCCGGGCCTGGGTGCTGGACCCTGGGCAACGTATTGAAAAAATAGGCCAGCCCTTTGATTGCGGCTGGTGCGCGCAGGGCCCGGTTAGCGATAACCTTGGCAACTGAATTTGACGGTAGACGGCCAGTCATAGGCCGCGCCCGGTGTCCCGTGATACAGGACACTAGCCATGCTCCTTTAGAGAATCCGCATGCAAACTTTTTTTATCGCACCCACCGATTTTGGTGTGGGCCTGACCTCCATCAGCCTCGGGCTGGTGCGTACCCTTGAACGGGCCGGGCTGAAAGTCGGCTTTTTCAAACCCATTGCCCAACCTCACCCCGGCGACACCGGGCCGGAGCGCTCCACCGAGCTGGTGGCCCGCACCCATGGCCTCAAACCGCCGCAGCCCCTGGGCCTGGCCCACGTAGAGCGCATGCTTGGCGACGGCCAGCTCGATGAGCTGCTGGAAGAAATCATCACCCTTTACCAGCAGGCGGCCATCGGCAAGGACGTGCTGGTCGTCGAAGGCATGGTCCCGACCCGCAACGCCAGCTACGCCGCCCGGGTCAACCTGCACCTGGCCAAGAGCCTGGACGCCGAGGTCATCCTGGTGTCGGCGCCGGAAAACGAAGTGCTGACCGAACTGTCTGGCCGGGTAGAGTTGCAGGCGCAGTTGTTTGGCGGGCCGAAGGACCCGAAAGTCCTCGGGGTGATCCTGAACAAGGTCCGCACCGACGAAAGCATGGAGGCGTTTTCCGCACGCCTGAAGGAGCACTCGCCTTTACTGCGCAGCGGCGATTTCCGCCTGCTCGGTTGCATCCCGTTTCGCCCCGAACTCAACGCCCCGCGTACCCGTGACGTGGCCGACCTGATGGGCGCCCAGGTGCTCAACGCCGGCGACTACGAAACCCGGCGCATGAGCAACATCATCATTTGCGCCCGCACCATGCGCAACACCGTGGAACTACTCAAGCCCGGCGTGCTGGTGGTGACCCCCGGCGATCGCGACGACATCATCCTGGCCGTGAGCCTGGCCGCGATCAACGGCGTGCCGCTGGCCGGCCTGCTGCTGACCAGCGACACCCTGCCCGACCCGCGCATCATGGACTTGTGTCGCGGTGCCTTGCAGGCGGGGTTGCCGGTGCTGTCGGTGAGCACCGGCTCTTATGACACTGCCAACCTGCTCAACAGCTTGAACAAGGAAATTCCCATCGATGACCGCGAACGTGCGGAGATCATCACCGATTTTGTCGCCAGTCACCTGGACGCCAAGTGGCTGCACCAGCGCTGCGGTACGCCACGGGAAATGCGCCTGTCGCCGGCAGTGTTCCGCTATCAGTTGATCCAGCGCGCCCAGGCCGCCAACAAACGCATCGTCCTGCCCGAGGGCAGCGAACCGTTGACCGTCCAGGCCGCCGCCATTTGCCAGGCCCGGGGCATCGCCCGCTGCGTGTTGCTGGCAAAACCGGCCGACGTCGAGGCGGTGGCCCGTGCCCAAGGTATCGAGCTGCCGCCGGGGCTGGAGGTTCTCGACCCGGATTCGATTCGCGAGCGTTATGTCGAGCCGATGGTGCGGTTGCGCAAGAGCAAGAGCCTGAACGCACCGATGGCCGAGCAGCAACTGGAAGACACCGTGGTCATTGGCACCATGATGCTGGCCCTGGATGAAGTGGATGGGCTGGTATCCGGAGTCATCCACTCCACCGCCAACACCATCCGCCCGGCGTTGCAACTGATCAAGACCGCGCCAGGATGCTCGCTGGTGTCTTCGGTGTTTTTCATGCTGTTTCCCGAAGAAGTGCTGGTCTACGGCGACTGCGTGATGAACCCGCACCCCAGCGCTGCGGAACTGGCGGAAATTGCCCTGCAAAGTGCCGACTCGGCCGCCGCGTTCGGCATCACGCCACGGGTGGCGATGCTCAGCTACTCCAGCGGCGAGTCGGCCAGTGGCGAAGAAGTGGAGAAAGTTCGCGAAGCCACCCTGCTGGCCCACGAGGCCCAGCATGGCTTGTTGATCGATGGTCCGCTGCAATACGACGCCGCCGCCAACGAAACCGTGGCACGGCAATTGGCGCCCAACAGCCAGGTGGCTGGCCGGGCGACGGTGTTCATCTTCCCGGACCTCAACACCGGCAACACCACCCACAAGGCCGTGCAACGCAGCGCCGATTGCGTCAGCCTCGGGCCGATGCTGCAAGGCTTGCGCAAACCGGTGAATGACTTGCCGCGCGGCGCCCAGGTCGACGACATCGTGTACACCATCGCCCTGACCGCGATCCAAGCCGCCAACCGACCTTTGGACATTTAAATGCTGGATTTCCTGCCCGCTCCACTGCGGGGCGTGATTGCCTCGCTGCTGTTGGCGCTGAACACTATCGCCTGCTGCACGCCGCTGTTCATCGTGGCGATTTTCAAATTGCTGCTGCCCTTCCCCGCCGCCCAGCGCTTCACCGATTGGTTGATGAGCCACATCCACGAGGCCTGGATCAGCAACAACAAGGCCTGGATGACCCTGCTGCGTCGCACCCGCTGGCACCTCAGCGGCCTGGAGGGCCTGGACTACCAGCATTCGTACCTGATCACCAGCAACCACCAGAGCTGGGTCGACATCATGGTGTTGCAGTACGTACTGAACCGACGCATCCGGCCGTTGAAGTTTTTCCTCAAGCAGCAACTGATCTGGGTGCCGGTGATCGGCCTGGCTTGGTGGGCACTGGGGTTCCCGTTCATGAAGCGTTACTCCAAGGCGTACCTGGAAAAGCATCCGGAAAAGAAAGGCAAGGACCTGGAAACCACCCGCAAGACCTGCGCGAAGTTTCGCAACAACCCCGTGGGCATTTTCAATTTTGTCGAAGGCACGCGCTTCACCGAAGGCAAGCATGCCCAGCAGCAGTCACCGTTCCGCTACCTGCTCAAGCCCAAGGCTGGCGGCATCGCGTTTGTACTCGATGCCATGGGTGAGCAACTGGAGTCGATCATCAACGTGACCATTCATTATCCGGGCGGTCGTCCGGGGTATTGGGATTTGCTCTGCGGCAACGTTGCAGAGGTGGTGGTGCATTTCCAGGAACTGAAGATCCCACCGCAGTTCATTGGCAAGAACTACGATCAGGATGGCGTATATCGCCTGGAGTTCCAGGGTTGGATCAACCAGTTGTGGCAGGACAAGGATGCGTTGCTTGCGCAGATGCACCGGGAGTATCCAAGCCCCCACAGTTGACCGAGTTGCTCTCTGGAAATGAAAAAGCCCGCAGATGATCACTCATCTGCGGGCTTTTAGTTACGGCGGCGAACCTTAGATCGCCCCACGCTGGCGCAGCAGATCGAGCACCTGCTTGACGCTCTCTTCCAACGACAGCGACTGGGTATCGATCACCAGATCGGCATCCAGCGGCACGTCATACGGGAAGGATTCGCCCGGGATGTTGTCGCCAGCGGCGGCATACAGGCCTTGCGGATCACGCTGGGCACACACCGTTGGCGAGGCCTGGACGTAGACCGTCAGCAGACGCTCCTTGCCGATCAGCGCCTTGGCCTGTTCGCGGCCTTCGGCATCCGGGGCAACAAACGCGGCGAGGGTCAGCAGGCCGGCTTCGTTGAACTGACGGGCGACGTGAGCCGCACGGCGCCAGTTCTCGGTACGCCCGGCGCGGTCCTGCGGCAAGCCCTTGTTCAGGTCATGACGCAGGTTCTGGCCATCGAGGACAAAGACCGCACGGCCCGAGTCGAACAACTTGCGCTCGACCGCATAGGCCAGCGTGCTTTTGCCAGCGCCCGACAGGCCGCTGAACAGGACCGTGGCCGGCTGCTGGCCGAAGCGCTGGGCGCGTTCTTCCACCGACACATGGGCCAGCTTGCCGTGGTGCGTGCTGCTGCCGTGAGCCAGCGGCTGGGCGACGATCATGCCGGCACCGACCGTGCCGTTGGTCAGGCGATCGATGACGATGAACGCGCCGGTGGTGCGGTTGCTCTCGTAACCGTCCAGGGCGATCGGCGCATCCAGGGCGATTTTCACCTGGCCGATTTCGTTGAGTTGCAACGCGTTGGCCGGACCTTCTTCAAGGGTGTTCACGTCCACCTTGTTGACGATGCTGGCAATCGAGCCCGGCACGTAGCTGGTGGCACGCTTGATGTCGTATTTCTTGCCCGGCAGCATCGGTTCTTCGGCCATCCATACCAGCATCGCTTCAAAGCTGTCGGTGACCGGTGGCACGTTGTCGGCATGCACCAGCAAGTCGCCCCGGGAGATGTCGATTTCGTCTTCCATGGTCAGCGTGACCGCCTGGCCAGGGCCTGCGTGTTCCAGCTCGCCTTCGAAGGTGACGATGGATTTCACGCGGCTGCTCTTGCCCGATGGCAACACCACCACTTCGTCGCCCTTGTGCACGATGCCGCTGGCGAGGGTGCCGGCGAAACCGCGGAAGTTCAGGTTCGGACGGTTGACGTACTGCACCGGGAAGCGCAGGTCGGTGAAGTTGCGGTCGCCCGCCACTTCCACGGTCTCGAGGATTTCCATCAGCGACTGGCCGGTGTACCACGGCGAACGCTCGGACTTGTTCACCACGTTGTCGCCCTTGAGGGCGGACATCGGCACGAAGTGCATGGTGGTGGGCTTCATCTTCAAGCCTTCGGCGAACTTCAGGTAGTCGGCCTTGATCGACTCGAACACGCCCTGGTCGAAGTCCTTGAGGTCCATCTTGTTGATGGCCACGACGATGTGCTTGATGCCCAACAACGAGGCGATGAAGCTGTGGCGACGGGTCTGGGTCTGCACGCCGTAGCGGGCGTCCACCAGGATGATCGCCAGGTCACAGGTGGAGGCACCGGTGGCCATGTTGCGGGTGTACTGCTCATGGCCGGGGGTATCGGCGATGATGAACTTACGCTTGGCGGTGGAGAAATAGCGGTAGGCGACATCGATGGTGATGCCTTGCTCGCGCTCGGCCTGCAGGCCGTCGACCAGCAACGCCAGGTCGATGTCGTCACCGGTGGTGCCGACTTTCTTCGAATCGCGGGTGATGGCTTCCAGATGATCTTCGTAGATCATCTTGGAGTCGTGCAGCAGGCGCCCGATCAGGGTGCTCTTGCCGTCGTCGACGTTACCGCAGGTCAAAAAACGCAGCAGCTCTTTGCGCTCGTGCTGGCCCAGGTAGGCGAGGATGTCCTCGCTGATCAAATCAGATTGATGCGACATGACAGCCCCTTAGAAATAACCTTGACGTTTTTTATCTTCCATCGAGCCTGCGCCATCGTGGTCGATGACCCGGCCCTGGCGCTCGGAAGTTCGCGTCAGGAGCATTTCCTGAATGATGTCCGTCAGGCTTTCGGCCTCGGACTCCACCGCGCCCGTCAATGGGTAGCAGCCAAGGGTACGGAAACGCACTTTTTTCTTGACGATGCGGGCCTTGTCTTCGTCGGACAGGTGCTCGAGGATGCGCTCGTCGTCGATCATGATCAGCGTGCCGTTCTTCTCGATCACTTCGCGCTCGGCGGCAAAGTACAGCGGCACGATCGGGATGCCTTCGAGGTAGATGTACTGCCAGATGTCCAGCTCGGTCCAGTTCGACAGCGGGAATACCCGGATCGACTCGCCCTTGTTGACCTTGCCGTTGTAGACGTTCCACAGCTCCGGGCGCTGGTTCTTCGGGTCCCAGCGGTGCTTGCTGTCGCGGAACGAGTACACGCGCTCCTTGGCGCGGGACTTCTCTTCATCGCGGCGGGCACCGCCGAACGCGGCGTCGAAACCATATTTGTCCAAGGCCTGCTTGAGCCCTTCGGTCTTCATGATGTCGGTGTGCTTGGCACTGCCGTGGGTGAACGGGTTGATGCCCTGCGCCACGCCGTCCGGGTTCACATGAGTGATCAGGTCCAGGCCCAGTTCCTCGACCATGCGATCGCGGAACTTGTACATTTCCTGGAATTTCCAGCGGGTGTCGACGTGCATCACCGGAAACGGCAGCTTGCCGGGGAAAAACGCCTTGCGTGCCAGGTGCAGCATCACGGCGGAGTCTTTACCGATGGAGTAAAGCATCACCGGGTTATCGAACTCGGCGGCCACCTCGCGGATGATGTGGATGCTTTCCGCCTCCAGCTGTTTCAGATGCGTCAGTTTGTCGACCATGGCTACTCACGAAAACATTCTTATGAACGGCCAGCGGGCCGTGTTCGAGCGGGGAATCCTAGCACAGCGACCTCTTCTAATCAGGGCGCCAACTAGATCGAAACAGCATATGGATATGCCTGCCGGTTCGGGCATTGCAGTGAATTTTGTGGGAGGCAGTGACCCCTGTGGGAGCAAAGCTTGCTCGCGATAGCGGCGTTGCTTGTGCCGACGTCATCGCGAGCAAGCTTTGCTCCCACAGGCCCGCTTCCACATTTGGTTCAGCGTTAGTCAGATCGGATTCGGGCAATCGATGAAGATGTGCTCCAGGGCAAAGCGTCGCGCCAGGTAGTCACCCAGCGCCTGGATGCCATAGCGTTCGGTCGCATGATGCCCGGCGGCGATGAAGCTGATGCCATTTTCCCGCGCGCTGTGGAACGTCTGCTCCGATGCCTCGCCGCTGAGGAACAGGTCGACGCCGGCCAGCACCGCCTGATCGATATACCCCTGGCCGCCACCGGTGCACCAGCCGACCCGGCGAATTATCTGCTCGCCTTCGATCAGCAAGGGCTCGCGACCCAAGGTTTGCTGGACCTTGCGCGCGAAATCCCGCGCCGTCATCGGTTCGGACAGGGAGCCGACCAGGCCGACGATCTTGGGGTTGTCCGGATCCAGCGGCCCTTCGACGGTGATGTCCAACTGGCGGGCCAACTGCACGTTGTTGCCCACCTCCGGGTGCAGGTCCAGGGGCAAGTGGTAGGCCAGCAGGCTGATGTCATGCCTGAGCAACGTCTTGAGGCGACGCTGTTTCATGCCGGTGATGCAAGGGTTTTCGCCCTTCCAGAAATAACCGTGGTGCACCAGCACCAGGTCGGCCTCGGCCTCGACGGCAGCGTCAAGCAAGGCCTGGCTGGCGGTGACGCCGCTGACAATGCGCATCACCTGGGGCGCGCCTTCGACCTGCAGGCCGTTGGGGCAGTAATCGGCAATCCGGCTGCTGGTCAGGTAACGGTCCGCTTCTTCAACCAGGGTGTTCAGGGCTACGGCCATGAAAAGACTCCTAAATATCCCGTTCAGAGGCGCGCGCGGCCTCGTATAATGCGCGACATTATGGGCGGTCTCATACCGCCTGCAACCTTTGTAGGACGTGCTTAATGTTCAAGGCGCTGCGTTTTTCCGGCTGGCCGCTATTGGCCGGCGTGCTTGTCGCTCTACTGATTATCCAGCGTTACCCGGAATGGGTCGGCCTGCCGAGTCTCGACGTCAACTTGCAGCAGGCGCCGCAAACCAAGGCGGTGCAGCAGGGGCCGGTGTCCTATGCCGATGCCGTGACCACCGCTGCGCCGGCCGTGGTGAACCTGTACACCACCAAGGTCATCAACAAACCCAGCCATCCGTTGTTCGAAGACCCGCAATTCCGGCGCTTCTTCGGCGACAACTCGCCCAAGCAGAAGCGCATGGAGTCGAGCCTGGGGTCGGGTGTGATCATGAGCCCGGAAGGCTATATCCTCACCAACAACCACGTTACCAGCGGTGCCGACCAGATCGTGGTGGCCCTCAAGGACGGCCGCGAAACCCTGGCCCGGGTGATCGGCAGCGACCCGGAAACCGACCTCGCGGTGCTCAAGATCGACCTCAAGAACCTGCCGGCCATCACCATCGGCCGCTCCGACAGCATCCGCATCGGCGACGTGACCCTGGCCATCGGCAACCCGTTCGGCGTCGGCCAGACCGTGACCATGGGCATCATCAGCGCCACCGGGCGCAATCAGTTGGGCCTGAACAACTACGAGGACTTCATCCAGACCGACGCCGCGATCAACCCCGGCAACTCCGGCGGCGCGCTGGTGGATGCCAACGGCAACCTGACGGGGATCAACACGGCGATCTTCTCCAAGTCCGGCGGCAGCCAGGGCATCGGCTTCGCCATTCCGGTGAAGCTGGCGATGGAGGTGATGAAGTCGATCATCGAACACGGCCAGGTGATTCGCGGCTGGCTGGGCATTGAAGTCCAGCCGCTGACCCAGGAACTGGCGGAGTCCTTTGGTTTGTCCGGGCGGCCCGGCATCGTGGTGGCGGGGATTTTCCGCGACGGCCCGGCGCAGAAGGCCGGCCTGCAACTGGGCGATGTGATCCTGAGCATCGATGGCGAACCGGCCGGCGATGGCCGCCGCTCGATGAACCAGGTGGCGCGGATCAAACCCACCGACAAAGTGACCATCCAGGTCATGCGCAACGGCAAGGAGCTCAAGCTCACCGCTGAAATCGGCCTGCGCCCACCGCCGGCGCCGGTGGTGCTCAAGGAAGAGCAGTAAGCCGCGTCATACGCCGGGCTCTGTAGGAGCTGCCGAAGGCTGCGATCTTTTGATCTTGATCTTGATCTTTCACTTGGGACTCAAGTGTCTGGGGAAAGATCGCAGCCTCGTTGCACTCGACAGCTCCTACACTGCTCCTACGCTGCGCCTACACAGGTCCAGCGGGGGCGTGTTTTCCCAGCGAAGGAACCACGCCCGATTGGCAAATCAGAAATAGCATAAATTCTCATTAGTAGTGTTATATTGTTTCAATTCTAAAAATTGGAACAACATAACATGTCATCCCTCAAACGGATTTCTCTCGCCAGCTTGGCTTTGGGTCTGCTGGGCGATCCGGCCTACGCCGAAGAAACCCAGCCCTTGGAACTGGACGCCATCACCGTGACGTCCGACTATGAATCCGCCACCGGGCCTGTCACTGGCTATCGCGCCACCCGCTCTGCCAGTGCCACCAAAACCGACACGGCCCTGCGCGACATCCCGCAATCGATCAGCGTGATTCCCGCCAGCGTGCTCAAGGACCTGGGCAGCACCAACATCGAGCGGGCATTGGAATACGCTGGCGGCGTGTCGAAGCAGAACAACTTCGGCGGCCTGACACTCTACGAGTACAGTGTGCGCGGCTTCACGACGTCGGAGTTCTACAAGGACGGGTTCAGCGCCAACCGAGGGTATCCGAGCACGCCGGACGCGGCGAACATCGAACGCATCGAAGTGCTCAAGGGCCCGGCCGCCAGCCTGTATGGCCGGGGCGATCCCGGTGGTACGGTGAACATTGTTACCAAGAGACCCCAGCCGGAAGCCTTCACCACCTTGCAAACCAGCGCCGGCAGTTGGGATCGCTACCGCACCGCACTGGACGTCAACACGCCACTGGATACCGAAGGCAACCTGTTGTCGCGGGTCAACCTGGCGGTCGAGGACAACAACAGCTTTCGCGATCACGTCGACAGCAAGCGCGTCTTCGTCGCACCCTCCCTCAGTTGGCAATTGAACCCCGACACCCGGTTGCTGGTGGAAAGCGAAATCGTGCGCCACAGCTCGACGTTCGACCGTGGCATCGTCGCCCCGAACAACCGCTGGAGTGGTGTCTCCCGCTCGACTTTTTTGGGCGAGCCCAACGACGGCGACATCGACAATCACAACAACATGCTCCAGGCCGCCCTCGAACATCAGCTCAACGACACCTGGCAACTGCGCCTGGCCAGCCATTACAAGCAGGGTGAACTCTGGGGCTTTGCCTCCGAAGCACGACCGCTGAATGCCGACGGCCACACACTGAACCGCCGCTATCGCGAGCGCGACAACAATTGGCACGACAGCATCACCCAACTGGAATTGCGTGGCCTGTTCGACCTCGGCCCGTGGCAGCACGAACTGCTGATCGGCAGCGAATACGAGGACTACCGCAAGAACGAGCGCGTGACCACCATCAACGGTGGCACTTATCCCATCGACATCTATCAACCGGTCTACGGCCAGCCGAAGCCTGATGGCAAACGTACCGGCACCGATTTTTTCGAGCGTGTGCAAAGCCGCGCGCTGAACCTTCAGGACCAGATCGTCTTCACCGACAAGCTGCGGGGCATGCTCGGCGTGCGTTACGAGCATTTCGAGCAGAGCATCGACGACCACACCACCAACGTCACCAGCCGCCAACGTCACGACGCCCTGACGCAGCGGGCCGGCCTGCTGTATCAACTGACGCCTGAAGTCGGCCTGTTCGCCAACGCCTCCACCTCGTTCAAGCCCAATAACGGCCTGGATGCCGACAGCAAAACCTTCGATCCCGAGGAAGGTGTCGGCTACGAAGTAGGGATCAAGAGCGAGTTGTTCGACGACCGCCTGAGCACCACCCTGGCGGCGTTCCATATAGAAAAGGAAAACGTCCTGGCTCAGGTCGCGGGGACTGATTTCTACAGTGCCATGGGCAAGGCCCGCAGCCAGGGCATCGACCTGCAATTCAGCGGGCAAGTGACCGACGCCGTGCGGGTGATCGGCGCCTATGCCTACATCGATGCCGAAGTGACCCAGGGTGACGAGCAAATCCCCACGGGCAGCCGGATCCTCGGCGTCGCCAAACACAGCGCCAGCCTGCTGGGCGTCTACGAATTCCAGAACGGGCACCTGCGCGGTTCGGATGTCGGCGCGGCGTTCACGTATGTCGGCGATCGCTCGGGCGAAGCCGGCAAGGATTTCGAACTGCCGGCCTACCACACCGTGGATCTGCTGGCTCATTACAAAGCCAGCGACAACGTCACCGTGGGCCTGAACCTGAACAACGTCTTCGACGAAAAATACTACGAGCGCGCCTACAGCAACTACTGGGTCACCCCCGGCGAGCCGCGCAATTTCACTGTCAGTCTCACCCTTGATCTGTAAAAGGAAACTCAGCATGAAACACCCCAAGACCTTCGCCCTGCTCGGCCTGCTTT